>NZ_JAMQYE010000002.1:302839-605679 GCF_023721795.1 Zeimonas sediminis
TGCCGCCCAGTGCGGCGGTGGTGATGCCTATCGGCACTTCGCAGTGCAGGTCGTCGCCGTCGCGCTGGAACACCGGGTGCTCGCGCACCCTGATCTCGACGTACAGATCGCCGGGCGGGCCCCCGTTGAGCCCGGGCTCGCCGTTGCCTGCCGAGCGGATCCGCATCCCGTCGTCGATGCCGGCCGGGATCTTCACCTCGAGCGTCTTGGTCTTCTTGACCCGGCCCACGCCGTCGCAGGCGGTGCAGGGATCCGGGATCACCTTGCCGGAGCCGTGGCAGGTCGGGCAGGTCTGCTGGATCGAGAAGAAGCCCTGCTGCACCCGCACCGCGCCCTGTCCGTTGCAGGTGCCGCAGGTCTTCGGCTTGGTGCCGGGCTTGGCGCCGGTGCCGCCGCAGGCGTCGCAACCCTCCCAGCTCGGCACGCGGATCTCGGTGGTGTAGCCGCGCGCGGCCTGCTCCAGCGTGATCTCCATCGCGTAGCGCAGGTCGGCGCCGCGGTAGACGCCGGCGCGACCGCCGCCGCCCTGCCTGGCGCCGCCGAAGATGTCGCCGAAGATGTCGCCGAACACGTCGGCGAAGCCGCCCGCGCCGGCGCCGAAACCGCCGGGGCCGCCGCCGAAGCCGGCGTTCGGGTCGACGCCGGCGTGACCGAAGCGGTCGTAGGCCTCGCGTTTCTGCGGCTCGGAGAGCGTCTCGTAGGCCTCCTTGACCTCCTTGAACTTCTCCTCGGCCTCCTTGCTGTCCGGATTGCGGTCCGGGTGGTACTTCATCGCCAGCTTGCGATAGGCCTTCTTCAGCTCATCGTCGCTCGCGTTCTTGGCGACGCCGAGGACTTCGTAGTAGTCGCGTTTGGCCATTTCTGTCGGGGAAGGGAGAAGGGAGAAGGGAGAAGGGGTTCAGGCTTCCGCACGGCGCCGAATCGACGTCTGCAGACCCATCAGCATCCCGCTCACATCTTCCGCCGTCTTCCTCAACTCCTGTGAGTCGTTCAAATAGCCGAGTCGCTGCGCGAGCTCGATCAGCGTATCGAGCTCTGACAGCGACCCGGCGGCGATGCCCAGGGACTTCCCTTCCTCAAGCGTCCCGCTTCACTTCCTTGAAGTCCGCGTCGACCACGTCGTCGTCCTTCGGACGCTTGGCCTCGGCCGCGCCCTCGGCGCCGCCCGCTTCGCCGGCCGCCTGCTGCATGTCGGCGTACATCATCTCGCCGAGCTTCTGCGACGCGGTCATCAGCGCGTTGGTCTTCGCCTCGATCTCGGCCTTGTCGTCGCCCTTGAGCGCCTGCTCGGCGGCCATGATCGCATCCTCGATCTTCGCCTTTTCCTCGGCGTCGATCTTCTCGCCGTGCTCGGCCAGCGATTTCTTCACCGAGTGCACCAGCGCGTCGGCCTGGTTGCGCGCCTGCGCGAGCTCGACCCGCTTGTGGTCTTCCTCGGCGTTGGCCTCGGCGTCCTTGACCATCTTCTGGATCTCGTCTTCCGAGAGGCCCGAATTGGCCTTGATAGTGATCTTGTTTTCCTTGCCGGTGGCCTTGTCGCGGGCCGACACGTGCAGGATGCCGTTGGCGTCGATGTCGAAGCCGACCTCGATCTGCGGCGTGCCGCGCGCGGCCGGCGGGATGCCCTCGAGATTGAACTCGCCGAGCAGCTTGTTGCCCGCGGCGACCTCGCGCTCGCCCTGGAAGACCTTGATCGTGACCGCCGGCTGGTTGTCCTCGGCGGTGGAGAAGGTCTGCGAGAACTTGGTCGGGATCGTGGTGTTCTTCTGGATCATCTTGGTCATGACGCCGCCCAGCGTCTCGATGCCGAGCGACAGCGGGGTCACGTCGAGCAGCAGCACGTCCTTCTTCTCGCCCGCCAGCACGGCGCCCTGCACCGCGGCGCCGACCGCCACCGCCTCGTCGGGGTTGACGTCCTTGCGCGGCTCGCGGCCGAAGAACTCCTTGACCTTCTCCTGCACCTTGGGCATGCGGGTCATGCCGCCGACCAGGATCACGTCGTCGATCTGCGAGGCCTTCAGGCCGGCGTCCTTCAGCGCGATCCGGCAAGGCTCGATCGTGCGCTCGACCAGTTCCTCGACCAGCGCTTCGAACTTGGCGCGGGTGATCTTCAGGTTCAGGTGCTTCGGGCCGCTGGCGTCGGCCGTGATGTAGGGCAGGTTGATCTCGGTCTGCTGGCCCGAGGACAGCTCGATCTTCGCCTTCTCGGCGGCTTCCTTGAGCCGCTGCAGCGCGAGCACGTCCTTGCCCAGGTCGACGCCCTGCTCCTTCTTGAACTCGGCGATGATGTAGTCGATCAGGCGCTGGTCGAAGTCCTCGCCGCCCAGGAAGGTGTCGCCGTTCGTGGACAGCACCTCGAACTGCTGCTCGCCGTCGACGTCGGCGATCTCGATGATCGAGATGTCGAAGGTGCCGCCGCCCAGGTCGTAGACCGCGATCTTGCGATCCTTGCCGCCGCCCTTGTCCAGGCCGAAGGCGAGCGCGGCCGCGGTCGGCTCGTTGATGATCCGCTTCACTTCCAGGCCGGCGATCCGGCCGGCGTCCTTCGTGGCCTGCCGCTGGCTGTCGTTGAAGTAGGCCGGAACCGTGATCACGGCCTCGGTGACTTCCTCGCCGAGGTAGTCCTCGGCGGTCTTCTTCATCTTGCGCAGCACCTCGGCCGACACCTGCGGCGGCGCGAGCTGCTTGTCGCGCACCTTGACCCAGGCGTCGCCGTTGTCGGCCTTGACGATCTCGTAAGGCATCAGCGCGATGTCCTTCTGGACCTCCTTTTCCTGGAACTTGCGGCCGATCAGCCGCTTGACCGCGTACAGCGTGTTCCTCGGATTGGTGACCGCCTGACGCTTGGCCGGCGCGCCGACCAGGATCTCGCCGTCTTCCATGTAGGCGATGATCGACGGCGTGGTGCGCGCGCCTTCCGAGTTCTCGATGACCTTGGGCTGGCCGCCCTCCATGATCGCGACGCAGGAGTTCGTGGTTCCCAGGTCGATGCCGATGATCTTGCCCATCTGTGGATTCCTCAGTGTCTGGATGACTTGCGATTCAAGATGCGTGTTCGGGGCCGGATTTCAAGTCGCAACCGCTGCGCGCCGGCGGCCTGTCCCGTTCAGCCCTGCGCCACGGTGACCAGCGCCGGACGCAGCACGCGGTCGTTGATCAGGTAGCCCTTCTGCAGCACGGCCACCACGTGGTTGGCCGCCACCGGCGGATTGGCGGTATTGCCCGGCACCATCGAGATCGCCTGGTGCAGGTTCGGGTCGAACTTCTGGCCTGCCGGCTCGATCGCGAGCAGCTTGTTCTTCTCGAAGACCGAGGCGAGCAGGCGCAAGGTGGCCTCGACGCCTTCCTTCAGGTTCTCGATCGACGGCGACTCGGTGGCCAGCGCCAGCTCCAGGCTGTCACGCACCGGCAGCAGCGCCTCGGCGAAGGACTCGATCCCGTACTTGTGGGCCTTCGAGACCTCTTCCTGGCCGCGGCGGCGGACGTTCTCGGCCTCGGCGACCGCGCGCAGGTGCTGGTCCCTGAGTTCGGCGCACCGCGCCTCGAGCTCGGCGCACTTCGCCTCGAGCTCGGCGAGCCGGTCGGCGCCCGGCGGCGGCGCCCCCTCGCCGGACTGCTGCGAGCCGGCTGCCGGCCGGGAGGCCTCGGCCTGCGCTGCCGTCTCGTTTCCGGAACGCTGGGGAGCCGCGTCGGGCCCTGCTCGCTGCTCGTCGGTCATGCAATCCTCTCGAGAAAAATCAAAGACTTGCCGGGCTTGCGCCGGCTCAAAACCGAAATATCGGGGCGGTCGCCGGCGATTTCAAGCCGCGCCGCCGCCCGGCGCACGCCGCCGGCACGGAAACGGCGGCCGAGACCGGCACGGGCGCCCGCGCAGCCGCGCGCGCCGGCCGTAAACCGGGTCAGGCCTTCGCGCCGGCCGCGAGCGCCCGTTCGCGGCGGCGCGCCAGCGCTTCGCTGCGCCGGGCGGCCTGCTCCGGATCGGGCCGAAGCGTGTCCCAACCCGACAGGTGGCGCAAGGCGAGCCTGCCGAGCGCGTCGACGAAGGCCGGCGAGTCGTTCAGGCAGCCGATGTAGCGATAGTCGGTGCCCCCGCTCTCGAGGAAGGCCTGCTTGCCCTCGATCGCGATCTCCTCGAGGGTCTCGAGGCAGTCGGACACGAAGCCCGGGCAGACGACGTCGACCCGCCGGACGCCGGACTTGCCCAGCTCGCGAAGCGTGGGCTCGGTATACGGCTGCAGCCACTCGGCCCGGCCGAAGCGCGACTGGAAGGTGACCGTCCAGTCCGACCGGCCGAGCCCCAGGCGCTGGGCGAGCAGCCGGCCGCTGGCCAGGCACTCGCAATGGTAGGGGTCGCCCGCCAGCAGGGTGCGCTTCGGCACCCCGTGGAAGCTCATGACCAGCCGATCGGGCGGGCCGTCCTTCTCCCACTGGTCGCGGATCCGGGCGGCCAGCGCGTCGAGCCAGGCGTCGTCGTCGTGGAAGTCGCGCACCCAGCGCAGCTCGGGCTGGTTGCGCCAGCCGGCGAGCTCGGCATTGACCGCGTCGATCGCGGTGGCCGTCGTCGAGCCGGCGTACTGCGGATAGAGCGGCAGGACCAGTATCCGCTTCGTGTTGCGCTCGCGCAGCTGGCGCAATACCTTCGGGATCGAGGGGTTGCCGTAGCGCATCGCGAACGCCACGTCGACCTCGTGACCGGCATTGCCGAGCCAGCCGCGCAGCAGCGTGGCCTGCTTCGCGGTGTTCACCATCAGCGGCGAGCCCTCGGGCGTCCAGATCGTCGCGTACTTGTGCGCCGACTTGGCCGGGCGCGTGCGCAGGATCACGCCGTGCAGGATCGGCTTCCAGACCGCCGCGGGGATCTCCACGACCCGCGGATCCGACAGGAACTCGCGCAGGTAGCGGCGCACCGCGGCGGTTTCGGGCGCATCGGGCGTGCCGAGCTGCACGAGCAGCACCGCGGTGCGCTCGGGCATCGAGTGGTCGAAGGCCGAAGCCGAGGTGAAGGGCATCGCGCGCCGCCTCAGGCCAGCTGGAAGAACGGCGCCGGGCGCAGGATCTTGTTCTCCATCGACGCCAGCAGCGGCGAGGCCTTCGCCAGGTAGGCCTGCCAGTCCGGGTCGGCCGCCAGCCCGGCGCGCCGCTGCTCGCGGTCGGCCAGGCTCTCGTACTTCCACATGTGGACGACCTGGTTCAGCGGGCCGATGTCGTGCGACACGAACCAGCCGAAGGGCTCGCCCAGGTAGCGCTTCTGGATCGGCAGGCCCTGCTCGCCGTAGATCTTCAGGAACTCGTTGAGCTTGCCGGGGTGGACCTGGTAGGTGCGGTGGTCGATCAGCATTTTCTTGGGTGGGCAGGGGGAATGGGGAAGGGGGAAGGGAACAATGTGCGGCGGCGCGCGGCCGGCCGGGCCGTCCGTGGCTCAGCCGGTGTCTTGGCCTCGGGTCGGCGCCGCGCCGTGGCTCAGCGCAGAGGACACCAGCCTGGCGGTGATGTCGACGATCGGGATCACCCGCTCGTAGGCCATGCGGGTGGGGCCGATCACGCCCAGCGTGCCGATGATCCGGCCGTCGGCCTCGTAGGGGGCGACGACCACGCTCAGCTGGTCCATCGGCACCAGCTCGGACTCGCCGCCGATGAAGATCTGCACGCCCTGCGCCCGGCTGGAGGCGTCGAGCAGCTGCACCAGGCCGGTCTTCTGCTCGAACAGGTCGAACAGCCGGCGCAGCCGGTCGACGTTGTCGGCCAGGTCGGCCACGCCGACCAGGTTGCGCTCGCCCGAGATCACGACCGGATCGGCCTCTTCGGTGAGCGCCCGGGTGCTGGTCTCGACCGCCTTCTGCATCAGCGCGGTGATGTCGTCGCGCAGCGTGGCCAGCTCGCGCTGCAGCCGCTCGCGGATCGCGCCGAAGTCCAGCCCGGCGAAATTCTGGTTGATGTAGTTGGCCGCCTCGATCAGCTGCGACGACGTGTAGTCGCGCTCGGTGGTCAGGATGCGGTTCTGGACGTCGCCCTCGGGGGTGACGATGATCAGCAGCAGGCGGCGCTCGGACAGGCGCAGGAACTCGACCTGCCTGAACAGCGACGCTCGCCGCGGCGTCATGACGACGCCGGCGAAGTGCGACAGGCTGGAGAGCAGCGAGGCCGCGGTGGACAACACCCTCTGCGGCTCGTCGGCGCGCAGCCTGCCCTCGATCTGCTCGGTCTGCTCGTGCTCGAGCGGCTGCACGGTGAGCAGCGTGTCGACGAACAGCCGGTAGCCACGCGGCGTGGGGATCCGCCCCGCCGAGGTGTGGGGGCTGGCGATCAGCCCCATTTCCTCGAGGTCGGCCATCACGTTGCGGATCGTGGCGGGCGAAAGGTCGAGGCCGGAGTGCCGCGACAGCGTGCGCGAGCCGACCGGCTGTCCGTCCGCGATGTAGCGTTCGATCAGGGTCTTGAGCAGCGTCTGGGCGCGGGAGTCGAGCATGCGTTCATTTTAGAGCCAGTTCCGGAATCGGGGGCTTTCGGCCTAGGCCCGATGCACGAGGCCGAGGGCCGCGATCCGCCCCGGTCCTTGTGGTGTAATGCGCTCCGATGAGACCCCCGTTCCGCACCGTCGCCCTGGCCGGGCGCTACCAGACCGAAGGCGTCGCGCCGGCGATCGCCCAGATCGGCGACTACCTGCGCGGGCGCGGGCTCTCGGTGCTGCTCGAGCGCGGCACCGCCGAGTCGATCGGCCGGGCCGAAGACGCGGCCGACACCGAGGAGATCGGCCACCGCGCCGACCTCGCGGTCGCGATCGGCGGCGACGGCACCATGCTCGGCCTCGCCCGCGAGCTGGCGCCCTACGAGGTGCCGCTGGTCGGGATCAACCACGGGCGGCTCGGCTTCGTCACCGACATCGCGCTCGAGAACTGGCACGACGCGCTGGGCATGATCCTCGACGGCCACTACCACGCCGAGGAGCGCACGCTGCTCACCGCGCGGGTCGTGCGCGACCAGGAGATCGTCTGGAACGCGCTGGCGATGAACGACGTGGTGGTCAACCGCTCGTCGCGCGCCGGCATGATCGAGCTGCAGGTGCACGTCGACGACCTGTACATGTACAGCCAGCGCGCCGACGGCCTGATCGTCGCCACGCCGACCGGCTCGACCGCCTACGCGCTGTCGGCCAACGGCCCGATCCTGCACCCGCAGGTGCAGGGGATCGTCATGGTGCCGGTGGCCCCGCAGGCGCTGTCCAACCGCCCGATCGTGCTGCCCGACGACGTCACCATCACGATCCGGGTCGTCGAAGGGCGCGAGCCCCGCGTGGCAGGCGACATGCAGGTGTTCAGCGACCTGCACGTGGGCGACGACATCATCATCCAGCGCGCGCCCTTCCGCAGCCGCTTCCTGCACCCGCCCGACTACACCTACTACGCCACGCTGCGCGGCAAGCTCAACTGGCACGAACTGCCGATCCTGCAGCATCGACGCCGCTGACCATGCTGCTCGCCCTGCGCCTGCGCGATTTCGTCATCGTCGACGAGGCCGAGCTCGAGTTCGGCCCCGGCTTCACCGTGCTGTCCGGCGAGACCGGCGCCGGCAAGTCGATCCTGCTCGACGCGCTCGCCCTGGCCATGGGCGGACGGGCCGACGCCGGCGTGGTGCGCGAAGGCGCGAGCCGGGCGGACATCTGCGCGGTGTTCAGCAGCGAGCCCGGGCTCGACGCCTGGCTGGCCGAGCGCGAGCTCGCCGGCGATCCTGGCAGCGTGCTGCTGCGCAGGGTCGTCGACGCCGACGGCCGCTCGCGGGCGCTGGTCAACGGCAATCCGGCCACCGCCGCCCTGCTGCGCGAGCTCGGCGAGCGGCTGGTCGACATCCACGGCCAGCATGCCGCGCAATCGCTGCTGCGGGCCGACGGCCAGCGCCTGCTGCTCGACGCCTATGCCGGCCTGACCGACGATGCGCGCGCGCTCGGCGAGGCCTGGTCGGCCTGGCGGGCGCTGGCCCGCGAGATCGAGGCGGCCGAGACCGGGCAGCGCGAGCTCGCGCTCGAGCGCGACCGCCTGGCCTGGCAGGTCGGCGAGCTCGACAGGCTGCGGCTGGCGCCTGGCGAGTGGCAGGAACTGAACGAGGAGCAGAAGCGACTCGCGCACGCGGCTTCGCTGATCGAGGGCACGCGCGGCGCCGCCGATGCGCTGGCCGACAGCGACGACGCGCTGGCCGGCAGGCTGCACCAGATTCTCCAGCGACTGCGCCCGCTCGCGGCGATCGACGGCCGGCTCGGCGAGGCGATCGAACTGCTCGACAGCGCGGCGATCCAGGTCGACGAGGCCGCCTCGACGCTCTCCGCGTATGCCGACCGGGTCGACCTCGACCCGGACAGGCTCGCGCAGGCCGAGCAGCGGATCTCGGCGATCTTCGAAGCCGCGCGCAAGATGCGCATGACGCCCGACGAGATCCCCGACGCCCTCGAGTCGATGCGGCGACGGCTCGCCGAGCTCGAGGCCGCGCAGGACATCGAGGGCCTGCGGGCCAGGGCCGGCGCGGCCCGCGAGCGCTACGACGCGCTCGCCGGCAAGCTTTCGGCGGCCCGCCGCAAGGCTGCCGTGCGCCTGGCCGACGGCGTGTCCTCGCACCTGTCCGAGCTGGGCATGGCAGGCGGCAGGCTGGAGATCCGCTGCGAGCCGGCCGAGCCCTCGGCCTCGGGCTCGGATTCGGTCGAGTTCCGGGTGGCGGCCCACGCCGGCGCCACGCCCCGGCCCCTTGCCAAGGCGGCCTCGGGCGGGGAGCTCTCGCGGATCGGCCTGGCGATCTCGGTGCTCGCGGCGCAGGCCAACCCGGTGCCCACGCTGATCTTCGACGAGGCCGACGCGGGCGTGGGCGGCGCGGTGGCCGACGCGATCGGCGCGCTGATGCGCCGGCTGGGCGACGACCGGCAGGTGCTCTGCGTGACGCACCTGCCGCAGGTGGCGGCCAAGGCGCACCGCCACTACCGGGTCACCAAGGAAACCGCCGACGGCCGCACCGTGAGCCGGATCGAGCCGCTCGATCGCCCGGGCCGGGTGGAGGAGATCGCCCGGATGCTCGGCGGCGCCGAGATCACCGCCACCACCCGCAAGCACGCGCGGGAGATGCTCGCGCAGGGCTGAACGCCCCGGGGTGGCCCGCTCCCCGAGCGCCCGCCACCGCGTCTTCGGCGCTCCGGGCTCAGCCGCGATCGGCCGCCAGCCACTCCGGCGCCGGCAGCTCGTTGAACACCTTGCGCAGGCCCTGGCCCCACGCGACCCGGATGTGGCCGAAGTAGGCGTCGTCGGGCTCGATCCGGTGACGCAAGCCGACCCGGCACTCGTCGCGCCTGACGAAGGCCAGGTCGATCGGCAGGCCGACCGACAGGTTGCTCTTTATCGTGGAATCGAACGAGACCAGCGCGCACTTGATCGCCTCGTCGATCGGCGTCGACGGCCGGATCACCCGGTCGATGATCGGCTTGCCGTACTTGCTCTCGCCGATCTGGAAGTACGGCGTGTCGGGGCTGCTCTCGATGAAGTTGCCCTCGGCGTAGACGAGGAAGAGCCGCGGCGCGTCGCCGGCGATCTGGCCGCCGACCAGGAAGTTGCAGCTGAAGTCGACCCCGGCCTGCGACAGCTGGCTCGTCGAGTGGTGGTGGATCACCCGCCGCACCGCATCGCCGACCAGCGTGGCCGCGTCGAACATCGTGGCCACGCTCATCAGGTTCGGCCGGTCGGTGTGCAGCGCCTGGCGCAGCGTGCTCACCACCGCCTGGGTCGTGGCCAGGTTGCCCGAGTTCAGCAGCACGATCGCGCGCTCGCCGGGCGTCTCGAAGACCGACATCTTCGAGAAGGTCGACACGTGGTCGACGCCCGCGTTGGTGCGGGAGTCCGAGGCAAAGAGAAGGCCCTCGTCGAGGGCCATGGCGACGCAGTAGGTCATCGAGGCGGGATGGGGTTCATTGGTCGGCGGCGCGCACCCAGGCCTTGGTGGACAGGCGCTCGTGCCCGCCGCCCAGGCGCACGCCCCGCACCGGGCAGGCGTCGAGGTAGTCGAGCCCGATCGCGAGCTTGACGTGGGCGCCGCCGGCATGGCGGGCATTGCTGATGTCGAAGCTGACCCAGCGGTTCATGATCCAGACCTCGGCCCAGGCGTGGCTGGCGACCTGCTCGAAATCGGACGAGTAGACGTAGCCGCTCACGTAGCGGCAGGGCACGCCGAGCGCCCTCGCGCAGGCGATGAAGACGTGGCTGTGGTCCTGGCAGACCCCGGCGCCGGCCTCGAAGGCCTCGGCGGCGGTGTGGTGGACCTCGGTGACGCCCGGCGTGTACGGCATCCGGTCGACGATCGCGTTCATCAGGTCGGTGATCCCGATCAGCGGCCTGCCGGCCACGGTGCGCCGCATCGGCTCGACGAAGGCCCGGATCGCGTCGTCGGCCTCGGTGAGCGCCGTTTCGCGCAGGAAGACGCGCGGATCGATGCGACCGGCCGGCTCGCCGTCGTCCATCTCGTCGACCTCGATCCGGCCGCGGGCCACCAGCGAGATCTCGGCCGGCGGCGCGTCGAGCGCCAGCACGTGGGTCACGTTGTCGAAGGCGTCCTTCATGACCAGCGCGGGGGCCGGCATCTCGACCGCCCACTCGAGCACGCGCTGGCGGGCCGACGGATAGGGCGAGAGCCGGATGTACTGCGTGCTGCGGCTCGGCGGGTCCGCGTAGCGGTAGGTGGTCTCGTGGAAGACGGTCAGCTGCATGGTCGGACGGCGCTCACTTCATCTCGAGGTAGGCCGCGTGGACCGCCTCGCCCAGCTGCACGTTGTCGCGCAGGAACATCTCGAGGAACTCGTGCATGCCCAGCGCGAGCACCTCGGACACGTCGCCGTAGGCCAGCCTGGCGTGGATCGTGGCCGCCAGCCGGCGCGCGGGCCGGCCCGACTGCTGGGGAAGCTGGCGCAGGATGCCCTCGATCCGGTCGAAGCAGAACCGCAGCGAGCGCGGCAGCCTCGGATCGAAGATCAGCAGCTCCGCCACCCGGCGCGCGTCGACCGCGTCGCGGTAGGTGTCGCGATAGGCCTCGAAGGCCGACACCGAACGCAGCACCGAGGTGAGCCGGTAGTAGTCGGAGTACTCGGTCTCGGCATCGGCCGCGGCGGCCCGGCGCGAGGCCGCGTACTGCTTGACCGACAGGATGCGCGCGGTGTTGTCCGCCCGCTCGATGTAGGCGCCGAGCAGGATGAACAGGTGCGGCTGGTCGCGCCTGATCGTGGCCGACGTGACGCCGTTGAACAGGTGGCTGCGTTCCTTGACCCATTCGAAGAACGGCGAGTCGACCGGCTGGCCGCCGGCCCGGCGCTTCTGCTGCAGCTGCAGCCAGGTGTCGTTGATCGTCTCCCACATCTCGGAGGTGATCACGCCGCGCACGGTGCGGGCGCTCTCGCGGCTGGCCTCCAGGCAGTTGGCGATGCTCGACGGATGCTGCGGGTCCCAGGCCAGGAAACGGGCGACCCCCTCCGAAGTGGCCGGCAGGCCGCTCGCCTCGAAGGCTGCGAGCGTGTCGGTGATGACCAGCGGCTCGATCGCGTCGCCGCCGTCCTCGGCCGAAAGCAGCGCGAGCGACTGGCCGACGTCGAGGATCCGCGCCATGTTCTCGGCGCGCTCGAGGTAGCGCGACATCCAGTACAGGTGCGAGGCGACGCGCGACAGCATCAGCGCTCTCCGTGCGCGGTCGGCGCGATGCCCGCCGGCGGCTCGGGCGGCGTCAGCTCGTGGGCCTCCTCGGGCATGACCGGCGGCACCGGCTCGATCGCGAGACCGGCCGCCGCCTCGGCGTGATCGCGCGCCGCCGCGCTGCCCGGCTCGTCGACGACCCAGGTGTCCTTCGTGCCCCCGCCCTGCGAAGAGTTGACCACCAGCGAGCCCTTGCGCAGCGCGACCCGGGTCAGCCCGCCGGCGACCATCCGGACATCGCGCCCGACCAGCACGAAGGGCCGCAGGTCGACGTGCCGCGGCGCGATCCCCTCGTCGACGAAGGTCGGGCAGGTGGACAGCGACAGCGTCGGCTGCGCGATGTAGTTGGCCGGCTCGGCCCTCAGGGCCTGCGCGAAGCGGGCGATCTCGTCGGCGGTGCTGGTCGGGCCGACCAGCATGCCGTAGCCGCCCGCCCCGTGCACTTCCTTGACCACCAGCTCGGGCAGGTGGTCGAGCACGTACTTCAGGTCGTCGGGCCTGCGGCAGATCCAGGTCGGCACGTTCTTCAGGATCGGTTCCTCGCCGAGGTAGAACCGGATCATCTCGGGAACGTAGGGGTAGATCGACTTGTCGTCGGCCACGCCGGTGCCGATCGCGTTGGCGATCACCACGTTGCCGAGCCGGTAGGCGGCGAGCAGCCCGGGCACCCCGAGCATCGAGTCGGGCCGGAAGGCCAGCGGATCGAGGAAGCTGTCGTCGATCCGCCGGTAGATCACGTCGACCCGCTGGGGCCCCGACGTGGTGCGCATCCACACGAAGCCGTCGCGCACGAACAGGTCCTGCCCCTCGACCAGCTCGATGCCCATTTGCCGGGCGAGGAAGGCGTGCTCGAAGTAGGCGCTGTTGTAGCGGCCCGGGGTGAGAAGCACCACCGTGGGGTTGTCGACCTCGGTGGATGCACGAAGAGTGTGCAGCAGCAGCGCGGGATAGTGCTCGACCGGGCGCACCGCGTGGCTGCGGAACAGGTCGGGGAACAGGCGCATCATCGTGCGCCGGTTGCTCAGCATGTACGACACGCCCGACGGCACCCGCAGGTTGTCCTCGAGCACGTAGTACTGGCCGTCGGCATCGCGGACGATGTCGACGCCTACGATGTGCGCGTAGATGTCGCGGGGCACGCGGGTGCCGATCATCGCGACCTGGTACTGGTCGTTGACCAGGATCTGCTCGGCCGGAATGACGCCGGCCCGCAGGATCTCCTGGCCGTGGTAGATGTCGGCCAGGAAGCGGTTGATCGCGGTGACCCGCTGGACCAGCCCGCGCTCGAGCATCGACCACTCCGAGCCCGGGATGATCCGCGGAACCGGATCCGAGGGGATCAGCCGCTCGGTGCCGCCTTCGTCGCCGTACACCGCGAAGGTGATCCCGCTGCGCCGGAACAGCAGGTCGGCCTCGGCCCGCTTGGCCGCCATGGAGTCGGCGCTGGTCGCGGCGAGCCAGCGGCCATAGGCGCCATAGTGCGGCCGGCACTCGCCGCGCGCATCGAGCATCTCGTCGAAGATGCCCGGCGGCGGGTGGATCGGGGTCAGGTTCGTCGCGCTCATGCCCGCAACTTAGCAAGCGGCGTGCCCGTTGTCAGCACTCGGCTGCGGCACGCGCCGCTGCTCGGGCTCCACGACGCGAGGCGGCCGGCCGCATCAGCCGCGGCGATGCGGGCAGTTCTTGCGGACGCAGTTCGCGTAGAGCGCGAGCGCGTGGTCCTGCAGCTCGAAGCCGCGCTCCTGGGCGATCTTCTGCTGCCGCTTCTCGATCTCGGCGTCGAAGAACTCCTCGACCCGCCCGCACTGCAGGCAGACGAGGTGGTCGTGGTGCTTGCCCTCGTCGAGCTCGAAGACCGACTTGCCGGCCTCGAAGTTGCTGCGCTTGAGCAGGCCGGCCTGTTCGAACTGGGTCAGCACGCGATAGACGGTGGCCAGGCCGATGTCCTGGTTCTCGGCCAGCAGCTCGCGGTAGACGTCTTCGGCGCTCATGTGGCGCTGCTTGCCCTGCTGGAAGATCTCGAGGATCTTCAGCCGCGGCAGCGTGGCCTTCAGGCCCATGCTCTTCAGTTCTAGGGTGGCTGACATGGCGGTCGCCTGGCGTGCAAACGGGTGGACGTATGATATCGACTTTCGTTTCGGGCCCGCCCCTTGCCGGCAAGATGAACACGGATACTGCATTCACGGCGCGCAGCCGCGCTGCCCGGCTGGCGATCGCCTGCCTTGCGGCCGGCGTCGCGCTCGGCTCGGCGGGTTGCGCGTCGAAGGACGCTTCGCGAAGCGGCCTGTTCGAGCCTTACCGCAGCGGCCTGCCGCAGGGCAACTACCTGACCCGCACGCAGGTCGACCAGGTGCGCGAGGGCATGTCGCGCGACCAGGTCCGCTTCCTGCTCGGCACGCCGCTGCTCGGCCACGTCTTCCACACCGATCGCTGGGACTACGTCTTCAGCTTCAAGCACCCCAACGGGCGGACCGAGCTGCGCCGGGTCACCGTGCGCTTCGCCAACGACCGGGTCAGCGCAATCGAGGCCGACGAGCTGCCGCTGCGCGAGGATCCGAGCGATCCGGCGCTGCCCGGCTTCCGTCCCGCCGACGACAAGAAGGGATCCTGACCGATGACGATGCGCATCGCGATCGCAGGCGCGTCCGGCCGCATGGGCCGGATGCTGATCGAGACCGTGGCCGACGCCGAAGACGCCGAGCTGGTCGGCGCGCTCGACGTGGCGAGCAGCCCGCTGCTGGGCCGCGAGGCCGGCGAGTTCGCCGGCCGCACCACCGGCATCGCGATCACCGCCGACCTCGACGCGGCGCTGGCCGGCGCCGATTTCCTGATCGACTTCACCCGCCCAGAGGGCACGCTGCGCCACCTCGAGGCCTGCCTGAAGCACGGCGTGAAGGCGGTGATCGGCACCACCGGCTTCGACGCCGACGGGAAGGCCGCGATCGAGGCTGCGGCGCAGCGCACCGCGGTGGTCTTCGCGCCGAACATGGCTGTAGGGGTGAACGCCACCTTCAAGCTCCTGGAGGTCGCCGCGAAGATCCTCGCCAGCGGCTACGACGTCGAGATCATCGAGGCGCACCACCGCCACAAGGTCGACGCGCCGTCCGGCACGGCGCTTCGGATGGGCGAGGTCGTCGCGCAGGCGCTGGGCCGCGACCTGAAGAAGGTGGCCGTGTACGGCCGCGAGGGCGTCACGGGCGAGCGGGACCCGTCCACGATCGGTTTCGCCACGGTGCGCGGCGGCGACATCGTCGGCGACCACACGGTGATGTTCGCCGGCATCGGCGAGCGGATCGAGATCACGCACCGCTCGGCCAGCCGCGTCACCTACGCGCACGGGGCGCTGCGGGCCTGCCGCTTCCTGGCCGGCCGCGACACCGGGCTCTACGACATGCAGGACGTGCTGGGGCTGCGCTAGGGCCGCCCCGAGGCCGGCCGGGTCAGCGCATCGCGCCGCCGGGCGTGCTGCGGGCGCCGAAGCGGCGGCGCAGCGCCTCGCAAGGATCCTCGCGCTCGACAGGCTCCACCGCGAACCAGTGGTCGAAGCGCCCTTCCGGAGCCGAGCCGCGTTCGCCGATCCCCACCGCCACCCCTCGCTCGCCCGGCAGCAGGTCGGCGAGATGGCGCGGCACGCCGATGTCGGTGCGAACGTGCCCGTTGCCGGCCAGCAGGACCACCGGCAGGCCGGTGCGCCGATGCGCATCGACCATCGCGCGGGCCATCGTGGCGTCGCGCGCCAGTTGCACGCGGACCATCGCCGCCACGGCCCGCTCGGACAGCAAGCCGCAGTGGCCGTCGCGGATCGCCGCGGCCATCGTCCCGGCATCGTCCGCGCTCCAGCCGCCCGGCGGACCGACTTCGACGACCGGCCTGTCCCGGCGCACCGGGAGGTTGGCCGCCACCAGCGGCAGGCCGCGTTCGAGCGCGAGCGCGACGACCGGCTCGTAGAGGGCCCAGTCCCAGCCTTCGAACGAGAAACCGGCCGACTCGGCCAGCTCGCGGGCGGCCGCGCGCGGATCGGCGGCGACCCGGCCGCCGAGCCTCGCGCGGGCCTCGTCGAGCCGCGCCTGCGCGGGCGCGTCGAACTGCTCCAGCGCGATCGCCCAGCGGCGCGCGGCAGTCATCTCGCGCAGCCAGTCGAGTCGCAGGCGATGGCCGGCCGGGTTGTCGTGGACCTCTCCGAGCAGCGCGAACCGAGCCGAGGCCAGCGCCCCGGGCAGCGGCGGCGACCCGTCGACCCCGTCGACGGACCGCTGCGACGGCGCGGCGCAGGCGGCGAGCGCGAGGCCGGCGAGCGACCCGAGCGCGCGCCTGCGGACCGCGCAGGGCGCCGGCTCGCCGGCGGGCGAAGGCGCGAGAGGGGATTCGGTTGGCCGACACATCGTTAAAGTATGCGGCAGACGGCGAATCCGGCACCTGTGCCCCCGCGCCATCACCGAGAATGGTTCTAGTTTGCAATATGATTTCGAGGATGAACCGTCGAGCGCTCGTCCCTGCCGCGGCCACCGTCGCCCTGCACCTCGCGGTGCTCGCCGGCGTGGCGATGCTGGCCGACGCGCCCGGCGTGCCCGAGCCGGTGGAGCCGCTGCGGGTGACCCTGCTGACGCCGCCGGTGCCGGAACCTGCGCCGGTCGTTCCGCCGACCGTTGCGCCGGGTCTCCCGTCTGCCGCAGCGGCACCGCAGCCTCGGCAGGCCGAGCCGCCGCCGGCACCGAGGTCGGAACCGCCGCCGCCACCGAAGCCGGAGCCGGCGCCGCTCACGGCGAAGCCCGCCCCGGTCCGGAAGGAGCCGACGCCCCCTCCCAGGCCGAAGCCCGAACAGAAGACGGAAACCACACTCCGGCCGGCCCCGCAGGCGCGGCCGTCTGCCGCGCCGCAACCGAGGCCCGCGCCGGAACCGAGGCCCGCGCCGGCGCCGATGCCTGCGCCCGCGCCGACGCCGGCGCCGAGCCCGGCACCGCCCCCGGAGGGCACGGCGACGCCGAGCGCCCCGGCGCCGACGGCCGAGACGCCGTCGAGCGCGGCATCGCGACCCGCGGCTGCGCCTTCGGCAGGGGCGGCCGCGCAGGCCCCGGCGGTCGCGAGCGCCGCGGCGCCGGCCGGGCCGCGCCGCACCGCGCCGCGCGTCGACGCCAGCTGGGCCGGCAACACCCCGCCGCCCTACCCGATGCGTGCGAGGCGGATGGGCGACCAGGGCGAGGTACTGCTCGACGTGCGGGTGGGCGCCGACGGCCGGGTGACCGACGTCCGGCTCAAGCGCTCGAGCGGCTCGGAGCTGCTCGACAGGACCGCGATCGACACGGTGCGGCAGTGGCGATTCACGCCCGCCACCGTCGACGGCGAGCCGGTGGCCGAGTGGTATCGCGACTGGAAATGGGTATTCCGCCTGAACGGCTGACGGGCAAGGCGCCCCGACCGACCGGGCTTCATCGAGGACAGAGCGAATGCAGGAACGGGAACTCGGATTGATGCACTTCTGGCAGGCCGGCGACGCGGTCACGCACGGCGTGGCCTACCTGCTGCTGGCGATGTCGCTGGTCAGCTGGTACTTCATCCTGTCGAAGGCCTGGACCGCGTGGCGCCAGCGGCGCAGCGCGAAGGCGGCGCTCGAGCGATTCTGGAACGCGCGCTCTCTCGACGAGGCGCTGGCCACGATGCGCGACACCGACACCGAGCGCGTGCTGCTGCCGATGACCGAGAAGGCCGTCGCCGCCGCGACGATGCGGCCGGACCAGTCGCTGGCGGCCTCGGTCGACCGCGAGGAGATGCTGACCCGGGTGCTGCGCGGCGAGATCACGCAGATCTCGTCGAGGATGGAGAGCGGCCTGACCTTCCTCGCCTCGGTCGGCAGCACCGCCCCCTTCGTCGGCCTGTTCGGCACGGTCTGGGGCATCTACCACGCGCTGATCGCGATCGCGAGCAGCGGCCAGGTGCTGATCGACAAGGTCGCCGGCCCGGTAGGCGAGGCGCTGGTGATGACCGCGGCCGGCCTGGCGGTCGCGATCCCGGCGGTGCTGGCCTACAACGCCTTCGTGCGGGTCAACCGGATCGCGCTGGCCGAGCTCGACGGCTTCGCGCACGACCTGCTGGCGCTGCTGCTCACCGGCAGCAGGCTGAAGGAATCGGGCGAGCGCGACGGCCTGAAAGGGCCGGTGGCGCCGCTGACCGGCGGCGCGATGGTCCGCTGAGCCGCGAGGAGAACGCGCAATGGCATTCGGATCGCTCGGTTCTGGAAGCAACGGCCAGCCGATGGCCGAGATCAACACGACCCCGCTGGTCGACGTGATGCTGGTGCTGCTGGTGATCTTCATCATCACCGCGCCGCTGCTCACCCATGCGATCAGGCTGGACCTGCCGAGGGCCGAGGCGCCGCCCGCGGCCGAGAAGCCGGAGACGATCGCGCTGTCGATCGACGCGGCGGGCGGGCTCTACTGGAACAACGATCCGCTCGACGGCATCGCGACCTTGTCGGCGCGGCTCGCCGACGCGGCCACGCGCACGCCGCCGCCGGAACTGCACCTGCGCGCCGATCGCGACACGCGCTACCAGCGGATCGCCGAGGTGATGTCCGCCGCACGGTCGGCCGGCGTGACGAACATCGGCTTCGTCACCGACCCGACCGGCCTTCCACCCAGTCCAGCAGCGGCCGCCAGGTAGCGAGGTCCTTCTCCACGCGCTGGTTCGGCACGTCGAACAGCGTCAGGCCGTGCGCGGCCAGGTGCAGGTAGTTCTGCGTGTCGCGCAGCATGCCCGCCACCGGCAGCTCGAGCGTCTCGACGAAGCGGCCGAGCTGCTCGGCCGAGTGCGTGCGAGGATCGACCCGCATGCCCACGACCGCGACGGTCTCGCGATACTCGCCCGGGCTCCGGAAGGCCTTGCGCAGGTTCTCCAGGAAGGCGCCGGTGGCCAGCACGTCGAACATCGAGGGCTGAAGCGGCACGACGATCCGGTCGGCCACGCGCACCACGTCGGCGAGCCGCCGGGCATCGATCTGGGCAGGCGTGTCGAGCACCACGTGCGTGACGCCCTTGGGCGGCCGCGCCACGCGGCCGTCCATCGCCCAGGTCTCGATGGCGGGGAGCGCCTCGGGGCGCAGGCGCAGCCAGTGCACCGACGACTGCTGACGGTCGAAATCGCCGAGCATCGTCCGGCGCCCCGAGCCGGCGAAATAGCCGGCGAGATTCGTCGCGAGGGTCGTCTTGCCGACCCCGCCCTTCGGATTGACCACGGCCACGACCGGCATGTCCCGAACTCCCGAATGCGGCAACGCGTTCGATGTTAGCGCAGGCTGCGCGGTCGCATCGCTTCGCGGACCGGTCGCGCGGGAAATCAGCGCGCAGGCCGCCCCTGGCCGGCGCTCGGCGGCGAACGGGCCGCGTCGATCGCCTCGCACAGCGCGGCGACGGCGGCCAGGGCCCTGGGGCCCGGCCGTTGCAGCACGACCGGGTCCAGGTAGGCGAAGCGCGCCGGCCCGGCGGGCTCCACGAGCCCCAGCTGTCGCCACCGCGCGATCGCCCCCGGGGAGTCGGTGGCCACGACGAGCGCCGGGCGGGCCGCCAGCACCCGCTCGACGTCGATCCGCGGCGCGGCGCCGGGCAGCGACCCGGCCACGTTGACGCCACCGCAGGCCGCGATCGCGTCGCCGATCATGTCGCGATCGCTGATCGTGATCAGCGGATTCCCCCAGACCTGCACGAAGACCGGCAGCGCCACGCTGCCCGCCCAGCGGGCGCGAAGCGCCGACAGCTCCGCGGCGAAACGCCCGGCAGCGGCGCGCCCCGCGGCGCCGCCGTCGGGCGCCAGCCGCGCGAAGCGCGCGAGGCTGCCGGCGATCGAATCGAGCGTGCGCGGATCGGAAACGAAGACCGGCACGCCCAGCCGGGCCATGCGCCCGACGAAACCCGGCCGCACCGCGGGCGCCCAGGCGACGACAAGGTCGGGGCGCATCGCGACCAGCCGCTCGACCGCGGGCTCGGGCAGCGCGCCGACCTTCGGCAGCCCCCTGGCCTCGGGCGGGTGATCGCTGTCCGGATCGACCGCGACGACCTGCCCGCCCAGGCCGGCGGCGAACAGCAGCTCGGTCGCGTGCGGCGCGAGGGACACGATCCTCCGCGGCAAGCGCTCGAGGCGGATCGATGCGCCGGTATCGTCGACCAGCGAGATCGGAGCGCTGCCGTCGCTCCCCGGGCCAGCCGCGCCCGCCGCCCCGGCCGCACCCGCACCCGCACCCGCAGCCGCCGGCCCGCTCGGCAGCGCGAGCCCGGCGAGCACCGCCAGGGCTGCGAGGGCGGCGCGCGACCGGCCTCGCACCGCTTCAGCGTCCTTCGTAGCGAACGCCGACGAACAGCGCCCGGGGCGCGGCCCGGTAGCCGGAGGCGGTCTCGTACTCGCGGTCGGCGACGTTACCGAGCCGGCCGAACAGCTGCCAGCGCCGGTCCAGGCGATAGCTTCCCCACAGGTCGACGAAGGCGTAGCCGGCCATGCGCGCGCCCGTGGTGTCCACGCGCTCGCCCTGCGCGATCGCATCGGCGCCCAGTCGCCAGGGGCCGTGGCGCCAGCTCGCGCCGAGCGTGGCGTGCCGGCGCGCGCGCCGGGCCAGGTCGCTGTCGGTCGTGATGCCGGTGAGCGAATCGGTGCGTTCGGCCTGGGGATCCTGGAAGGTCACGCTCGCGCGAAACGCGAAATCGCCGACGCTTCGCCGGCCCTCCAGCGTGAGGCCGCGCACCCTGGCCACCTCGAGGTTCTGCGCGGTGTAGAAGGCGTCGAGCTCGATCGCGTCGCGGATCCGGTTGGAGAAGGCGGTCGCCTTGAACAGGTCGCTGCCGCGCCGCCACTCGGCGGCCAGCTCCACGCCGATCGAGCGCTCCGGCCGCAGCGTCGGGTTCGGCGACCACGGGTTGTACAGGTCGTCGAAGGTCGGCGCGCGAAAGGCGCTGCCCCAGCCGGCGCGCAGCAGCCACTGCGGCGAGACCCGCCAGCCCCAGCCGAGCGAGCCGCTGGTCTCGGAGCCGACCGCCTCGATCCGGTCGTGGCGCACCGAAGCGCGCAGCAGGTGCGCGCCGAAGTCCCTCTCCCAGCCCGCGAAGGCCGAGTCGGTGTCGCGCTCGTCGCGCGCGTAGACGAAGGCGCCGACCGTCATCCCCTCGCCGGCGATCTTCTGCTCGACCGTCTCGAGGCCGAACTGCCAGCGCGAGCCGCCCGCCTCGACCAGGTTTTCCCACGCGACGGTGCGCGAGTCGGTTCGCGGCGCGAAGGTGAAGGCCGCGAACGAGTAGTCGATCGAGCTGTTGCCCACGCGAAACGTGCTCTCCCACTGCGACGACAGGCGGCCGGTCACGAAGGCCGAGACCGCGGCCGAGCGGTAGTCCATCTTCGCCGTCTCGGGCGTCGAGAAGGCATCGTCGTACTCGACACGCCCGTCGGACACCAGCAGGTTCGCGCCCAGGCGCCAGTCGGCCGACAGCCTGTGCGTCAGGGAGGCGGTCAGCACGCCGACCCGGTTGCCGTCGCGGTCGGCCTGCCGGTCGGGACTGCCGGGCAAGGTGGCGTCGAAACCGTCGGTGGCCTCCTGCGACAGCGAAAGGCTGAAGCCGGTATCGCCCTGCCGCCCGCTCACGCCGGCCTGCAGCTGGCGCGTGCCGCGGCTGCCGAAGCCGGCCGAGGCGAACGGCACGATCCCGTCGCCGGCCGGCCGGCGGGTGAAGATCTGGACCACGCCGCCGACCGCCGCCGAGCCGTAGAGCGACGAGGCCGGCGCCCTGACGATCTCGATCCGGTCGATCGCCGACAGCGGCAGGAACTCGGTCAGTCCGCCGCCGCTGGCCGGGTTCTCGATCCGGATGCCGTCGATCAGGACCAGGGTCTGCGAGGTGCGCGCGCCGCGCAGGAAGACGCCCGACACCGACCCGGCCCCGCCGTTCTGCGAGATCTCGATGCCGCCGGCGCTGCGCAGCAGCTCGGGCAGCGTGGAAGCGCCCGCGTCGCGGATCGCCTGCGCGTCGACGACCGTCACGTCGGCGAGCGTGCGCTCGACCGGCGTGTCGCTGCGGGTGGCGGTCACGACGACCGCGTCGAGCGGGGACTGGGCTGCCGCCGATGGGGGCAGAACGAAGCCGGCGGCGACGGCCAGGGCGAGGCGCGCCGACGGCGCTCTAAACGACGACACAGAGGGAAAGGACACGGAAGGCCTCCTGCGCCTTACCCACCGTAAGGCGCGCGGTTCAGGAAACGGGATTCGCCCGGGGCGAATTCCTCCCTTCCGGCCGGTATCCGGGCTGGCAGCGGAACGCGCCGGCCAACAGACCGGTGCGTACGCCGGACGGGCCTTCCCAGAACGCCGGCGCAGAACGCCGCGCGCGACCAGTGGCCTGCTGGATGTCCGGCGGGCCGCGCGAGGCGGCGCCGCTGCTTACCGTTGCGGGGGCAGCACAGGTTGGCGCTCGCGCTGGGCGATGCGCTCCCTGTTTCCCGTTTGACCGCCTGGCCGAGAGAGGCCTGCGCGGCACCGGAAGCGCCGCGATTGTAGACGGTGACCCTGGCGTCAGTACTTGACCGAGCAGCCGTAAGGCACGGTGGATGCGGTCGCCACCGCGCGCCCCGCCGCGATGTCGTCGAAGGCCGCGACCACCCAGTTCTTCGCCCGGGCGACGTCGGCCGGGTCGGTGGACCGCCGGTCGTCGATCGCCCCGGCGTAGACGACCTTGCCCTGCGGATCGATCACGAACATCTGCGGGGTGGTCTTCGCGCCCCAGGCCCGGCCGACCTTGCCGTCCTCGTCGAGCAGCAGCGCGGTGGGCGACGCCCCCCAGTCGCCGATCATGCGCGCCGCGAGCTTCGCCGGCTCGAGCCAATCGCGGCTGGACGGGTTGGTCGAGCTGATTGCTAGCCACGCCACGCCCTGCTCGCGGTAGCGCTTCTGCAGGGCCTGCATGTTCCCCGAGTCGTAGTGCTTCTGCACGAAGGGGCAACCCGGGTTGGTCCACTCCAGCACCACGTGGCGGCCACGCTGCGCCGACAGACCGATCTCCTTTCCGTCGACCGTCCGCAGCGCGAAGTCCGGGGCCTGCGCTCCGGGCAGCACCGCGGCGCGCGCGGTTCCAGGCAAGGCCGCGACGACCGGCATCGCGGCGGCGCCGGCGATCGCCAGCCTGCGCAGGGGGTCGATGGACTCGAGGTCGTTCTTCATTGCTCGGGGCTCCTGGGTCGGTTCACACAGGCGGCCACTCGTTCCTGCCGCGCAGGCGCGGCCGCGAACCGCGAACCGCTAGCCGCTGCGCCCCTTGCCCGCGAGCGCATCGAGCACGATCCCGTTGGTCAGCAGTTCGGGCAGCACCAGCGGCTGCTCGGCTCCCGGCAGGTAAACGAGGTAGAGCGGCACGCCATTGCGACCGTGGCGCGCCAGCTCGGCCGTTATTTCGGGGTCGCGGTTGGTCCAGTCGGCTTTCAACCTGAGGACGCCGGCACGGTGCATCGCCTCGACGACCGTGTCGCCGTTGAGCACCAGCTTCTTGTTGACCTGGCAGCTGACGCACCAGGCTGCGGTGAAGTCGACGAAGACCGGCCGGCCGGCCGCCCGCGCCTCGGCGACTGCCTGCGCCGACCAGGTGTGCCAGGCCGCGGCATCGGAAACCGCGGCCGGGACGGCGCTCCCACCCGAGGCCCCCTGGCCCCCGGTGGCAACGTCATCGTCCGGCCAGGCCACCAGCAGGCCACCCGCCAACGACAG
The DNA here is from genome assembly GCF_023721795.1 of Zeimonas sediminis. NCBI lineage: Bacteria > Pseudomonadati > Pseudomonadota > Betaproteobacteria > Burkholderiales > Burkholderiaceae > Zeimonas > Zeimonas sediminis. Next base: position 326,267 of record NZ_JAMQYE010000002.1, read on the forward strand.
CACCGCGAGCGATGCCGCCACCACCCGTCGCCGTCGCGCCGCCGCCGGGTCGACTCGCGCCGGCGCGGCCTGCTGCACGAAGCGCCCGTAGAGCCAGGCAGCGAAACCGACCAGCACCGCGCCGATCGCGAGCGCCAGCACCGCGTCGATCCCCGCCTGCTGGCCCAGCACCCAGGCGAGCCAGGCGGCGGTGGCGTACATCGGGAAGGCCAGCGCCTGGCGGAAGCTCTCCATCCAGCGGCCTGGCCTGGGCAGCCAGCGCAGCCAGGCGGGGAAGAGACCGAGCAGCAGATAGGGGAGCGCCATGCCGAGGCCCAGCGCGGTGAACACGACCAGCGTCTCGAGGGCCGTGGCCGAAAGCGTGAACCCGAGCGCCGAACCCATGAACGGCGCGGTGCAGGGCGTGGCGACCAGCACCGCGAGCGCGCCCGAGCCGAAGGAACCGAGCAGCGGCGAGCCGCCGCCGGCGCCCGGCCGCTCGGCCGGCGCCCCGCGCGAGGCCGGGTCGTACTGACCGAGCCGGGTCATCGCCGCGCCGAACTCCCACACGCCCGAGAAGTTAAGCGCGATCGCCACGAAGAGCAGTGCCATCGCCGCGACGAAGACCGGCGACTGCAGCTGGAAGCCCCAGCCGGCAGCCTGCCCGGCCGCGCGCAACGCGAGGAGCAGGCCGGCCAGCAGCCAGAACGACACGACCACGCCGGCCGAGAACGCGAAGGCGCCGGCCCGCGACGCGCCGCGCGCCGCCTGCGCGTGCGCGGCGTCGCCGCCGCCGCCGTGCCGCGCGAAACCGAGCACCTTCAGCCCGATCACCGGGAAGACGCAGGGCATCAGGTTCAGGATCAGCCCGCCGATCGCCGCGAAGACCGCGGCCACGAGCAGGTTCATCGGCGTCAGGCCGGCGGCGGGCACCCCCGCGCCCGATGCGCTGGCCTGGTTGCCCGGTCCCGCGGCGCCGCCCGGCAGCGAGATCACCGGCGCCCCGGTCGACGCAGCGCCCGGGCCGCCGAGCCCGGGAAGCTGGAAACCGCCGCCGGCAGGCGCCGCCGAGGCGGGCGCTCCAGCCACCCGGAAGATCTCGGTGCCGCCGGCGAGCGGTGACGAGGCCGCAACCGGCTTCAGCTCGAAGACCTTGTCGCCCGACACGACGATGCCCTCGGCCGCCGCCTGGCGCGCCGCCGGGTCGGCGGCAGCCTGGGCGCCCTCGGCGCTGAGACGCACCTCGAGCCGGCGGGCCGGCCTGCCGGCAGCCGGCAGCTCGAACAGCGCTTGCGGCTCGGCGTGGGCGAGCAGTCCTTCCCGGTAAGGAAAGAACTCGGCCGACGCGAGCGCGTCGTCGAACCCGATCGACATGCGGTCGCCATCGACGGACACCGAGACCGGCAGGGCCGCCGCCGGCATCCTTGCCCGCGCGGCCTCGAACAGCGCGGCGTGGCGTGACGGCGGCGGCGCCGCGCCGCGCGCGACCGGCAGCGCCAGCGAGAGCTCGGCCTCGCCGGGAATGCAGACGTCCCGGCACATCAGCCAGAAGGCCTTGCCCGCCAGGCGCACCGAATCGCCGTCGATCGATGCCGGCACCGCGACCTGCAGCGGCAGCACGATCTCGCCCTCGTAGCCGTAGTTGGCCAGGGGCGGGATGAACAGGCGCTCGGGCGCCGGCCACTGGATCGGGCCCGCCGCGAAACCGGCCGGCAGCGACAGCTCGAGCTGGGTGGCCAGGCCCGAGTCGCCGGGATTCCTCCAGTAGGTGTGCCAGTGGGGATCGTGCAGGATCCGCAGGCCGAGCGTGAGCGGCTTGCCAGGCACCACGGCGGCCTCGCGCGCGACCAGTTCGACCTCGACCGCCTCGACGCGAACCGCACCCCCCTGCGCGCCCCTCGCCTGCGCGAAGCCCGGCGCCGGCAGCGCCGAGAGCAGCAGGGCCGCGGCGAGCACCAGCCAGGCGAGCGCCCCGCCAAGCCGGGAGAAGGGCCGCAAGCCCGCACGCGCAGCGGGGCCAGCCGAGGCTCGATCGGAGGCGAAAATGGAGGGGCGAACCGGGGAGGGGAACATCGCGGATCTCGGGAACAGGGACTGCCAAGCCGGACAATGCTACCGGAGCGGGGCCCGAGCGTCGGCCTGCCGTGCGTCGGACGGTGCCGCGGCCCCTTGCAGCGCGCTGTTCCCGGCGGCCGGCGCGACCCGGCCGTGCCCGAATCCTGCCCGACTTGACCCCCCTCGGGCCGCTCCATAACATCGCGCAATGGATCAGGAACTGCAGGAACTCGGCGAGCGCGTCGAACGCATGCTCTCGCTGTCTCGCCGCCTTGCCGACGAGAACGCCACGCTGCGCGACCAGCTCGCCGCCGCGAAGGTGGCCAACGAGCAGTTGCAGCAGCGAATCGCCGAGGCCCGCGCGCGGGTCGAGGCGGCCCTGTCCCGCCTGCCGGCGCCGCCCGCGGCCACTGCAGGCTCCGATACCGCCGCGCCCTGACGCGGTTCACGGCGAGACTCCGATGCCACAGATCGACGTCAAGATCCTCGACCGCGAATTCCGCCTTTCGGTCGCGGACGACGACAAGCCGCGGCTGCTCGAAGCGGTCCGGATGGTCGACGAGAAGATGCGCTCGGTCCGCGACGCGGGCCGCATCTCCGGCGTCGACCGGATCGCCGTGATGGCGGCGCTGCAGCTCGCGCACGAGCTGCTGGGCGGCGACAACTCGGCCGTCGGCCCCAAGTCGGCCGAGATGGCGCACCGCATCCGCAAGATGTCCGAGGACATCGACGCCGAGATCAAGCGCCAGGAAAGCCTGTTCTAGGACCAATGGCCGGGTGGCCCCTGCCGGCGTCGAGCGGGTAGAATGCGTCCCAGACCCTGCGGTGTTCGATTGGGCCATATATTCCTTGAACCAATGCGATGCATCAGGTCGCGGTTCATGGTGCGCTGCTGTTGTGATCGTCCCTTCGCCGGACGAACCTGATGCGGCGCCTACTGCGGCCGAACTGAACTTCACGGTTCAGGATGCCGGTCCGCCGGCACAGGCGGGGTCTCCTTACTCTTCACAGTGCGCGCCCGCTCGGGCGAGCAATAAACGTCTCGCGCCCGCCCGGGCGCGCAGCCCCCTGCCCTGCCTGCCATGACCCGGCGCTACTGGCTGATGAAGTCCGAGCCCGACGAGTGCTCGATCGACGACGCCCTCGCGGCGCCGGGCGCCACCGTGCCCTGGACAGGGGTGCGCAACTACCAGGCCCGCAACTTCATGCGCGACGCGATGCGCCCGGGCGACGGCGTGCTGTTCCACCACTCGGGCTGCGCGCAGCCGGGCATTGCCGGCATCGCCGAAGTCGCCTCGGGCCCGCGCGCCGATCCCACGCAGTTCGATCCCGCTTCGCCGTACTTCGACCCGAAGAGCCGGCCCGACTCGCCGCGCTGGCTGCTGGTCGACGTCCGCGCGCTGCGCAAGACCCGCCTGCTCGCGATGCCCGAAATGCGCGCGCACCCCGAGCTCGCCGACATGCTGGTGCTGCGGCGGGGCAACAGGCTGTCGATCACGCCCCTTACCGAGGCCGAGTGGCGATTCGTCACCGAGGTGCTGCTGCCGGAACGCTGACGCGCTGCCGCCGGCCGCTGCCGCCCTGCCCTCGCCGCGCGGCCCGGTGATAGCATTGCCGGCTTTGCGCGGCGCGCCGCCGCCCGGAAAGCCGGGGCAGGCCCGATGCGCGCACCTCGCCAGGCCGGAGATTTTCCCGTGATCGACTTCCCGCTGCTCTTCTGGTTCCTGCTGCTGGGCAGCTTCACCGGCTTCGCCGCCGGCCTGCTGGGCATCGGCGGCGGCATGCTGATGGTTCCCTTCATCACGATGCTGCTGTCCACGCGCGGCTTCCCGATCGACATCGTCGTCAAGGTCGCGATCGCCACCTCGCTGACCACCATCCTGTTCACCTCGCTGTCCAGCGTTCGCGCCCACCACAAGCGCGGCGCGGTCCGATGGGACGTGGTCCGCACGCTGGCTCCCGGCATGGTGATCGGCTCGCTGGCCGGCGCCCAGGTCGCGCACCTGCTCAAGGGCAACCTGCTCGCGATCTCCTTCGCGGTGTTCGTCGGCTTCATGGCAACGCAGATGCTGTTCAAGCGCGAAGTGAAGGCCGACCGCGTGCTGCCCGGCCCGCGCGGCATGCTCGGCGCCGGCGGAATCATCGGCGTGATCTCGGCGATCGTCGGCGCCGGCGGCGGCTTCGTCACCGTGCCCTTCCTGACCCGCTCGAACGTCAGGATCCACGAGGCGGTCGCCACCAGCGCTGCCTGCGGCTTCCCGATCGCGCTGGCGGGCACGCTCGGCTACGTCATCGCGGGCTGGAACCTCGAGCTGCCGGCGGGCACGGTCGGCTACGTGTACCTGCCCGCGCTGGTGTGCATCGTTGCCACGAGCATGCTGACCGCGCCCTTCGGCGCGAAGACCGCCCACGCGATGTCGGTGGCGGGCCTCAAGCGCGTGTTCGCGCTTTTGCTTTACGCGCTCTGCCTGTACATGCTCTGGAAGGGCCTGGCGGGCTGACCTCGCTCGAAGGGGCCGGCCGGCAGGCGCCGGCGGTCCCGCCCCGGGCCGGTTCGCGCCGGCCTCGAGGTCCGGGCAGGCTCCGGCACCGCGGTCCGGGCGGGCCCCGAAGACCGGGAATCACCCGAAAAGGGGGTGCGGAAAGACAGGAACGGGGGCAGAATCTCCCTTACCCCCTTTTCGCCCCGTGGGAGACGGCCGTGACCAGCGCCGACGCCCCCGCTGCCTGCTCCACCGGGCCCGACCATCCGGCCGGGCCGGCAGCCGGCAGCCTCCATTCCGATTCCGTGCGCAAGGGCCGCGCCGGATCCCCGGCCCGTCCCGATCCTCGGGGCGCACTCGCCACGGGTCTCGACGGCCACGCGCGCCTGCTGGCCTTTCGCCGGGCCGAGGCCTGGCTGGCCGACCGGCAGATCGGCCCGATCGTCTGACGGGCATTCGCCGCGCTCGAGCGTTCGGCAGAACCGGGCGTTCGCCGCATTCGGGCGTTCGGCTCGCCCGCGCATTGCGCGCCTTCGGGCATCCCCCGCGTTCCGGGTCGGCGCACGGCGGGCGATGAGCGCCGGCCTTCGGCGTTATCATCGCCGGCTTCGAAACCGACCCGTCCCGATCCGCGCGGATCGCCAATCCGGAGAGTGAACATGAGCGGCCCCCTTTCCCACATCAAGGTTCTCGACCTCAGCCGGGTGCTTGCCGGCCCCTGGGCGGGCCAGAACCTGGCCGACATGGGGGCCGACGTGATCAAGATCGAGCGCCCGGTCAAGGGCGACGACTCGCGCGCGTTCGGCCCGCCCTGGATGAAGGACGCCGACGGCAAGGACACCAGCGAGGCGGCCTACTTCTGCGCGGCCAACCGCGGCAAGCGCTCTCTGACGGCCGACATCTCGAAGCCCGAAGCGCAGGAGATGATCCGCAAGCTCGCCGCGAAGTGCGACGTCGTCATCGAGAACTACAAGTACGGCGACCTGGCGCGCTACGGCCTGGGCTACGAGGACATCAAGGCGGTGAATCCCGGCATCGTCTACTGCTCGATCACCGGATTCGGCCAGACCGGCCCCTGGAAGGAGCGCCCCGGCTACGACTTCATGGCGCAGGGCATGAGCGGCCTGATGAGCATCACCGGCTCGCCCGAGTCCGAGACCGACCGCTACGGCGTGCGCTTCGGCGTGCCGATCATCGACATCCTGACCGGCATGTACGGAACGATCGCGATCTGCGCGGCGCTCGCGCACCGCGCCGAGACCGGCAAGGGCCAGCACCTGGACATCTCGCTGCTCGACTCGGCGCTGGCGCTCACCTCGATCCAGGGCATGAACTGGATCGCGACCGGCGAATCGCCGGGCCGCATCGGCAACGCGCACCCGAACATCGTGCCCTACCAGGTGTTCCCGACCGCCGACGGCAGCGTCATCGTGGCCTGCGGCAACGACAACCTGTACCGCAAGTACTGCGCGGCGGCCGGCCACCCCGAGCTCGCCGACGACCCGCGCTTCGCGACCAACGCCAAGCGGGTCGAGAACCGCGCGATCATCACGCCGATCCTCGACGGGATCATGAAGCGGAAGACCACGAAGGAGTGGTGCGCGATCCTCGACGAGGCGGGCGTGGCCAACGGCCCGATCAACACGATCGGCCAGGCCTTCGAGGAGCCCCAGGCGGTGGCGCGCGGCGCGCTGTTCGACATACCGCACCCGCTGGCCGGCACGGCGCGGCTGATCGCCAGCCCGCTGCGCTTCTCGGAAACGCCGGTCGAGTACGCGAAGGCGCCGCCGGTGCTGGGCCAGCACAGCGAGGAGATCCTCCAGCAGGAGCTCGGCCTGTCGGCCGACGAGATCGCCGCGCTTCGCGCCAACAAGGTCATCTGATCGCGGGCCCGCCCGGGCTTCGTCCGGGCGCGGGCGGACCCGGCCGCGCAGCCGCTCCGGGGCGCGGGACAGGGATCAGGGCATCGACAGCACCGCGCGCGACGCGCTGACCCGGCCGTCGACGAACTTCTCGTGGTTGGCCTCGATCTCGTCGAGGTCGTACAGGTAGTTGACCATCAGGCCGTGCGACTGCCTGATCCCCTTGCGCGACAGGTCGGCCGCCGGATTGATCCGCTCGAGCCGGGCGCCGTTGTTCAGGTGAAAGCGCGCCACCGGGTCGGAGCCGCGGGCATCGCCCGGCGCCGTGTGCAGCAGGAAGAACGCGCACAGCCGGTGCAGCATCTGACGGTCCGCGTCCAGCCGCCTGGCCTCGGCGGTGCGCGCGCCGCCCTCTTCGGGCGGCGTGGCGAGCAGCGACCAGTCCTTGCCGTAGCGCTCGCGCAGTTCGTCGAGCCCGGCCTGCAGGCCGGCCACCGCTGCCGGCTTGAGCCGCGAGGACTCGAGCGTCTCGACCTTGGCCAGCCAGCCCGCGAAGCCCGGGATCGGCGACAGCGTGCAGAAGGTCTTCAGCTTCGGGAACTGTTGCTTCAGGCGATCCGCGACGCGCTTGATCAGGAAGTTGCCGAGATTGACCCCGCGCAGCCCGGGCTGGCAGTTCGAGATCGAGTAGAACGCCGCCACCCGGAAGCGGTCGGCGTCGGCCTGCGGCTCCCCCTTGCGGTCGAGCAGCGGCGCGATCGCCGAGGGCATTTCCTCGAGCAGCGCCACCTCGACGAAGATCAGCGGCTCGTCGGGCAGCGCCGGGTGGAAGAAGGCGAAGCAGCGGCGGTCGGGCTCGAGCCGGCGGCGCAGGTCGGCCCAGCCGTCGATCTCGTGCACCGCCTCGTGGTGGATGATCTTCTCGAGCAGCTGCGCCGGAGAGTTCCAGTCGACCTCGGCCAGCTGCAGGAAGCCCGGGTTGAACCACGACGACAGCAGGTGCTGGAAGTCGGCGTCGACCGCCTTCAGCGACGCGTCGCCCTTCAGGCGCTCGAGCAGCCGGGCGCGCATCGCGACCAGCGTGCCGGTGCCGCCGGGCGCCAGGTTCAGCCTGCGCAGCAGCGCCTGGCGGGGCGGATCGGCCACCCTCTGCAGCGCGATCAGCGCCTCGGGCGAGCGGGTCTCGGCGTACTGCTGGGCGAGCGCCAGCATCTCGGCCGGGTCGGGGTCGTACTCGCTCGCCAGCACCTCGAAGAAACGCTGGACCGCGTCGGCGCCCAGATGGCGGTAGTGGCCGAGCGCGCGGGTCGCGATCGCGATGCTGTTCGACTCGCCGCGCTCGGTCATCAGCTGCCGCGCGTCGTCGAGCAGCTGATCGAGTGCGGCCCGCTCGCGGGCGTCCTTCCGGGCCTTCCGGAAGCGTTCGAACACTGCACCGACCTGGTTCATTTCCGTTCCTCCACCGGCGCAGCGCGCCTCGAGAATGCCAGCAGCGCCAGTCCGATCGCGATCATCGGCAGGCTGAGCCACTGTCCCATCGACAGCCCGAAGCCGAGCAGGCCCAGGAAGGCATCGGGTTCGCGGCCGAACTCGGCCAGGAAGCGCAGCGCCCCGTAACCTGCCAGGAATACGCCCGAGACCGCGCCCATCGGCCGGGGCTTCGACGAGAACAGCCAGACGATCGCGAACAGCAGCAGGCCCTCGCCGGCGAACTGGTACAGCTGGGAAGGATGTCGCGCGATGCCGTCGCCGGCCTGCGGGAACACCAGGCCCCAGGGCAGGTCGGTGGGCCTGCCCCAGAGCTCGCCGTTGATGAAGTTGCCCATGCGCCCCGCCGCCAGGCCGAGCGGCACCAGCGGCGCGATGAAGTCCGCGATGCGCAGGAAGGGCCAGCCGCGCCGCCACGCAAAGAGCGCCATCGCCGCGATGACCCCGAGCAGGCCGCCGTGGAAGGCCATGCCCCCCTGCCAGACCATCGGGATGTCGAGCGGGTTGGCGAGGAAGTGGCCGGGCTTGTAGAACAGCACGTAGCCGAGCCGCCCCCCGAGCACCGTGCCGATCGCGCCCCAGAACAGCAGGTCCTCGAGGTCGCGCACGCCGAACTTCGGCGGCACCGACGGCGCGCCGGCGCGGATACGGGCGCGGCCCAGCAGGAACAGCAGCGCGAACGCGACCAGGTACATCAGGCCGTACCAGCGTACGGCCACCGGTCCAAGGCTGAAGGCGATCGGGTCGAACTGCGGGTGAACGAGCATGAAGAGGCTTGGAAGTGGTCGCGCCGGTCCGCGCCGGCCGAGGATCGTCGGGGCGCCCGGGGGATTCTGACACGGGCCGCCACGGCGTGGGACGACGGAGCGCGGGCGACGGTCCGCTATGTGGGGCGGGCGTCCGGCCACGGGGAGAGCGCTTTGCTAAACTGGCCGACGATCCTTCAACCGACCAGCCAGCCCAAGCCATGACCGCGAACCGCCGCAGCCGCAACATCACCGAGGGCGTCGCCCGCGCGCCCAACCGCTCGATGTACTACGCGATGGGGTACGAGAAGAGCGACTTCGCCAACCCGATGATCGGCATCGCCAACGGACACAGCACGATCACGCCGTGCAACAGCGGCCTTCAGGTGCTGGCCGACGCGGCGGTCGAGGCGGTCAAGGCCGCCGGCGGCAACCCGCAGGTCTTCGGCACGCCCACGATCTCCGACGGCATGTCGATGGGCACCGAGGGCATGAAGTACTCGCTGATCTCGCGCGAGGTCATCGCCGACTGCGTCGAGACCTCGGTGCAGGGCCAGTGGATGGACGGCGTGCTGGTCATCGGCGGCTGCGACAAGAACATGCCCGGCGGCATGATGGGCATCATGCGCGCCAACGTGCCGGCCATCTACGTTTACGGCGGCACGATCAAGCCGGGCCGCTGGAAGGGACAGGACCTGAACATCGTCTCGGTCTTCGAGGCGGTGGGCGAATTCTCGCGCGGCCGGATGAGCGAGGAAGACTTCGAGGGCATCGAGCGCAACGCGATCCCCGGCACCGGTTCCTGCGGCGGCATGTACACCGCCAACACGATGTCCTCGTCGTTCGAGGCGCTGGGCATGAGCCTGCTCGGCTCTTCGACCATGGCCAACCCCGACGACGAGAAGCGCCAGTCGGCCGCCGAGTCGGCGCGCGTGCTGGTCGAAGCGGTCCGCAAGGACCTGAAGCCGCTCGACATCGTCACGAAGAAGTCGATCGAGAACGCGGTCACGCTGATCATGGCCACCGGCGGCTCGACCAACGCGGTGCTGCACTACCTGGCGATCGCGCACTCGGCCGGCATCGACTGGTCGATCGACGACTTCGAGCGCATCCGCAAGCGGGTGCCGATCATCTGCGACCTCAAGCCCTCGGGCAAGTACCTTGCCACCGACCTGCACCGCGCCGGCGGCATCCCGCAGGTGCTGAAGATCCTGCTGAACGCCGGGCTGATCCACGGCGACTGCCTCACGATCACCGGCCGCACGCTGGCCGAGGAACTGAAGGACGTCCCCGATGCGCCGCGCGCCGACCAGGACGTCATCTTCCCGATCGACAAGGCGCTGTACAAGCAGGGCCACCTGGCGATCCTGAAGGGCAACCTGTCGCCCGAAGGGGCGGTGGCCAAGATCACCGGCCTGAAGAACCCGGTCATCACCGGACCGGCGCGCGTGTTCGACGACGAGCAGAGCGCGCTGCAGGCGATCCTCGACGGCAAGATCGTCGCCGGCGACATCATGATCCTGCGCTACCTGGGCCCGAAGGGCGCGCCCGGCATGCCCGAGATGCTCGCCCCCACGTCGGCGATCATCGGTGCCGGGCTGGGCGAGTCGGTCGGCCTGATCACCGACGGCCGCTTCTCGGGCGGCACCTGGGGGATGGTCGTCGGCCACGTGGCGCCCGAGGCCGCGGTCGGCGGCCCGATCGGACTGGTGCGCGAAGGCGACTCGATCACGATCGACGCGCACCAGCTGTTGCTCCAGGTCAACGTCAGTGAAGAAGAGCTGGCGAAGCGCCGGGCCGAGTGGAAGGCACCCGAGCAGCCGTACAAGCGCGGCGTGCTGGCCAAGTTCAACGCGCTGACCAGCAGCGCGAGCCGCGGCGCGGTGCTCGACGACTTCTGACGCGACGACGGCGCGGGAGGCAGTGCCGACCGCGCCGTCTCGGCAGGGTGCGCCGGCGGTTCAGCCGGTGCCGTCGTCCGTGGTGGCGGCGCTGCGCACCGGGCGGCGCCTGAACCTGAAGTGCGGGAACATCGCCTCGATCCGCTTGCGGCGGGTCTCTGCCAGCGCTTCGCCCGGATCGGCGACCCGATCGAGCCCGAACAGCGGTTCGACGATCTCGAACCACACGAAGGCGCAGGCGAAGGGGGCCAGGATCCATCCCCACGACCATTCCGACACCGGCTCGATGCCGAACGCGCGCAGCGCCAGCAGCAAGACTCCAGTCCAGACGAACGGCATCGCACTTCTCCCGATTTGACGAGTCGAGTCTCGACGATGCGCCGGCCCGGGTCATCTCCCGCCGGTCGAACGGCATCCTCGAGGGACTCGACGGCGGGCCGGGGTCAACCGCCCGGCGCCCGGTGCGTTTTGAGAAAGGTGTCGGACCGTCCTGCGGTACACTCTCGGGGACTCGATAGAACATCGATTCCGGAAGCATCAATTCATCGGAGCACTCATGAAAGCGATTCGCACCCTCTCGCTCGCCGTCGCCCTCGCCTGTGCGTCGGGCGCCGCCATGGCCAGCGCCGACCTGGCCAAGGCCAAGAACTGCCTGGCCTGCCACGCCGAGGCCAAGAAGCTGATCGGCCCCGCCTTCAAGGACGTCGCCGCCAAGTACGCGAACGACAAGGATGCGGTCGCCAAGCTGTCCGAGAAGATCCGCAAGGGCGGCGTGGGCGTCTGGGGCCAGATCCCGATGCCGGCCAACCCGCAGGTTTCCGAGGCCGAGGGCGAGACCCTCGCCAAGTGGGTCCTGAGCATCAAGTGATCCGTTCCCGGGGCATCCCGGGTCGGCAGGAAAGGGGCGCGACGCGCCCCTTTTTTCATGGTTTCGCGAACGGGTTCATCGACCCCATCGCCCGGGCCGACCCGCTTCCGGCCGCCCGTCGGGTTCGCGGCGCCGGCGATCCCCCGCTGCGCGACAGCGCGATCCGCGGCGCGTAGCCTCGATCCCAGTCTCCCTGGTTTCCTCCCTGGCTGGTTTGCCCCGATCGATCCGACCGGGGCATTTTTTTTCGGCACGCGCTTCCGCCCCGCCTGTCCCTTCCCCCCTTCTCTCTTCTCCCTTCCCGTCCCTCCCCCTTCCCTGTCTCGATCGCCCGCTTTCCGCTAGAATCGCGCCCGCTTCGCGTTTTCGGAACGGGTCCGCTCGGCATGGATCCTGCATAAGCCGTCACGCCGGTTCTCGCCGTGCTTCCAGCACGCGATCGGTGCGTGCAGCCACGGAGAGACGCAATTGTTCAATTTCGACATCCTGCTCCAGCAGATCCTGAACGGCCTCGTGCTGGGCAGCGTCTATGCGCTGGTCGCCCTCGGCTACACGATGGTCTACGGCATCCTGCAGCTGATCAACTTCGCGCACGGCGAGGTGCTGATGATCGGGGCGATGGTCGCGGTCTGGCTGGTGCCCACCCTGCTTGCGGCCGGCGTGCCCGGGCCGCTGGTGCTGCTGATCGTGACGCTCGCCGCGATCCCGGTCTGCATGCTGCTGTCGGTCTTCATCGAGCGCGTCGCCTACAGGCCGCTCCGCAACGCGCCCCGGCTCGCGCCGCTGATCACCGCGATCGGCATGTCGATCGTGCTGCAGACGGTCGCGATGATCATCTGGAAGCCGAATCCGATCGTGTTCCCGGACCTGCTGCCCACCGACCCGGTGCCGATCTTCGGCGCGATCCTGGCGCCCAAGCAGATCCTGATCCTGGTCGTGGCCGCCTCGCTGATGGTGGGCCTGGTCACGCTGGTCAACAAGACCAAGCTGGGTCGCGCGATGCGCGCCACCGCCGAGAACCCCCGGATCGCCAGCCTGATGGGCGTCAACGCCAACCAGGTGATCGCGGCCACGTTCGCGATCGGCGCGGCGCTGGCCGCGGTGGCCGGCGTGCTGGTCGCGATGAACTACAACATCGTGCACTTCTCGATGGGCTTCATCCCGGGCCTGAAGGCCTTCACCGCCGCGGTGCTGGGCGGGATCGGCAACATCACCGGCGCGGTGGTCGGCGGCCTGCTGCTCGGGGTGATCGAGAGCCTGGGGGCCGGCTACATCGGCGACCTGACCGGCGGCTTCCTGGGCAGCCACTACCAGGACATCTTCGCGTTCGCGGTGCTGATCCTGGTGCTGCTGTTCCGGCCGTCCGGGATCATGGGCGAGCGCGTCGCCGACCGGGCCTGAGGAGGCGGAGATGATCACGCACTTCGTTCCTTCGCTGACCGGCAAGCCGCGCGCCGCCTTCGCGGCCACGATCGTCATCGCGCTGGTGCTGGCGGTGCTCCCCTTCGTGCTGGGCATGGGCGGCAACCGCTGGGTGCGGATGGCCGACTTCGCGCTGCTGTACGTGATGCTCGCGCTGGGCCTGAACATCGTCGTCGGCTACGCGGGGCTGCTGGACCTCGGCTACGTCGCCTTCTACGCGGTCGGCGCCTACATGTACGCGCTGCTCGCGTCGCCGCACCTGGCGATGAACTTTCCGTGGATCGCGGCCACCTTCCCCGACGGCCTGCACAGCTCGATCTGGATGGTGGTGCCTCTGGGCGCGGGGCTGGCGGCGATATTCGGGATCCTGCTCGGCACGCCGGTGCTCAGGCTGCGCGGCGACTACCTGGCGATCGTCACGCTGGGCTTCGGCGAGATCATCCGGATCTTCATGAACAACCTGAACGCGCCGCTGAACTTCACCAACGGCCCGCAGGGAATCAGCAACATCGACCCGGTGCGCATCGGCGGCGTCGACTTCTCGCGCAACCTCGAGATAGGCGGGTTCACGATCCCGTCGGTCACCTTGTACTACTACCTGTTCCTCGTGCTGACGATCGGCGTGATCGTCGTGTCGATCCGCCTGCAGGACTCGCGGATCGGCCGCGCCTGGATGGCGGTGCGCGAGGACGAGATCGCCGCGAAGGCGATGGGCATCAACGTGCGCAACATGAAGCTGCTCGCGTTCGCGATGGGCGCATCGTTCGGCGGCGTGTCGGGCGCGATGTTCGCGTCCTTCCAGGGCTTCGTGTCGCCCGAGAGCTTCATCCTGATGGAGTCGATCGTCATCGTGGCCATGGTCGTGCTGGGCGGCATGGGCCACGTGCCCGGCGTGATCCTCGGCGCGATCCTGCTCTACGCGATCCCCGAGACGCTGCGCGAGGTCGCCAAGCCGGTGCAGCTGGCCTTGTTCGGCGACGAGCTGATCCCGGCCGAGGCTCTGCGGATGCTGCTGTTCGGCCTGTCGCTGGTGCTGATCATGCTGTTCCGCCCGACCGGCATCTGGCCGGCGCCCAAGCACGGCATCCGGCCGACCCGCGCGGGGCTGCCTGCCGAGGCCGCCGGCGCGCCGGCAGCCGCCGGCCGGCCGGGCGCCTGAGGAGACTGCGGAAATGAGCGATCTCCTGCTTTCGGTGAGCGGCGTCAACAAGCGCTTCGGCGGCCTGCAGGCCCTGTCCGACGTCGGCCTGCAGATCCGGCGCGGCCAGATCTACGGCCTGATCGGCCCCAACGGCGCCGGCAAGACGACTTTCTTCAACGTGATCACCGGGCTGTACACGCCCGACTCGGGCAGCTTCGAGCTCGACGGCCAGGCCTACGAACCGACCGCGGTCCACAAGGTCGCGCAGGCCGGCATCGCCCGCACCTTCCAGAACATCCGCCTGTTCGGCGAGATGACCGCGGTCGAGAACGTGATGGTCGGCCGGCACGTGCGAACGAAGGCCGGCGTGGTCGGCGCGGTGTTCCGCAGCGGCTCGCAGCGCGCCGAGGAAGACGCGATCCGCAAGCGCGCGCTCGAGTTGCTCGACTACGTCGGAATCGGCCGCTACGCCGATTACCAGGCGCGCACGCTGTCCTACGGCGACCAGCGCAGGCTGGAGATCGCCCGGGCGCTGGCCACCGAGCCGCGCCTGCTCGCGCTCGACGAGCCGGCCGCGGGCATGAACGCCACCGAGAAGCTCACGCTGCGCGACCTGCTCAAGAGCATCAGCGGCGACGGCGTCACGATCCTGCTGATCGAGCACGACGTGAAGCTGGTGATGGGGCTCTGCGATCGCGTGACCGTGCTCGACTACGGCAAGGTGATCGCCGAGGGCGTGCCGGCCGAGGTCCAGCGCAATCCCGCCGTCATCGAGGCCTACCTCGGCACGGCCGCCGCGCACTGACGCGGCCTGCAGCGGAAGCGAACACCATGTCCGACACGGTACTGAGCATCAGGGGCCTGCAGGTCGCCTACGGCGGCATCCAGGCAGTCAAGGGGGTCGACCTCGAGGTGCACGAGGGCGAGCTGGTCGCGCTGATCGGCGCCAACGGCGCCGGCAAGACCAGCACGCTGAAGGCGGTCACCGGCACCCTGCCCTGGGCCGGCGGCGACGTGCAGTATCGCGGCGCATCGATCCGCGGGCTCGGCGCCTACGACCTGGTCGGGCGCGGGCTGGCGATGGTGCCCGAGGGCCGCGGCGTGTTCGCGCGGATGACTATCACCGAGAACCTGCAGATGGGCGCCTACACGCGCCGCGACGCGGCCGGCGTGCGGGCCGACATCGAGCGCATGTTCGAGACCTTCCCGCGCCTGAAGGAGCGCGCCGACCAGCTGGCCGGCACGATGTCGGGCGGCGAGCAGCAGATGCTCGCGATGGCGCGCGCGCTGATGAGCAGGCCCTCGCTGCTGCTGCTCGACGAGCCCTCGATGGGCCTGTCGCCGATCATGGTCGAGAAGATCTTCGAGGTGGTGCGCGAGGTGTCGGCGCAGGGCACGACGATCCTGCTGGTCGAGCAGAACGCGAAGCTCGCGCTCGAGTGCGCGACCCGCGGCTACGTGATGGACTCGGGCCTGGTCACGATGACCGGCCCGGCGAAGCAGATGCTCGACGATCCGCGGGTGCGGGCGGCCTACCTGGGCGAGGAAGCGGACGCCTGACCGCCGGCGGCGGGTAGCGGCTCAGCGCGCCGCGACCCTGGAACCGTCCTCGAGGTCGTTGCCCGGATAGCGGATGACGACGTCGCCTTCGACCAGCCCCTCCAGCACCTGGACCTGCAGCGGATTGCGCTGCCCGATCGCGATCTCCCGACGGCGCGCCCGCCCTTCGTCGACGACGAACGCGCACCAGCGCTCGCCGCAGCGGAATGCCGCGCTCGCGGACGCGCGCAGCACGTCGGCGGCTTGCCAGACGACGACCCTGGCCTCGATCCGGTAGCCGTCGCCGAGCGGCCCGGGATCGTCGAGCAGGTCCGCCACGACGTTGGTCCGCTTCTCCTCGATGCCGAGCGCCGAGACCTTGGTGAACGCGTAGGGCTCTACCAGGCGCACCTCGGCGCGCAGGTCCGCCGTGCCCGGCCCGCCGTCCACGAGCACCGGCATTCCGGGACGCACGCGCACCGCGTCGGTCGACAGCATCTCCACGACGACCTCGAGCCGCGACAGGTCGGCGATCGTCATCAGCGGGGCCCCGGCGGCCACCACCCGCTCGCTGTTGTCGGGCACGCGCAGCACGCGACCGGCGACCGGCGCCCGCACCGGCACCAGCGTCGTCCCGTCGGCGCCGGCCGTGCCCGGACCGAGCAGGGCCGCGCGCGCCACCCTGACATCGGCCGCCGCCGAACGCGCCCGGAAGCGCGCGGCGTCGGCCTCGTTGGCGGCCGTGGCCTCGGCGTTGCGCGCCTGCTCGGCCGCCTGAGGCGAGACGAAGTTCTCCGCGACCAGCCGCTCGATGCGCTCGCGTTCGCGCCGAGCCAGGGCCAGGTCGGCCTGGGCATGCCGCGCGCGCTCCTCTGCCTCGCGCTGCAGCGCCTCGGCTGCGGCGACGCGCGCGATGCGCTCGTCGCGCTCGCGCGGCCCGAGCGGAAGCGGCGCGATCAGCGCCAGCACCTGCCCTTCGTCGAAGCGGTCGCCGTCGTGGACCTCGATGCGCAGCAGTCGGCCGGAGACCGGCGCGGCGATCGTGAAACGGTCGTGGCTGCGCATCTCGCCGCGCTCGTCCAGCGTCACCTGCATGGGCCCGCGCTCGACGCGGGCCGTCTCGACGACGATCGGTTCGGGCCTCAGCGCCCATGCGAGCCAGGCTGCCGCACCGAGCGCGGCCGCCGAGTAGGAGATTCGCCGGAGCAGGGTCTTCATCGGTTGTCATTCCCTCGTCTTCAGGACCGCTATCAGGTCCAGGCTCCTGACCCGCCGCGCGACCAGCACTCCCGACAGCAGGGCCGCCCCGACGGCAGCCAGCGTCGCGTAAGCATAGGTCGCGCCGTCGATCTCGAGCGGGATGCGGAACATCTCGCGCTCGAACTCGGTGGCCAGCGCGGCCGACATGCCGTAGCCCGCCAGCAGGCCGAGCGGAATCGCCGTCGCCACCAGCAATGCCTGCTCGCCCAGCAGGATGGCCAGTACCTCGCGGTTCCGGAAGCCGAGCACGCGAAGGCTGGCCAGCTCGTTGCCGCGCTCCGAGAGCGCGATCCTGGCGCTGTTGTAGACGACGCCCAGCACGATGATCCCGGCGAAGCCGACGAGGATGCGGCTGAACACCCTGATCGCCCGGTCCAGCGAATCCTGCACGACCGCGCGCGTGGTCTCCTTGACCTCGACGCCGGCGACCGGCGGCAGGCCCTTCAGGACCGAGAACAGATCCGCCGCGCGCGCCGGATCGACCCGCAGGTTCACGCCGGAGACGGGCGCGTCCTCGCGAAGCAGGCGCGCGAGCGCGCGGCCATCCATGTAGGCGCCCAGCCCCAGGTACTCGTCGACGATCGCCGCCACCGGCAACTCGCGCACCTCGCGCGCGCCTTCGAGCACCTCGATCCTGGCGACGTCGCCGGGCGCCAGACCCAACAGCTCGGCCAGCTTGCGAGACAGCGCAAGGCCATCGGGCGGGATCGGGACCGGACGAAGGTCCCGGTCCAGGAGCCTGTGCAGCTCGGCATCGGGCGCGAGCCCGAGAATCTGGACCTTCTTCGCGCG
Source organism: Zeimonas sediminis (assembly GCF_023721795.1). Classification (NCBI taxonomy): domain Bacteria; kingdom Pseudomonadati; phylum Pseudomonadota; class Betaproteobacteria; order Burkholderiales; family Burkholderiaceae; genus Zeimonas; species Zeimonas sediminis. Next base: position 343,803 of record NZ_JAMQYE010000002.1, read on the forward strand.
ATGCCCGTTGCGCAGCCACACCGGGACGGCCCGGAACCCCTCCGCGCGCAGGACGCCCGGCAGGCGCGCGACCTCGTTGAGCGCCGCGGACTCGCGGGGCTCGTGGAACGTCACGCTCACGTCGCCGCGCTGGATCAGGTCGAGCTGCACGTGCAGCAGGTGCGCCGCGCCGTCGATGCCGAAGCGACCGACGACCATCGTTCCGACCGCGAGCGCGATCCCCACGATCGACAGCAGGGCCTTCCAGGGCCGGCGCGCGAGGTTGCGCAGGATCATCCGGAGCGCCGGGGCCACGAAGCGCGCAAGGCCGCTCCTGTCGAGCCAGCCCTCGCGGAAGCTGGCCGGCGCCTCGGGGCGCATCGCCTCGGCCGGCGGCAGGGCCAGCACGCCGCGCACCGCGCCGAGCGCGCCGATCGTTGCCGCGGCCAGGCCGATCAGCACCGTGGCGACCAGCACCGGCGGTCGAAGCTCGAAGGCGAGCCGCGGGAAGTGAAAGTACTCGGCGTACAGGTCGGTCACGAGGCCGCCCATGTACGCGCCGAGGGCCACGCCGGCCGACGCGCCGATCGCCACGACGCAGACCGCGAACCCGAGGTACATCATGCCCACTCCGATGTCCGCGTATCCGAAGGCCTTCAGCAGCCCGATCTGCGCGCGCTGCATGCTGACCATGCGCGACAGCACCACGTACAGCAGGAAGGCGGCCACGCCGAGGAACAGCGCCGGGATGTAGGTCGTCATGATCTCGATCTCGCCGAACTCGTCGGCGAGGAAGCGATGCGACAACTGGTCGCGGCGCGGGTAGGCGCTCAGGCCCCCGTACGGCGCGAGCAGCCTGTCGAGCCGGTCGACGACCTCCTGCGCGGACGCGCCTTCCGCCAGCGACAGGGCGAGGTCGTTGAACGCGCCGTCCATGTCGAAGGCCGGGCCGAGGGCCTCGCGGCTCATCCACAGCACCCCGAACCGGCGGTTGTCGGGGAACACCTTGCCGGGGCCGACCTCGTAGACGTACTCGGGCGAAAGCGCGAGCCCGACGATCGTCAGCCGGGCCCAGCGGCCGTTGAGGATCGCGCCGACCGTGTCGCCGATGCGCAGGCCGTTCGCCCGCGCGAAGGTCTCGCTGGCGATCGCCTCGCCTGCCCGGCCCGGCTCGATCCAGCGGCCGGCGCGCAGCGCCAGGTCGTTGAGCATCGGCTCTCGCCGCTCGGGGATCGAGACCAGGCGCCCGGTGGCCGGCTCGGCCAGCCCCGGCACGTCGAGCGTGACGTCGACGACCACGCGCGTGCGCACCTCGGCCACGCCCGGGACCTCGCCGACCCGCGCGGCCAGGCCCTCGGGCGCGCGCTCGAGCCGGGCGAAGACGTCGGCGAACCGGTAGGCCGCGTAATAGTCGGCCTGCGCCACCAGCAGCGAATGGTAGGTCGCGCGCAGCGCGACGAAGGCCGAGATGCCGCAGGCGACGACCAGCGCCGCGGCCAGCACCTGCCCGCGCAGGTGCCAGAGCTCGCGCAGCACGATGCGCAGCCTCGGGCTCACCGCCAGGCGCGCGCGCTGCCGGTTCCTGCTCACCACGAGATCTCGTCGGGCGACGCGCGCCGTGCGTTGCGCGTGATCTCGACGATGCGCCCGCTGCTGATGCGGACGACCCGGTCGGCCATCGCCGCGATCGCCGCGTTGTGCGTGATCACGACGGTGATCGTCCCGAGCTCGCGATTGACCCGCTGGAGCACCTCGAGCACCAGCCTGCCGGTCGGATAGTCGAGCGCGCCGGTCGGCTCGTCGCACAGCAGCACGTCGGGCCGCTTGGCGACCGCGCGGGCGATCGCCACCCGCTGCTGCTCGCCGCCGGACAACTGGGCCGGGAAGTGGTTGCGCCGCTCGCCCAGCCCGACCATCTCGAGCGCCTGCGCCGGGTCCATCGGGTCGGCCGCGATCCGGGTGACCAGCGCCACGTTCTCGAGCGCGGTCAGGCTCGGGATCAGGTTGTAGAACTGGAACACGAAGCCGACGTGCTCGCGCCGGAAGCGGGTCAGCTGCGCGTCGCCGGCGGCGCTCAGGTCGTGGTCGCGATAGCGGACTTCGCCCGAAGTGGGCCGGTCGAGCCCGCCGAGGATGTTCAGCAGCGTGGACTTGCCGCTGCCCGAGGCCCCCAGCAGCACCACCAGCTCGCCTGCGTACAGGTCCAGGTCGACGTCGCGCAGCGCGTGCACCTCGACCTCGCCCATCCGGTAGACCTTGGATATGCCCCGCGCCCGGAAGACGGCCTCGCGACCGCCGGCCTCGCCGTTGCCGGGCTCGGCCGTCACGGATTGCGTGGCGCTCGGACTGCTGGAATCGGACATGGCGTCGGACGGATCGCCGGCCCCCGCCGGCCTGGGCCGTCCAACTTAGCAGATCGCCCCCCGCTCGGGGACTCGCCGGCGCCGCGCCTTGCGGGAAGTCAACCGAGGCCGAGCGGGGCGTCGGCCCGGCCGCGCGCGAGCCGGCTCAACCAGCCTTCGCCAGGTCAGCCTCGGTGGTGAACGAATCGGCGTAGAACTCGTCCTCGGGCAGGCCGCACTGCCCGACGAAATCGCGCCGCGCCGCATCGATGACCACCGGCGCGCCGCAGGCGTAGACCTGGTGGCCGGACAAGTCCGGGAAATCCTCCATGACCGCGCGATGCACGAAGCCGCTGCGGCCCTGCCACAGGTCCTCGGCCAGCGCGTCGGACACCACCGGCACGTAGCGGAAGTGCGGCATCTCGGCAGTCCACTGCTCGCACAGCGCGTTCATGTACAGGTCCTGCGGGCGGCGGCCGCCCCAGTACAGCGTCATCGGCCGCCGGACGTCCTTGTGCCGCGCGTGCTCGATCACCGCCTTGATCGGCGCGAAGCCGGTGCCGCTGGCCAGCAGCACGATCGGCTTGTCGCTTTCCTCGCGCAGGAAGAAGGTGCCCAGCGGCCCTTCGAGGCGCAGGATGTCACGCTCCTTGACCGCCGGCTGCGCCGCGCCGAACAGCGCGTCGGTGAACCGGCCGCCGGGCATGTGGCGGATGTGCAGCTCGAGCTGCTCGGCCAGGTGCGGGGCGGTCGCCATCGAATAGCTGCGGCGGGCGCCGTCGCGCAGGATCAGCTCGATGTACTGGCCGGCCAGGTACTGCAGCCGCTCGTTGGCCGGCAACTGCAGCTTCACGATCGCCACGTCGGGGGCGGCGCGCTCGATCGACGCGACCCGGCAGGGCAGCTTGCGCACCGGGATGTCGCCTGCGGCCGCCACCACCCGGCTCTCGATCGTCAGGTCGCCCTGCGGCTTCGAGCAGCACATCAGCGCGTAGCCCTCGACCGCCTCGGCCGGCTTCAGCGCCTTGTCGGAATGCGGCCCCATCTCGGCCGTGCCGTCGAGCACCTTCGCCTTGCAGGAGCCGCAGGCGCCGTTCTTGCAGCCGTAGGGCAGCACGACGCCCTGGCGCAGCGCGGCGTCGAGAATGAATTCGTCGTCCTCGACGGTGAACTGGCGGCCGCTGGGCTGGACGGTGACGGTGGCGGACATGGCTTCTCGGGACCGGAACGGGCAAAGTCGCTATTATCGCCCGCTGCCCGGACGAGACCGATGCGAGCCCCTGCCCCCTGCCCCGTTTCCCGCCTGCGCCGGCCGAGACTGCTCGTGGTCGGCTGCGGCGACGTCGGAATGAGGCTGCTGGGCCGGCTCGGGGCGCGGATCGCCGACCGGCAGATCTCGGTCGTGGCCGTGACCCGCGACCCCGCGCGCCGCGCCGCCGCGCGCGGATTGGGTGCCCGGACGCTGGCGATCGATCTCGACGCGCCGCTGCGCGGCCCGCGCGCGGGTACTGCGGGTCTCCGGCCCGGGGCCGCTCCCGACGCCAGGCGCCTGGGCGGCCTCGCCCGCTGGTCGATCCACCTGGCGCCGCCGCCCGACACCGGCGAAGACGACCCGCGGCTCGGCCGCCTGATCGCCGCGCGCGGCCGGTCGGTCGCGCTGGCGCGCCGCCGCTTCGGCCGCAACGCCGAACTGCTGCCGCTGCGCGAACGCCTGCGTCCGCCGCTCGCGGCCGGCCTGCCCGGTCGCTGGACCCTGATCGGCACCACCGGCGTCTATGGCGACTGCGGCGGCGCCGAGGTCGACGAGGCCCGGCCGGTGGCGCCGACGACGGCCCGGGCGAAGCGTCGGGTCGCAGCCGAGCGGCGGCTGCGCGGCGCGGTGCGCACGGGTCTGGTGCGCGGATCGGTCCTGCGCGTGCCCGGCATATACGCGCACGACCGGCTGCCGGTCGATCGCCTGCGTCGCGGCCTGCCGGCGCCGGTGCCCGCCGAGGACACGTACACCAACCACGTCCACGCCGAGGACCTGGCAGCGATCGCCTGGCTCGCGCTGTTTCGCGGCCGGCCGGGGCGAACGGTCAACGCGGTCGACGACTCGGACCTCAGGATGGGCGACTGGTTCGACCGGGTCGCAGACGCCTGCGGCCTGCCCCGCCCGCCGCGGCTGCCGCGCGCCGAACTGGCGCGGCAGGTGTCGCCGATGATGCTGTCCTTCATGAGCGAGTCCCGGCGGCTGTCGAACCGGCGACTGAAGCGGGAGCTCCGGGTGCGGCTGCGCTGGCCGACGGTGGACGCGGCGCTGGCCGAGGTGCGGCGGCAGCATCCGGCCGGCAAGGCGCACTGAAACCCGAGCGGGGCGCCCCGTTCGGGCGAACGACCCGAGCTGGCGCTTGCGCGGCGGTCGAGCGCCTCTGATATAATTTTTGGCTCTGCGGGTTCTCCGCGGAACGCCGGTGTAGCTCAGTTGGTAGAGCAGCGCATTCGTAATGCGAAGGTCGACAGTTCGAGTCCGTCCATCGGCACCAGTCTTCTGAACGCCCGCCGGGCTTGCCCCCGGCGGGCGTTTTGCTTTGCGGCCGCTGGGCTCATCGTCGCGACGCCTGGGACAGCCAGGCCTGCAGCATCGCGTGCGCGATCGCGATGACCATCGGGCCGATGAAGATGCCCACCAGCCCGAAGGCGAGCATCCCCCCGACCACCCCGCCGAAGACGAGCAGCAGCGGCAACTCGACGCCCTTGCGGATCAGCCACGGCCGCAGGAAGTTGTCGAGCGCGCTCACCAGGATGCAGACCCCGAGCAGGAAGACCGCCCAGCCCGCGGCCCCCGCCCAGAACAGCCACGCGACGGCCGGCACGAGCACGGGAAGGGGCCCCAGCTGCGCCAGCGAAAGCACGAACATCACGATCGTGAGCCCGACCGCGTGAGGCACGCCGGCGATCGCGAGGCCGGCACCACCGACCACGGCCTGCGCCACCGCCGTCACGCCGACCCCCAGGAAGATCCCGCGCACCGCCTGCGCCGACAGGTGCACCAGGGACTCGCCGTGCGCGCCGCCCAGGCGCCTGCCGACCCGCTTCAGCGCCGCGGCCATGGCCTCCCCGCGCGCGTACATGACCGCGGCCAGCACGACGACCATCAGGCTCTGCATGACCAGGACGCCGACGAGGCCCAGTTCGCCGGCCACCCACTGGATCGCATCGACCGCGTGTGGCTCGAGGACGGCGAGCAACCCCTCCGCCCCCGACGCGATCGTCTTCTCCCAGGCAGCCTCGATCCTCGGCCCGACGAAAGGCACCGCGAGCAGCCATTCCGGGGCCGGCGGCAGGCGAAAGCCGGACAGCCGCCCGACCAGGGCCACGATGTCGTCGACGTGATCCAGCAGGGCCAGCACCCCGAAGGTCAGGGGCGCGACCAGCAGTGCGAAGAGTCCGAGGGTCATCGCGCCAACCGCCGGCCATCGCCGGCCGCCCAGGCGGGCCTGCAGTCTCAGCATCAGCGGCCAGGTGGCCGCCACGATCGTTGCGGCCCAGATCGTCGGCATCAGGAACGGCTGCAACACCCAGGCGTTCAGCACGACCATGCCAACGATGAAGAGCACGGACAGCGTGCTTCGGAACAGGTCCGCGCGCGGCTGACTCAAGGCCGGCTCCCCGTCGACGATTCAGCGCGCGGGTTCCCGCCCCACCACCGCATAGGCGCCCGCGTTCTCGCGCAGCCAGCGCACGCCGTCGTCGCTGCCCTCGCGCCCCGGGTGGAAGTCGGCGCGGAAATAACGCCGCCACTGGCCGAAGGTCTCGCGGAACAGCCCGCCCTTGCCGAACATGAAGCGCGCGGCGCTGCGCACGGTGCGCCAGCGCCACAGCTCGCCGTCGCGGCGCAGGTTGGACGCGGTCTGGCGGATCAGGTCCGCCGAGAAGTACACGGTGACGATCCACATCCAGCGCCTGCGCCAGCGCAGGTTGCCGCCCAGCGCCTGATACAGGTCGAAGGCCATGCAGCGGTGCTCGGATTCCTCGGCCGCGTGCCAGCGCCACATCAGCGCGAACCGGGGCTCGACGCCGTCGAACACCTCGGGGTGGCGCAGCAGCCACTCGGCGAAGATCGCGGTGTAGTGCTCGTTGGCCGCCGTGATGCCCAGTGCGTGGCGCGGGTCCATCGTCATCAGCGGCTCGACGCGCCTCGCGGCGCGCGGCCCCCAGTCGTTCACGTAACCGAGCTTCTCCAGGTGGCCGTTGAACAGGCCGTGGATGCGCCGGTGCGTGGCCTCCTGGCCGACGAAGCCCTTCACCTCGTCGTCGAAGCGGGCCCGTGCCTCGGCCGGCAAGGCCTTGTGGCCGTTGCGAACCGCGTCGATGAAGAACTGCTCGCCGACCGGGAAGCTCATCGACAGCGCGTCGAAGAAGGCGGTGCGGAACGGGTCGCCGGCGCACCAGTGGCGCGGCACCTCGGTTTCGAGGTCGATCAGCAGGCGGCGGATGGCGAGGGTGCTCAATTGGAAGCTCCGGTGGCGGCGTCCATTATCGCGGGCCGGCGCGGACACGGCTAGCTTCGGCCCGCCTTCGCGGCTTTCTCCGCCGACCCCTCCAGCCCCGCCAGCAGCGCCCGGTTGCTGCCCGGGATCACCATCTGGAACTTGTTGTCGACGTAGGTGTAGTCGAAGTAGCCCATCCGCGCGAGCGGCTGGATCTTCAGCACGTCGACCATGCCCTTCTCGTCGATGACTTCGTCGTCGATGTGGATCGCCAGCACGCGCCCGAACACAACGTCCACGGTGCCCATCGGCGGCGCGCCCGGGAATCGCAGCGTGTTCAGGTACACGCACTCGAACTGGATCGGCGAGCCGGCCACCCGCGCCGGCCTCACCTTGCGCGAGGGCAGCTTGACCAGGCCCGCGCGCTCGAACTCGTCGACCTCGGGCGGCAACTCTTCGGCGGTGGCGTTGACCGCCTCGCGCAGCGCGTAAGTGGCCATGTTCCACACGAACTCGCCGGTTTCCTCGGCGTTGCGAACCGAGTCCTTGCGCTGGCCGCGCGTGTCCTGGTTGGCCGAGAACATCACGATCGGCGGGTCGAAGGTCACGTTCTGGAACTGGCTGTACGGCGCCAGGTTGTGCCGGCCCTGCGAGTCCACGGTGGAGATCCAGCCGATCGGCCGCGGCACCACGCAGGACTTGAACGGGTCGTGCGGCAGGCCGTGCGGGGTGACCCCGGGTTCGTAGTACATCGTGCGGTCTCCTCTGGCTCGGTTCAGGTCCCCGGGCCGCCACGGCCGCCGGGAACTCTGCATAGTAAGCGCAGGCGCCTCGCGAACTCGACCGCCGGCGCCAGCCGCGAGGCGTCCCGGCGCCACAGCAGGCCGGCCGGCCTGACGAAGCCCGGCAGGCCGATCCTGATGCCGTGCACCCCCGAGGTCGATGCGATCGCCCGATCCGGCGCGATCGTCGGCAAGCCTTGCCGGGAAACGGTTTCGAGCAGGGCGTCGACCGACTCCATCTCGACCGCGACCCTCGGCGCGACGCCGTGCCTGGCCAGCGCCGAATCGATCAGGCGGCGAGTCGCGAACCGCTTCGACAACAGCGCAATCGCCCGCCCCTGCAACTCGGCCGCCCCGACGCGACGCCGCCCCGACAGCTCGTGTCCGTGCGCGACCGCGAGGTCGAGACGCTCCTCGAACAGGGGCTCCGCGTCGAGCTCCGCCTTCTGTGCCGGATGGAACGCCACGCCGAGATCGAGACGCCCGGCGACCAGTTCTTCCTCGACCTCCCCCGCCCGCAGCTCGAGGATCCGGACCGCGACCTTCGGATGGTCCCTGGAGAAATCGGCAACCGCCTGCGGGACCAGCGTCGTCAGAAAGGTCGGGATGACGCCGATCTCGAGCAACCCGCCCTCGAGCGACTGCAGCGACTTCAGGGCCGCGACGCCGCCGTCGAGCTCGCGAAGCGCGCGGGCTGCGTGAGCGCTGAAGGTGCGGCCGGCCTTGGTCAGCCGGACGCCCCGGCCGATCCGGTCGAACAGCGCCACGCCGAGCTCCTCCTCGAGCTGGCGGATGCCGTGCGACAGCGTGGACTGCGAAACGTGACTCCGGTCGGCGGCCCTGGACACGTGATCGAGTTCGGCCGCCGCGAGGAAGTAGCGAAGCTGGCGAAGTTCCATATCGATGCCCCCGGCACTGCCTTGCGCGGGCTCCCAAGGCCGGCTGGCCTGCCCGTTCGTTCGATTTTGTCGATTATTTCATCCTAAATTAATCATTGGATCAATCTTTCAAAACTCCCTAAGGTTTGCTGCATGCAATCGCCAGGCAGGCCATGAAGATCACCCGCTGCACCAGCCGGATCGTCGACATCCCCACCGTACGCGCACACAAGCTGGCGTTCGGGGCGGTGCGAACCCAGACCTACGTGATCGTGGAGATCGCGCTGGACGACGGCGCGATCGGCTTCGGCGAGGCGGCGACCATAGGCGGCGCCTCGTGGAGCGAGGAGTCGCCGGAGAGCATCAGGCACATCGTCGACGACTACCTCGCCCCGGCGATCCTGGGCACGGACCCGCGCCATTTCGAGCGCCAGCTCGAGCTGTTCGAGCGGCTCTGCAAGGGCAACCGGTTCGCGAAGGCGGCCGTCGAGATGGCGATGATCGACGCGGTGTCGCGCGCCGTCGGGCTGCCGGCCTGGCAGTTGCTGGGCGGCAAGCTGCACGATCGCCTGCCGCTCGCGTGGACGCTCGCCACCGGCAACCCCGAACTGGACATCGCCGAGGCCGAGCGCAAGCTGGCCGAAGGCAAGCACCGGCTGTTCAAGATCAAGATCGGCTCGGGTCGCCCCGAGGACGACGTCGCGCGGGTGGCCGCGATCGCCCGGGCACTCGGCGATCGCGCCGAGATCCGGGTCGACGTGAACCAGGCCTGGGACTGGCTGGCCGCACGCCGCTGGGTGCCCGCGCTCGGCGACGCCGGTGTGGCGATGGCCGAGCAGCCGGTGGCGCGCTGGCAGACCGAGCTGCTGCGCGAGCTCTGCGCGCGAGAGTCCGGCCCGGCGATCATGGCCGACGAGAGCGTCTGCTCGCCCCAGGACGCGTTGAGCCTGGCGGCCAGCCGGGCGGCGCATGTGTTCTCGCTGAAGGTGACCAAGCACGGCGGACTCACGAACACGCGAAAGGTCGCGGCGGTGGCCGAAGCGGCAGGCATCGCCTGCTACGGCGGCACCATGCTGGAAACCTCCCTGGGTAGCGCCGCGTCCGCCCACGTGTTCTGCGGGATCCCCGGGCTCACCGCCGGCTGCGAGCTGTTCGGCCCGATGCTGCTGGTCGAGGACATCGTGACCGAGCCGCTCCGCGCGAAGGACTTCTGCCTGGAGATGCCCGACGGCCCCGGCTTCGGCGTCGAGGTCGACCGCGAGAAGCTGGACGCCTTCGACCGCGACCGCCGTGAGCGTCGGCCGATCCGTGTCGACCTGGGCGCAGCGCCACGGACGCAGACCGCCACGGCCGACACGACCGAAACGCCCGAGGAGAACTGAGATGCTGTTCCTGGTCCGCATGGACGTCCACCTGCCCGCCGACATGCCTCGCGAGGCCGCCGAGGCGATCAAGGCCGAAGAAAAGGCCTACGCCCAGCGGCTGCAGCACGAGGGGAAGTGGCTGCACCTGTATCGGGTGGTCGGCGAGTACGCGAACTACAGTGTGTTCGACGTCGAGTCGAACGACGCGCTGCACGCGACGCTGTCCGCCCTCCCGCTCTTTCCGTACATGAAGATCCACGTGACCCCGCTGGCCCGCCATCCGTCGGCGATCGCCTGAAGTCACGACCAGACCGAGGAGAAATCCGAATGAAGATCCGCAAATTCCTGGCCGCGCTGCTCGCCGCCGCGTCGCTCGCGTCGGTGGCAGCCACCGCCCCGGCTCTCGCAGCCGGCTATCCGTCGAAGGCGGTCCGCTGGGTCGTCCCCTTCCCGCCCGGAGGCGCGATGGACAACATCGCGCGAACGCTCGGCGAAGAGCTGCAGAAGAAGCTGGGGCAGCCCTTCGTCGTCGAGAACAGGCCCGGCGCCGGCGGCAACATCGGCGTCGACTCGGTGGCCCGTGCGCCCGCCGACGGCTACACGATGATGATCGTGGCCAACGGGATGGCGGTTAACCAGTTCCTCTACACGAAGCTCAACCACGACCCGGTCAAGGACTTCACGCCGGTGTCGCTGCTCGCCGTGGTGCCGAACGTCCTGGTCGTGAACACCGGCCGGCTCGACGTGAAGACCCTCGGCGAGGTGATCGAGCGCGCGAAGGCGAACCCCGGGAAGTTCACCTATGCCTCGGCCGGCACCGGAACGTCGATCCACCTTGCCGCCGAACTGTTCGCGTCGATGGCGAAGGTCGACATGCTGCACGTGCCCTACAAGGGCAGCGGCCCGGCGGTCGCGGACCTGCTGGGCGGACAGGTCGACTACATGTTCGACAGCGTCACCTCCGCGCGCCCGCACATCCTGTCGGGCAAGCTTCGTCCGATCGCGGTGACCACGGCGAAGCGCTCGTCGATGCTGCCCGATGTGCCGACGGTCGCGGAAGCCGGCCTGCCCGGCTACGAGCTGGCGCCGTGGTTCGCGGTGTTCATGCCCGCCGGCACGCCCAAGGAGATCGTCGACACGATGCAGCGCGAACTCGTCGCGGCCATGAACCTGCCCGCGGTCAAGGAGCGCTTCGCGACGATCGGCGCCGAGCCGATCGGCAGCAGCCCCGAGCAGCTCGACGCCCACCTGAAGGCCGAGATCGCCAAGTGGGGCGTGGTCCTGAAGGAGCGCGGCATCAGCCCGAAGTGAGCCGCCCCCCGGCGCGAATCAGGTGAAGCCGTCGACGCCGCGAGCCGTCGGCGGCTTCATGCATCCTCCGGCGATCCACACCCCCGCCACCGCCCGGTCGTCGCCCAGCATCGTCAGCGCGAACAGCCGCTCCTCGAGGCTCCCGGCCTGCGCGGTGCGCCGCGCCAGCAGCGGCGTGGCGGCCGGGTCCAGCGCCACGAAGTCCGCCTCCCGGCCCGGCTCGAAGCTGCCGATCCGGTCGTCCAGCCCGATGGCCTGCGCGGCGCCGTGCGTGGCCAGCCACAGCGCACGCAGGCCCGACAGCGCCTGGCGCTGCAGCCGCATCACGTCGTGCGCGGCCGCCAGCGTTCGCAGCATCGAGAAGCTGGTGCCGCCGCCCACGTCGGTGGCCGGCGCGTAGCGCAGCCCCTGTCGATCGGCGGCCGCGGCATCGAACAGGCCGCTGCCCAGGAACAGGTTCGAGGTCGGGCAGAAGGCGACCGTCGCGCCGCTCGCGGCCAGGCGCTCGCGGTCGGCATCGTCGAGATGGATGCCGTGCGCCCAAACGCTGCGGCCGCGCAGCAGACCGAAGCGGTCGTAGACGTCGGTGTAGCTGCGCGCGTCCGGGAACAGCCCGGCGACCCAGCGCAGCTCGTCGGCGTTCTCGGCAAGGTGCGACTGCAGCCAGACGCCCGGATGCTCGTCGAGCAGCCTCGCGCAGGCGGCCAGCTGCGCCGGGGTAGAGGTGGGCGCGAAACGCGGCGTGACCGCGTAGCCGAGCCGGCCCGCGCCGTGCCAGCGCTCGATCAGCGCGCGGGTCTCGGCCGTGCCCGACTCGGCGGTCTCGCACAGGTCGGCCGGGCAGTTGCGGTCCATCAGCACCTTGCCGGCGATCAGCCGCATGTTGCGGGCGCGCGCCGCCTGCATGATCGCGTCGACCGAGACCGGATGCACGGTGGCCCATACCATCGCGGTCGTCGTGCCGTTGCGCAGCAGTTCGTCCAGGAAGAAGCCCGCGACCTCGGCCGCGTGGCCGGGGTCGGCGAAGCGCCGCTCCGCCGGAAAGGTGTAGCGCTCGAGCCAATCGAGCAGGCCCGGGGCGGGCGAGGCGACGATGTCGGTCTGCGGATAGTGGACGTGCGCGTCGACGAAACCGGGCACCAGGATGCGGCCGCGCAGGTCGCGGACCGGCGTGTCGCCGATGCGAGCGGCCAGCGCGTCGAAGGGGCCGAGCTCCTGCACGCGCCCGTCGCCCACGACCAGCAGGCCGTCGGCGAAGTGCCGGCAGGCCGCCTCGCCGTCGCGCAGCGGATCGCCGGTGAAGTCGACGATCTCGCCGCGGTACGCGGCACGCCGCATCAGCGCTTGGGCAAGCGGCTGGCCACGCCCTGCACGTAGTAGTCCATCTTGCCCAGCTGCTCGTCGGGCATCGGGCCGCTCGCGTGGCGGGTCTTGCCGTCCTGGTCGACGACCGGCCCGGCGAAGGCGTGCAGCGCGCCGGACTTCATGTCGGCCTCGAGCTTCTCGATCTTCGCGCGCACCTCGGCCGGAACCGCCGGGTTCAGCGGGGCCAGCCTGACCATGCCGTCCTTCATGCCGCCCCACAGGCTGCCGGTCTTCCAGCTGCCCGCCATCACCTGCTCGACGGTACGCTTGTAGAACTCGCCCCAGTGGTGCGTGGTCGCGGTCAGGTGCGCCTTCGGCCCGTACTTCGACATGTCCGAGTGGTAGCCGAAGGCCCACTTGCCGCGCTCCTCGGCGGCCTGCACGACCGCGGTGGAGTCGGTGTGGTGGGTCACGATGTCGGCGTTCTGCGACATCAGCGTGTTGGCCGCCTCGCGCTCCTTGCCCGGGTCGTACCAGGAGTTCACCCAGATCACCCGCACCTCGGCGTTCGGGTTCACGCTGCGCGCCCCGCGCGCGAAGGCGTTGATTCCCTGCAGCACCTCGGGGATCGGGAAGGCGCCCACGTAGCCCAGCACGTTGGACTTCGTCATGTAGCCGGCGATCACGCCGTTCAGGTAGCGGCCCTCGTAGAAGCGGGCGTTGTAGACGCCCATGTTGCGGCCGGTCTTGTAGCCGGTCGCGTGCAGGAAGACCGTCTTCGGGAAGGCGCGGGCCACGCGCTCCACGTAGTTCATGTAGCCGAAGCTGGTCGCGAACACCAGGCCGTGGCCGCTCTGGGCCATCTCGCGGATCACCCGCTCGGCGTCGGCCCCCTCTGGCACGCTCTCGACGAAGCGGGTCTCGATCTTCGGCCCGAAGGCCTGCACGATCTCGCGACGCCCGAGCTCATGCTGGAAGGTCCAGCCGGCCTCCCCGATCGGGCTCACGTAGACGAAGCCGACCTTCAGCGGCGCGCTCGACTGCGCGCGCGCCAGGCCCGGCAGGGCCGACGCGCCTGCGGCCGCGGCGAGCAGTTTCAGCGAGGACCTGCGATCGTTCATCTTCTTGTCTCCGGTCGGGAAATCAGGCGTCCGGCCGCCAGGGCTGGCCCAGCGATACCGGAGAATTCAGGCGGATCTTCTGTCGATTGCGCGAGATTGCCACGAGCACGATCACCGTGGCCAGATACGGCAGCGCGCTGAGGAACTGCGAGGGGATCTCGATCTGCAGGCCCGAGCCCTGCAGGAAAAGCTGCGCGACCATGACGCCGCCGAACAGGTAGGCGCCGAAGGCGGCGCGCAAGGGGCGCCAGGTCGCGAACACGACCAGCGCCAGCGCGATCCAGCCCTTGCCGGCCACCATGCCCTCGGCCCACAGCGGCGTGTGGAACACCGACAGGAAGGCGCCGGCCACGCCGGCCATCGCCCCGCCGAACAGCGTGGCCAGCCAGCGGATCCGCAGCACCGGGTGGCCGATCGCGTGCGCCGAGGCCGGCGACTCGCCGACCGCCCGCAGCACCAGCCCGGCCCGGCTTCGCGACAGGAACCAGGCCACCGCGGCGATCAGCAGCCAGGAAACGTAGACCAGCCACTGGTGGGAGAACAGCGCCGGCCCGAGCAGCGGCAGGTCGGCCAGCAGCGGGATCCGCGTGGCCGGCACCGCCGCCAGCGACTCGGACTCCCAGGCCTTGCCGACGAAGGCGGACAACCCGACGCCGAAGATCGACAGCGCGAGCCCGGCGGCCACCTGGTTGGCGGTGAGCGTGAGCGCGAGGAAGGCGAAGATCGCCGACATGCCGGCCCCCGCCAGCAGGCCCGCGCCGACGCCGGCTGGTGCGCTGCCCCAGGTGTGCGCGGCGGCGAAGCCGGCCACCGCCCCGACCGCCATCATCCCCTCGACGCCCAGGTTCAGCACGCCCGCGCGCTCGGCCACCAGCTCGCCGAGCGCGGCCACGACCAGCGGCGTGCCTGCCACCACGGTGGCGAACAGGATCGCGGCGAGCAGCCCGTTCTCCATCGGCTCAGCCCGCCAGCCTGGGCGCGCGCAGGCGCAGCCGGTACTGCACGAAGACGTCGGCGCCCAGCAGGAAGAACAGCAGCATCCCCTGGAAGACCTTGGAGATCGACGAGGGCAGGTTCAGGTACTGCTGCGCCTGCTCGCCGCCGATGTACAGCAGCGCCATCAGCAGGCTGGCCAGCCCGATGCCCGCCGGGTGCAGCCGGCCGACGAAGGCCACGATGATCGCCGCGAAGCCGTACTGGTTGGACACGTGCTCGGTGAGCTGGCCCATCGGGCCCGCGACCTCGGCCATGCCGGCAAGGCCTGCCGCCGCGCCGCCGGCGAGCATGCCGATCCAGACCGCCCGGGCCACCGGAAAGCCGGCATAGCGCGCCGCGGCCTCGGCCTGCCCGGCCACCTGCATCTGGAAGCCGGCGAAGCTGCGCTGCATGAACACCCAGGCGGCGATCAGCGCCCCGATCGCGACCGGGAACGCGAGGTTCAGCCGCGTGCCCTCGAGCAGCAGCGGCAGCAGCGCGGCCTCCTCGAACATCACGGTCTGCGGGAAGTTGAAGCCGGCCGGGTCCTGCCAGGGTCCGTGCACCAGCCACGACGCGCCGAGCTGGGCCACGTAGACCAGCATCAGCGAGACCAGGATCTCGCTGGCGTTGAAGCGGGTCTTCAGCAGCGCCGGGATCGCCGCCCAGGCCGCGCCGCCGAGCGCGCCGGCCACGAACATCGCCGGCAGCAGCCAGGCCGCCCCGCTGTCGTGCGCGGCCAGCGCCAGGCCGGTTGCGGCGATCGCGCCGACCACGAACTGGCCTTCGGCGCCGATGTTCCACACGTTCGCGCGGAAGCCGACCGCCAGGCCCGCCGCGATCAGCGCGAGCGGCGTGGCCTTGAGCAGCAGCTCGGCGATCGCATAGCCGTCGCGCAGCGGGTTGAGGAAGAACACCGACAGGCCCTCGAGCGGGTCCTTGCCGAGCGCGAGGAAGACCGCCGCGACGCCGGCCACCGTGAGCAGCGCGGCAACGAGCGGGGAAAGCCATCGCCAGGCCGGCGACGGCGCGGGCCTCGCCTCGATGCGCGGCTGCCAGGGCCGGCGCCTCGCGCGCTCAGCTTGCATCCCAGCCTCCGCCCATCCAGCGCCCGATCTCCTCGATGCCGGTCTCGGCGACCGGCCGCAGCGGCGACAGCCGGCCCCCGGCGATCACCGCGATCCGGTCGCAGATCTCGAACAGCTCGTCGAGTTCCTCCGACACGACCAGCACCGCCGAGCCGGCATCGCGCAGGTCGACCAGCTGCTGGCGCAGGAAGGCGGCCGCGCCGACGTCCACGCCCCAGGTCGGCTGCGCCACGACCAGCAGGCCCGGCTTTTGCAGGATCTCGCGCGCGACGATGAACTTCTGCAGGTTGCCGCCCGACAGCGAGCCGGCGCTGGCCTGCGGCCCCGGCGCCTTCACGCCGAAACGCGCGATGCAGTCGGCCGCGAAGCGGCGCGCGGCGGCGAAGTCGATCAGGCCCGCGCGGCGCATGCCCTTGCGGTGCGCGGTGAGGAGCGCGTTCTGCACGAGGCTCATCCGCGGCACCGCGCCGCGGCCCAGGCGCTCCTCGGGCACGAAACCGAGGCCGAGCTCGCGCCTGCGCGCCACGCTGTAGCGGCCCGCCTCGTAGCCGAACAGCCGGATCGGCTGCGCGCTGTCGAGCGGCTCTTCGCCCGAGATCGCCCGGAGCAGCTCCTGCTGGCCGTTGCCGGATACGCCTGCGATGCCGACGATCTCGCCGGCCCGCACGTCGAGCTCGATCTCCTTCAGGTCGACGCCGAACGGATCGTCGCTGGGCCGCGACAGACCGGCGAGGTGAAGACGGGTCTCGCCGCCTTCGGCCGGCCGGCCGTGGCGGGGCACCGGCAGCTCGTCGCCGATCATCATCCTCGCCATCGACGCCGGCGTCTCCTCGGCCGGCACGCAGCGGCCGGTCACGCGGCCGGCGCGCAGCACGGTGGCCGAATGGCAGAGCTCGCGGATCTCGTCGAGCTTGTGGCTGATGTACAGGATGCTGCAGCCCTCGGCCGCGAGCTTGCGCAGCATGCCGAACAGGCTCCGGACCGCCTGCGGCGTGAGCACCGAGGTCGGCTCGTCCATGATCAGCAGCTTCGGGTTCTGCAGCAGGCAGCGGATGATCTCCACCCGCTGCCGCTCGCCGACCGACAGCGCGTGGACCAGTCGATGCGGGTCGACCGGCAGGCCGTAGCGCTGCGACACCGCCTCGATCCGCCGCGCCAGGTCGGCGAGGTCGGGCCTGCCGGGCAGGGCCAGCGCCGCGTTCTCGACGACGGTCAGCGACTCGAACAGCGAGAAGTGCTGGAAGACCATGCCGATGCCCAGGCTGCGCGCGTGGGCCGGGTCGCGAAGCACGACCGGCATGCCCTCCCAGAAGATCTCGCCGGCGGTCGGCTGGACGACGCCATAGGCGATCTTCATCAGCGTCGACTTGCCGGCGCCGTTCTCGCCGAGCACGGCGTGGATCTCGCCCGGGGCGACGTCGAGGTCGATGTCCTCGTTGGCGACGACGCCCGGGTAGGCCTTGCCGATGCCGCGCAGCGAGAGGCGGGCGGGCAGGCCTTCGGGCATCGCGCGGGGCTCAGGCCCTGGTGGAGGCGTCCGGCGCCGGTTCGCCGCGCGCCAGGCCCTTGGGCAGCGGGAAGGTCATGTGCTCTTCCACGCCGGGCAGCGCCCGGACGCTGCCCACGCCGAGCTCGCGCAGGCGCGCGACCAGCTGCTCGACCAGCACCTCGGGTGCCGACGCCCCCGCGGTGACGCCGATCCGGCGCTTGCCGGCCAGCCAGGCGGGGTCGAGCTCGGCGGCCGAGCCGATCAGCTTCGCCTCGCAGCCGAGCTTCTCCGCGACTTCGCGCAGGCGGTTGCTGTTCGAGCTGGTGGGCGAGCCGATCACCAGCACCAGGTCGCACTGCGGGGCCATGAACTTGACCGCGTCCTGGCGGTTCTGCGTGGCGTAGCAGATGTCCTGCTTCTTGGGCTCGGCGATCGCCGGGAAGCGCGCCTTCAGCGCCTCGATGATGCCGCGGCAGTCGTCGACCGACAGCGTCGTCTGCGTGACGTAGGCCAGGCGGGACGGATCGGCGACCTGCAGCCGGGCGACGTCCTCGGTGGTCTCGACCAGATGGATGCCGTCGTCGGCCTGGCCCATCGTGCCCTCGACCTCGGGGTGGCCGGCGTGGCCGATCATGACCACCTCGCGGCCCTCGCGGCGCATCTTGGCGACCTCGACGTGCACCTTGGTGACCAGCGGGCAGGTCGCGTCGAACACCTGCAGGCCGCGCCCCTCGGCTTCGTCGCGCACCGCGCGGGACACGCCGTGCGCCGAGAAGATGACGACCGATCCGGCCGGCACCTGGTCGAGCTCGTCGACGAACACCGCGCCCTTGGCGCGCAGCTCGCCGACGACGTGGTCGTTGTGGACGATCTCGTGACGAACGTAGACCGGCGGGCCGAATCGCTCGAGCGCGCGCTCGACGATCTCGATCGCCCGGTCGACGCCGGCGCAAAAGCCCCGCGGCTGGGCGAGCAGCGCAAGCGTATCGGCCATCAGAGGATTCCCAGGATGCGGACTTCGAAGCGCACCCGCTGGCCGGCCAGCGGGTGGTTGAAGTCGAACAGCGCGTAGCGTTCGGTGAGCTCCTTCAGCACGCCGGCGAAGCGACCGCCGTCGGCGGTCGGGAACTCGACCAGGTCGCCGGGCTGGTAATCGCTGCCCGGCTCGACGTTGGCGTCGAAGGTGGCGCGCGACAGCTTCTGGACCAGCTCCGGATTGCGCGGCCCGAAGGCGTCGTCGGCCTCGAGCTCGAAGATCTCGTGCGCGCCGTCGGCCAGGCCCAGCAGGCAACGCTCGAGCGGCTCGGCCATCTGGCCTAGGCCCAGCTGAAGCGTGGCAGGCCGCTCGACGAAGGTATTAATGACGTCCGCCCCCGACTCGGCCAGACTGAGCCGGTAATGCAGGGTCAGGTAGGAGCCGGGCGCAACCCTCGCGGGGCTGCCGGCGTCGCCGGGCGAGGCGTCGGGCGATCGGGTGTTCATGCCCGCCATTCTAAGGGATGGGTGGCCGCCGCACCCGGCTGAGTGCGGGGTCTTGCCGCCGGCTCGGCCCCTGCCCTGCCTGGCCGGTTTCCTGCAGTTTCCCCGCACTCTTCCCCGAACCATTCCCGGACCCTGTCCGGACGACTCGAGCGACACCATGACGATCACCGAATGGCCGACCGATCAACGTCCCCGCGAGCGCCTGCTGGCAGGCGAGGCGGCGCGGCTCTCCGACGCCGAACTGCTGGCGGTGCTGCTGCGCACCGGCATGCCGGGCCGCAGCGCGGTCGACCTGGGCAACGAGCTGCTCGCCGAATACGGCGGGCTGCGCGGGCTGCTGTCGGCCCGGCAGGAGCATGCGCTCGCCCGTCCGGGGCTAGGGCCGGCGCGCTGGGCGCTGCTGCAGGCCTCGGTCGAGCTGTCGCGGCGCTCGCTGCGCGAGGAACTGCGCGCCCGCGACTCGCTGCAGTCGCCCGGCACGGTCCGGGACTTCCTCGCCCTGTGGCTGCGCGACCGCGGCTACGAGATCTTCGCTGGGCTCTTCCTCGACAGCCAGAACCGGCTGATCTCGGCCGAAGAGCTGTTCCGCGGCACGCTGACCCAGACCGCCGTCTACCCGCGCGAAGTCGCCCGGCGGGCGCTCGAGCTGAACTGCGCGGCGATCATCTTCGCGCACAACCACCCGTCAGGCGTGGCCGAACCCAGCGCCGCCGACCGGATGCTGACCGACGCGCTGCGCGCGGCGCTGCGCCCGCTCGACATCCCGGTGCTCGACCACCTGATCGTGGCCGGCAACCGCTGTTACTCGTTCGCCGAGGCGGGGCTGCTGTAGGCGACTCACTTGCCTGGCGCGGCCAGGTTCACCTATAATGGCGAGCTTTGCTGGATCCGAGCGGGTCCACCGCAACCCGAGCCGGGCCTCCGTACTGCGGAATTGCCCCTGGCCCTCGTGCCTGAGAGCTCCCCGTTAGCGAGATCCTGACAGGAACACTGATCATGGCCAAAGTCTGCCAAGTCACCGGAAAAGCGCCGATGGTCGGCAACAACGTTTCGCACGCGAACAACAAGACCAAGCGTCGCTTCCTGCCGAACCTGCAATACCGCCGCATCTGGGTCGAGTCCGAGAAGCGCTGGGTGCGCCTGCGCATCACCAACGCCGGCCTGCGGATGATCGACAAGGTGGGCATCGACACGGTCCTGGCCGACCTGCGCGCCCGCGGCGAAGCCTGAGCGATACGAAGCTCCCCGAACAAGCGAGGCAAACATCATGCGCGACAAGATCAAGCTCGAGTCGACGGCCGGCACCGGCCACTTCTACACGACCACCAAGAACAAGCGGAACATGCCGGAGAAGATGGAGATCAAGAAGTTCGATCCCGTCGCCCGCAAGCACGTGATCTACAAGGAAACGAAGATCAAGTGATCTTCGTTTCCTTGCAGTGAGCGAAAAAGCCCCGCGATGCGGGGCTTTTTCGTTGGCGGGGCCGGCCCGCCCGCGACGCGGGCCTCAGCTGGCCGTGTAGGACCTGACCCGCCGCGACATCTCCTGCAGCGACCGGATGCCGCTCGCCTCGGCGCGCTGGCACCACTGCTGCAGGTGCGCCACCAGTTGCTCGCGGCTCAGGTTCGAGCGCTCCCAGAGCTTGGCGAGCTCGCGGCGCATCTCGACCATCTTCTGCAGCCGCTCGCTGGCGGCGAAGATCTCGGCGACCCGCGCCTTCTGCTGCTCGCTCCAGCGCGCGGTGTCCCAGTGCAGCCACCTGCGGGCCGAGGCGACCAGCTTGCCCTCCGGGCGCTGCGCCAGGCGCCGCGCCTCGTCGGCGCAGGCCTGCCTGAGGGTGCGGGCGTAATGGGCCATCACGTCGTAACGGTGCGCGATCACCGCCTGCACGGTCTCCAGGTCGATCACCGGCCTGGCCTCGGCGAACTTCGGCTTGGGCACCGTGCGGCGCACCGTGGCCAGCCCGAGCATGGCCAGGATCCGGATGTACATCCAGCCGATGTCGAACTCGTACCACTTGACCGACAGCTTGGCCGAGCTGGCGAAGGTGTGGTGGTTGTTGTGCAGCTCTTCGCCGCCGATCAGGATGCCCCACGGGAAGATGTTGGTGCTCGCGTCGGGACAGTCGAAGTTGCGGTAGCCCTTGGCGTGGCCGAGCCCGTTGATCACGCCCGCCGCCCAGACCGGGATCCACAGCATCTGCACCGCCCAGACCGCCAGCCCGATGACGCCGAACGCGGCCACCGTGCCGATCAGCAGCAGCGAAACGCCCAGCACCGGATGCTTCGAGTAGACCTTGCGCTCGACCCAGTCGTCGGGCGTGCCGTGCCCGAACTTCTGCAGCGTTTCCAGGTTGCGCGCCTCGGCCCGGTACAGCTCGGCGCCTTCGAGCAGCACCTTGCCCAGGCCCCAGCGCACCGGGCTGTGCGGATCCTCTTCGGTCTCGCAGCGCGCGTGATGCTTGCGGTGGATGGCCGCCCATTCCTTCGTGACCATGCCGGTGGTCAGCCAGAGCCAGAAGCGGAAGAAATGCGATACGACCGGGTGCAAGTCCAGCGCACGGTGGGCCTGGCAGCGGTGCAGGTAGATCGTGACCCCGGCGATCGTCACGTGCGTGGCGGCCAGCGTGTAGAGCACGATCTGCCACCAGGCGGCGTCGACGAGGCCCTGGTCGAGGAAGCGAAGCAGGAAGTCCAGCAAGAAGAAGTCTCCAGGTCAGACGGCGGGCGGCCGAACGGCCGCCTCGATGGGCAGCGCCGGGCGGCAGGGCGAGGCTCGGGAGGCACCGCCCATGGCCGCGGCTCGGGGGAATGATAACCGCCGCGCCGCGTTCGGCGCAGCCTCTTCCGTCGCGCCGCGACGACTCAGCGCGCCCGCTTCCAGCGCGCCGCGAAGAAGCCGTCGACGCCGTCGCGGTGCGGCAGCAGTCGCAGCAGGCCCGGCGGGTCGCCATCCGGATCGGCCGGATCGATCCCGGCGCCCTGGGCCGCGAGCGCGGTTCGGGCGGGCTCCCGGACGAACTCCGGATGGGCCGCCTCGAAACGCTCGGCCTGCCGCTCGTTCTCCTCGGGCAGCAGGCTGCAGGTCGCGTAGACCAGCACGCCGCCGGGCTTGACCAGCCGCGCGGCCGCTTCGAGGATCGACTGCTGCTGCTCGAGCAGCCTGCCCAGCGAGGTCGGGTCGCCGCGCCACTTCAGGTCCGGGTTGCGGCGCAGCGTGCCGGTGCCGCTGCACGGCGCGTCGACCAGCACCGCGTCGGCCCGGCCGGCCAGCCGCCCCAGCTTCGGGTCGCGCTCGCTGTCGATCGCCATCGGCTGCACGTTGGTCGCGCCGGCCCGCTGCAGCCGCGGCCGCAGCCGCAGCAGCCGCTGCGCGGAAACGTCGCACGCGAAGACCTGCCCGGTCGAGCGCATCGCCGCCGCCATCGCGAGCGTCTTGCCGCCGGCGCCGGCGCAGAGGTCCACCACGGTCTGGCCGCGCTTCGGGCCCACCAGCATCGCGAGCAGCTGGCTTCCGGCATCCTGCACCTCGACCAGGCCCTCGACGAAGGCGCGGCTGGCCTCGAGCGCCGGCTTGCCCTTCACCCGCAGCGCCAGCGGCGCGATCGCGAGCGGGTCGGCCTCGATGCCGTCCTCGGCCAGCGTGGCGATCGCCGCGTCGCGCCCACCCTTCGCGTCGTTCACGCGCAGGTCCAGCGGCGCCGGCTCGAGCAGCGCCGCAGCCAGCGCCGCTGCATCGGCGCGCGACTCGATCGCTGGGGCGAGCCAGTCGGGCAGGCTGAAGCGGATCGCGAAGGGCAACGTGGCCGGATCGATGTCGCGGGCCCGGGCCAGCCAGTCGGGCGGCGAACCGTCGGCGCGCTCGGAGCGTACCGGCAGCCCGCGGCGGATCCGCGACACCGCGGCGAGCCGCTGCGCGATCGGACCGTCGCCGCTCTGCGCGAGGTGCGCGTACAGGCGCCGGTTGCGCAGCACGTCGAACACGGTCTCGGCGACCGCGGCGCGATCGCGCCGGCCCATTTCCGGATGCTCGCGGAAGAAGCGCCGCAGCGCGGTGTCGGCCGGCATCGTCATCGGCAGCACCGCCTCGAGCGCGCGCACGTCGACCGGGGCGCGCGCCGCGCCGGCCGTCGGTCTGCCGGCGCCTTGGCCGCCGCCGCGCGCCGCGCCCCGGGGCGGCTTGCCGGCGCCCGGGCCGCGCGAGCCCGCGCCGCCGGCGCGCTTGCGATCCCGCCCGCTCACGTCGCGCTCCAGACCAGACGCGAATCGCCCGCCGCGCCCCCGGCAGGGCCCTCGCCCCGCGGCAGCAGCCTGACCCGCCGGCCCTCGACATGCAGCCGGCCCTCGACGAACCAGCGCACCGCCATCGGGTAGAGGCGGTGCTCGGCCTCGAGCACCCGCGCCTCGAGCGTCTGCTCGGTGTCCTCGTCGCGCACCTCGACCGCCGCCTGGGCGAGGATCGGGCCGTCGTCGAGCTCGGCGCCCACGAAATGCACGGTCGAGCCGTGCACCCTCACCCCGGCGGCCAGCGCGCGCCGGTGGGTGGCCAGGCCCGGGAAGGCGGGCAGCAGCGACGGATGGATGTTCAGCATGCGGCCGGCGTAGCGCCGCACGAAGCCGTCGGTCAGGATGCGCATGAAGCCGGCCAGCACGATCAGGTCGGGCGCCAGCGCGTCGATCTCGGCAGCCAGCGCGGCGTCGAAGGACTCGCGATCGGCATGCTCGCGATGGTCGACCACGCGCACCGGCAGGCCGAGCTCGGCGGCACGGGCCAGCCCCTCGGCGCCGGGCCGGTTGCCGATCACCGCGACGATCCGGGCGGGCCAGGCCTCGGCTTCGCAGGCCCGCGCGATCGCGACCATGTTCGAGCCGCGCCCCGAGATCAGGATCACGATTTTTTTCATCGTGGAATTCTATCATCGAGGCTGGGCGAATCGGCCGGCAAAGCCTTATAATTCAAGGTTTTGCATCGCCGCCCCAGCCCCTCCCGGAAACGCGCCCCGATGGAAGTCTTCCGACGCCTGCCCCCGCCCGATCGGCGGCGCCCCTGCGCGCTGACGATCGGCAACTTCGACGGCGTGCACGTCGGGCATCGCGAGATGCTGGCGCAGCTGTCGGCGGCGGCGCGCGCGCGCGACCTGCCGGTCTGCGTGCTGACCTTCGAGCCGCATCCGCGCGAGTGGTTCGCTGCGCATCCCCGCCCCGGGGCCGCGCCGGTCACGCCGCCGGCCCGGATCAGCACCAGCCGCGACAAGCTCGAGGCGCTGGCCGAGTGCGGCGTGGACCGCGTCTGCATCGCGCACTTCAACGCCTCGCTGGCCTCGCAGCCGGCCGGGGAATTCATCGAGCGCATCGTGGTCGAAGGCCTGCAGGCCCGCTGCCTGATGGTCGGCGACGACTTCCGCTTCGGCGCCCGGCGCCGCGGCGACTACGACATGCTCGCCGAAGCCGCCCCGCGCTTCGGCTTCGACCTGATGCGCCAGCCCACCGTCGAGCGCCACGGCGTCCGCGTGTCCAGCTCGGCGGTGCGCGACGCGCTCGCCGCCGGCGACTTCGATCGCGCGCGCAGCCTGCTCGGCCGGGCGTACACGATCAGCGGCCGCGTGATCCACGGCCGCAAGCTGGGCCGCGACCTGGGCTTTCCCACGCTGAACCTGCCGGTGCGCTTTCCGCGCCCGGCGCTCAGCGGCATCTTCGTGGTGCAGGTGCACGGCCTGGGCGACGCGCCGCTGCCCGGCGTGGCCAGCCTCGGCACGCGCCCCGCGGTCGAGGAGAACGGCGCCCTGCTGCTCGAGGTGCACCTGTTCGACTTCTCGCGGCAGGTGTACGGACGGCGCGTGAGCGTCGAGTTCCTGCACAAGCTGCGCGACGAGGCCCATTACGATTCGCTCGACCTGCTGGTGGCGCAGATCCGCCGCGACGAGGACCAGGCGCGCGACTGGCTCGCGCAGCACGCCTGAGCCCCGAGCGCCCGAGCCACCGAGCCCGCCGCGAATTTCCCGAACGATCCCCGATCCCGAACCGATTTCCCCGAGAGAACAACGAGATGTCCGAAGGCAAACAAGGCAAGCCCGCCGCGTCGTACCGCGACACGCTGAACCTGCCCGACACGCCGTTCCCGATGCGCGGCGACCTCGCCAAGCGCGAGCCGCAGTGGACGAAGCAGTGGCAGGAGAAGGGCATCTACCGCGCGATCCGCGAGGCCTCGAAGGGTCGGCCGGTCTGGGTGCTGCACGACGGCCCGCCTTACGCGAACGGCGACATTCACATCGGTCACGCGGTCAACAAGATCCTGAAGGACATCATCGTCAAGAGCCGCAACATGGCGGGCTTCGACGCGCGCTACGTGCCGGGCTGGGACTGCCACGGCATGCCGATCGAGATCCAGATCGAAAAGCAGTTCGGCAAGAACCTGCCGGCCGACGAGGTGCAGGCGAAATCCCGCGCCTACGCGACCGAGCAGATCGAGCGCCAGAAGAAGGACTTCATCCGGCTGGGCGTGCTCGGCGACTGGGACAACCCGTACAAGACGATGGCCTTCGGCAACGAGGCCGACGAGCTGCGCGCGCTCGGCAAGATCCTGAACAAGGGCTACGTGTTCCGCGGCCTGAAGCCGGTGAACTGGTGCTTCGACTGCGGCTCTGCGCTGGCCGAGGCCGAGGTCGAGTACGCCGACCGCACCGACCCGTCGGTCGACGTCGGCTTTCCGTTCGAGCCGGCCGAGCTGCCGAAGCTCGCGAAGGCCTTCGGCCTGCCCGCTCTGCCGATCGAGCGCGGCTACGCGGTCATCTGGACGACCACGCCGTGGACCATCCCGGCCAACCAGGCGCTGAACCTGCACCCCGAGTTCGACTACGCGCTGGTGCGCGTGGCCGACTGGCAGGGCGCGCCGGCGCTGCTTGTCGTGGCGGCCGACCTGGTCGAGGCCTGCCTGAAGCGCTGGAAGCTCGACGCCGAGGGCAGCTGGCAGGTGCTCGCGAAGTGCAAGGGCCAGGCGCTCGAGCTGATCGCGTTCCGCCATCCCTTCGCCGACCGGCTTTCCCCGGTCTACCTGGGCGACTACGTGACGCTCGACTCCGGCACCGGCCTGGTCCACTCGGCGCCGGCCTACGGCGTCGAAGACTTCGCTTCGTGCAAGCAGCACGGCATGAAGGACGACGAGATCCTGCAGCCGGTGCTCGGCGACGGCACCTATGCGAGCTGGCTGCCCGACTTCGCCGGCCTGTCGATCTGGGACGCCAACCCGAAGATCGTCGAGCACATCCGCGCACACGGCTGCCTGTTCTCGGTCGAGAAGTACCCGCACAGCTACATGCACTGCTGGCGGCACAAGACGCCGGTCATCTATCGCGCGTCCAGCCAGTGGTTCGCGGGCATGGACGTCAAGCCCGTCGACGGCGAGGAAACCCTGCGCGAGACCGCGCTGCGCGGCATCGAGGCCACCCGCTTCTATCCGGCCTGGGGCAAGGCGCGGCTGCACGGCATGATCGCCAACCGGCCCGACTGGACGCTGTCGCGCCAGCGGCAGTGGGGCGTGCCGATGGCCTTCTTCGTGCACAAGGAAACCGGCGAGCTGCATCCGCGCACGCCCGAGCTGATCGAGGCGGTCGCGCAGCGCATCGAGCGCGAAGGCATCGAGGCCTGGCAGCGGCTCGACCCGCAGGAACTGCTCGGCGACGAGGCCGCGCACTACGTGAAGAACCGCGACACGCTCGACGTCTGGTTCGACTCCGGCACCACGCACGAGACCGTCCTGCGCGGCTCGCACAAGGACCAGTCGACCTTCCCTGCCGACATGTACCTCGAGGGCAGCGACCAGCACCGCGGCTGGTTCCACTCGTCGCTGCTCACCTCGTCGATGCTCAACGGCGAGCCGCCCTACCGGTCGCTGCTCACGCACGGCTTCGTCGTCGACGGCCAGGGCCGCAAGATGTCCAAGTCGGTCGGCAACGTGATCGCGCCGCAGAAGGTGTCCGACACGCTGGGCGCCGAGATCCTGCGCCTGTGGGTGGCCAGCACCGACTACTCGGGCGAGCTGTCGATCTCCGACGAGATCCTCAAGCGGGTCGTCGAGGCGTACCGGCGCATCCGCAACACGCTGCGCTTCCTGCTGGCCAACGTGTCCGACTTCGACCCGGCCAAGGATTCGGTGCCGCTGGACCGGATGTTCGAGATCGACCGCTACGCGCTGGCGATGACCGCGGCCTGGCAGAAGTCGATCGAGGCCGACTACGAGGTCTTCGAGTTCCACCCGGCGGTCGCGAAGATCCAGACCTTCTGCTCGGAAGACCTCGGCGCCTTCTACCTCGACATCCTGAAGGACAGGCTGTACACGACCGCGCCCGGCTCGCTGGCGCGGCGCTCGGCGCAGACCGCGCTGCACGCGATCACCGATTCGTTGCTGCGGGTCGTCGCGCCGATCCTGTCCTTCACCGCCGAGGAGGCCTGGCCGCTGTTCGCGCCGAAGCTCTGGAAGGCGGGCGGAGAGACGATCTTCGCGCAGACGTACCGCGCCTTCGAGGCCCAGCCCGATGCCGAGGCGCTGCGCGCGAAGTGGGAGGCGATCCGCGCGGTGCGCGCCGACGTGCTCAAGCGACTCGAGGAAGTGCGCGCGGCCGGCGGCATCGGCTCCTCGCTGCAGGCCGAGGTGGTCCTGCACTTGCACGGTGACCGGCACGACGCGGTCACCTCGCTCGGCGACGACCTGCGCTTCGTGCTGATCGTGTCGGCCGCCCGCGTCGAGCGCGCAGCCAGCGCCGACGAGACTGCGATCGTCGTGGAGCCGAGCGCCCACCAGAAGTGCGAGCGCTGCTGGCACTGGCGCGAGGACGTCGGCGCCGATCCGGAGCATCCGTCGATCTGCGGGCGCTGCGTGTCGAACCTGCACGGCGACGGCGAGCCGCGCGAGTTCGCCTGATGGCCTCGCGCGGCGCGCCGAACCGGCTCGGCCGGCACCTCGGGCTGGCCGCGGCGCTGATCGCGCTCGACCAGCTCACCAAGTGGATCGCGGTGCGCGCGCTCGACTTCGGCGAGCGCGTGCCGGTCATCCCCGGCTTCTTCGACTTCACGCTGGTCTACAACCGCGGCGCGGCCTTCAGCTTCCTGGCCGGTGCCGGCGGCTGGCAACGCTGGTTCTTCACCGGCATCGGCATCGCGGCAGCGGTGTTCATCGTGTGGATGCTGGCGCGCCACGGCTCGCAGCGGCTGTTCGCGTTCGCGTTGTCGCTGATCCTGGCCGGCGCGATCGGCAACGTGATCGACCGCGTCTGGCAGGGCAAGGTCACCGACTTCGTGCTGCTGTACTGGCGCGACTGGCACTGGCCGGCGTTCAACGTCGCCGACATGGCGATCACGTTCGGGGCGGCGCTGCTGATCCTGGACGAGATCCTGCGCGTGCGGCGCGCGCGCTGAGCGGAACGAGCCGCGCCCGCGCTGGGCCGAGGGCGCCGCGCCCGCGCGGCGGCTAAGCGAAGCCGTGCCGCGCGTGCCACTGCGCGAGCGATTCGTCCGGGTAGTCGTCGAAGCACCGATCGCCTTCCCGGACCTCGGGTTCGACCCAGCTCGCCTTCGAGCCGAGCATGATGTGCACCCGGTCGGGCGGCACCGGCAGCGGCGTGTCGATCGCTGACGCATGCGGGTGCACCAGCCCGGGCCAGGTCGGGTCGTAGAGCCACAGTGCGCTGCCGCAGCGGCTGCAGAAGCTGCGCTCGCCGGTGCTGAGGCTGCCGTCGTCCAGCCGGGCGCGGTAGACCGACAGGTTCTCCTCGCCGGTCACCTTCAGGCTTCGCCGGTCGGCGCCCAGGTTGATCGCGTAGCCGCCGCCGCCGGCCGTCTTGCGGCAGATCGAGCAGTAGCAGCGCATGAAGGGATACGGGGACGCGGCGGTCACGGTGAAGCGCACCGCGCCGCAGTGGCAGGATCCGTTCAGCTTCATCGGCTTCATGGTCTTCTCCGGCAGGCGCGGGACGACCGAGCCTACTTCGGCGCGGCCGGCCTGAGCAAGGCAAGCGAGAGCGCCGACGCGCTGCACGCCATCGCCAGCCATTGCAGCGGCCCCAGCGGCTCGCCGTGCACGATCGCGCCCGAGACCATCGCGACCACCGGCACCATCACCGACGACAGGCCGGCCACGTTCGCCGGCAGCAGGCCCACGATCGAGAACCAGATCACGTTGCCTATCGTGATCGGCACCAGCACGATGTAGGCGATCACCGCGATCGACTGCCAGCTCGGCACGAACCAGTCGTGGTCGCCGAAGGCCGCCGCGCCGACCAGGATCGGCCCCGAGGTCACCAGCAACTGCCAGCCGGTCAGCACCGTGGTCGGCACCGGCACCGGCCTGCGCTTGAGCAGCAGCGTGCCGACCGCCCAGCCCAGCCCGGCGAGCAGGCCCAGCGCGAGCCCCAGCGGCGCGTCGGCGTAGGCGCCGAAGTTCGGCACCATCAGCAGCACGACGGCGGCTGCGCCGAGCGCCACCGCCAGGATCAGCCGCGGCGTCAGGCGCTCGCCGAGCAGGGCCCACGAGATCAGCGCGGCCCACAGCGGCATCGTGAAGCCCAGCACCGCCGCCTGCCCCGACGGGATGATGATCGCCGCGTAGGTGCTGGCCAGGTTCCAGACGACCAGGTAGACCAGCGAAGCGGCGACGACCACCGGCCAGTGCTCGCGCGGGATCGCGAGCGACTGGCCGCGGGCCCGCGCGACCGACAGCAGGATCAGCCCCGAGGCGGGCATCGCGATCGCCCGGAAGGTCCAGACCGAAATCTCGCGCATCGCCAGCGGGAACATCGGCCAGTTCGTCCCCCAGATCAGCGTCAGGGCGGCGAGCAGGATCAGCGCGCGGTTGCGGGTGGTCATTGGCGGGAAGCGCGGCGGTTCGGCCGAAAACGGGATGCGGGCCGGCGCTCGCCGTGCCGGCACGAGCCCGCTCGCCCGGAGAATGGGAGAAGATCGGTCATTCTGCCCTTTCCGTTCGCCGGCCCACGAATTGCGAAGCTTTCTCGGAATCCTCGGCCGCTGGGCGCGCTGGGCGCTGCCGGCCGGCGTGTTCGTCGGCGTCGCCCTGCCCGACCTGGCGGCGCTGCTGCGCCCGCTGCTGAGCGCCGCAGTGATCGGCACGCTCACCGCGGTGCTGCTGCGGCTCGACTGGGAGCACCTGGGCGCGGCGCTTCGCCGGCCGGCGCTTCCGGCGGCGATCGCCGCCTGGCAGCTGCTCGCCTCGCCGCTGATCGCCTGGGGCGCGAGCCTGCTTCTCGGCCTGCCGCCCGACCTGCGGCTGCTGCTCGTGCTGCAGGCCGCCGCGCCGCCGATCGGCTCGGCCGCGGTGTTCGCGATGATCCTGGGGCTCGACGGCGTGCTGGCCGTCGTCGCCACGGTCGCGACCACGCTGCTGCTGCCGCTCACGCTGACGCCGCTGGTCGGCCTGCTGTTGCCCGGCGCCGGCGTCGAGGTCGACCTCGCCGCCTTCTTCGCCCGGGTCACCGCGCTGGTGCTGCTGCCCTTCGCGCTCGCCTGGGGCCTGCGGCGCCTGCTCGGCATGCAGCGGCTCGCCCGCAACGGCGACCTGCTCGGCGGCGTCAACGTGCTGCTGCTGGTCGTGTTCGCGATCGCCGTGATGGACGGCGTGACCGACAGGCTGCTGCGCGAGCCGGCCTTCATCGGCATGCTGCTCGCGCTGGCCTGCGTGGCGACGGCGCTGTTGCACGTCGCCGGCTACCTGCTGTTCCGGCGCGCCGGCGTCGCCTCCGGCTATGCGGCCGCGATCATGAGCGGCAACCGCAACATGGGCCTGATGCTGGTGGTGACCGCCGGCACCGCCGGCGAGGCCTTCTCGCTGTACGTGGGAATCGCCCAGGTCCCGATGTACTTCGCGCCCCTGCTGCTCGCCCCCTTCCTGCGGCGAAGCTTGCGCCGGCGCTGAGCCGGCCGGCGCGCGGAGCGACTCCCGCCGCGGCCAGGCGCGCTCAGCGCGCGCCGGGATCGAGCCGGGCCGCGTCGATCGCCGCGCCCACCCTCGCGGAATCGCCGACCTCCTCGGCCAGCAGCAGGCAGAGGCGGGCCAGGAACAGCGACTCGCGCTCGGCCCCGGCCTCGGTGACGGCCTGGCAGATCCGGGTGTAGGCGTCGTCGCGCTCGGCCTCGGTCAGCGTTGGTCGGTTCATCGTCGCGTTCATCCTGTGAGCGCCGGCTGCGCCGGGCCGGCGGCGGGCGACCCGAGGGCGCGGGCGAGCGCCGCGATCACCGCCTGCGCGTCGATCGCGCGCCAGCGGGCGCAGACGTTGCCGTCGGGCCGGAGGAGCCAGGCACTTCCGGGCCTGGCATCGTAGAGCGCCGCGAAGCGCCCGGACGCGTCGACCGCATCCGCCGCGGCCGTGCCCTCGCCGCCCGCAGGAGCGATCGTGACCACCGCCAGGCCGCAACCCGGCGGCGAATCGGCGAGGATCCGCGCCGCGTCGCCGGCCGGGCCGGCACCTCCTCCGTAGCAAAGCAGGGTGAAGCCGTCGCCGGGCAGCTGCGTCAGGTGAACGACCGCGCCCGCGGCGTCGCGCAGCGGACACTCGGCGAGCGCCTCGCCGGGCGCGCCCGCGGAGGCCCCGAATTCGCCGGGCCGGTCCGGCGTATTGAGCGGGGAATCCGGGTACGGAATAGAACTGGATTGCCTCGGATTGATCAGCGAGCGCAGGGCCGGATGTCCGGCCGCCAGCGAGAGCACCGCGTCGCGCATCAGCTCGAAGCCGCGCGAGGGCGGCGCCATGAACTCGGTGCTCTTCGTGGCCTGCGCGATGTTCTGCCGCCAGGCATGGCGGCGCTCGAGCGAATAGCTGTCGAGCAGGCGCTCGGACCCGCCCGGGGGCAGGCCGCCGCGCGCTCCGTTGCCGCCCGCCGCCCGAGCGAGCTTCCACGCCAGGTTCCAGGCGTCCTCGAAGCCGCTGTTCAGGCCGCGCACGCCGAAGATCGGCACCAGGTGCGCCGCGTCGCCGGCGAACAGCACCCGGCCGTGGCGATAACGCTCGAGAGACACCGCGCTCGCGCGGTACATGCTGATCCAGATCGCCTTCCAGTCGCCGGTGAAGCCGAGCATCGCGAGCTGGGCCCGGATCACCGGCAGCACGTTCTCGGGCCGCACCGCCTCGTCGGGATCCTCGTCGGGCCGCAGCTGGTAGTCGATGCGCCACAGGTCGTCGGGCTGGCGGTGCATCAGCACGGTGCGCCCCGGATTGGCCGGCGGATCGAACCAGGCGAGCCGCTCGGTGGGCAAACCGAGGTCGGCCTCGATGTCGGCGATCACGTAGCGGCCCTCGTAGCTGGTGCCCGACATCTTCAGGCCCAGCTGGTCCCGGACCAGGCTGCGCGCGCCGTCGCAGGCGACCAGCCAGTCGGCGTGGACCGCGTAGCGCCGGCCCGCGGCTTCCAGCGCCAGCTCGACGCCGTGGTCGCCGGCGCTCACTGCCAGGACGCTCGTGCCCCAGCGGACCTCGACCAGCTCCGGGTGCTTCGCGATGCCGTCGAGCAGGAACTGCTCGATGTAGTACTGCTCGATGTTGGTCATCGGCGCGAGCCGCTGGTCGGCGTCGTGCGGCATCAGGAAGCGAAGCACCTCGGTGTCGCGCCAGAAGCTGCGACCGCCCGTCCAGGCCAGTCCCTTGTCGACGAAGGCCGGCAGCACGCCCAGCCGATCCAGGATCTCGAGGCTGCGTCGCGACAGGCAGATCGCCCGGCTGCCGACGCAGACCGTCTCGTCCGCCTCGACGACCAGCGAGGGCACGCCCAGGCGCGCGAGGCCGAGCGCCACCGCCAGCCCCACCGGGCCGCCGCCCGCGACCACCACCCTGTGACGCGTGGCCTCCCGCCCGTCGCGCAGCGCAGGCAGGCGCGCCGGGTGGCGCCGGTATTCGAAGGCCCCGAGCCGATCGGGTGTCCGGAGCTGCATCCCCTCTCCTGCGAGCCGCTTTTCTTCTCGAAGCGCAAGATTAACAGCGCGGCCCGCCCGGGGGCGCCCGCCCGGCCGATGTGCTATACAGCGCCCATGAAGCTCGAAGGCAAACGAATCCTGCTCGGGGTCACCGGCGGCGTGGCCGCCTTCAAGGCCGCCTTCCTGGCCCGCGAGCTGCAGCGCCGCGGCGCCGCGGTGCAGGTCGCGATGACCGAGGCCGCCACCCACTTCGTGGGCACCGCCACCTTCCAGGCGCTGACCGGCCAGCCGGTGTTCACCGACCAGTGGGACACGCGCATCGACAACGGCATGGCCCACATCGAGCTGTCGCGCGCGGCCGACGCGCTGCTGGTCGCGCCGGCCAGCGCCGACTTCCTGGCCAAGCTCGCCAACGGCCTGTGCGACGACCTGCTGTCCACGCTGTGCCTGGCGCGCGACTGCCCGCTGGTCGTGGCGCCGGCGATGAACCGGCAGATGTGGGCGCATCCGGCCACGCAGCGCAACGTCGCGCGACTGCGCGACGACGGCGTGAGCTTCTTCGGCCCCGACTCGGGCGACCAGGCCTGCGGCGAGACCGGCGAGGGCCGGATGCTCGAGGCCGAGGACCTCGCCGAGGCGATGGAAGCCTTCTTCGTGCCGAAGCGGCTGGCCGGGCGCCGCGTGCTGCTCACCGCCGGGCCGACCTTCGAACCGATCGACCCGGTGCGCGGCATCACCAACCTGTCGTCGGGGCGCATGGGCTTCGCGATCGCGCGCGCCTGCCGGCAGGCCGGCGCCGAGGCGGTGCTGGTGGCCGGCCCCACGGCCCTGCCCACGCCGATGGGCGTGACGCGAATCGACGTGACCACCGCCGAGCAGATGCACCGCGCGGTGATGCGCGAGCTCGACGCCGGCCGCTTCGACGTCTTCGTGGCGGTGGCCGCGGTGGCGGACTGGCGGGTCGCGAACCGCAGCGCCAGCAAGCTGAAGAAGACCGACGGCGGCGGACCGCCAGCGCTCGAGTTCGCGCAGAACCCGGACATCCTCGCCGAGGTCGCGCGCCGGCCCGACGCTCCCTGGTGCGTCGGCTTCGCCGCCGAGAGCGAGGACCTCGAGGCCAACGGCGCCGCCAAGCGCGAGAAGAAGGGCGTGCCGCTGCTGGTCGGCAACATCGGCCACGAGACCTTCGGGCGCGACGAGAACGAGTTGCTGCTGATCGATGCCGCGGGCAGCCGAAAGCTCCCGCGCGCGAGCAAGGACGCATTGGCGGCCGAACTGGTCGCCGAGATCGCGACCCGGTTGCCGAAGGCCCGCGCGTGAACAGGAACGAGGCCCCGCTCGACGCATCGGAGCCGCCGGGCGGGGACTTCGTCCGCTACGTCGAGCAGCTGAATGCGCGGACGGCCGAGCAGGCGGCCGGCCCGGCCCAGCCTTCCGCGACCGCACGGCCTTCCACCACCGAACGGCCCTCCACGACTGCAGGGCCTCCCGCGACCGCACGACCTGCCGGGGCTGCGCGAGCTTCCGCGCCGACGCGGCCCGCCCCGACGACGCGCGCCGGCGAGTACGCCCGGCCGCCTGCACGGCACTGGCCCGCCGGGCCCGCCCGCGCGCTGGCGCTGGCGGCCGGCGCGTGGTGGCTGATCGGCGCCGGCATCGCGCTGGTCCTGATGTCGGTGCTGGATGGCGGGCCCGCGGTCGACACGATGCTGCCCGGCCTGCTGGTGCTGGGCACCGGCCTGGTACTCCGAAAGCGCACCACGAAGAAACCGACGAAATGAGACTCGACGTTCGAATCCTGGACGAGCGGCTGCGCAGCCAGATGCCGCACTACGCGACCTCCGGCAGCGCGGGCCTGGACCTTCGCGCCTGCCTCGACGCGCCGCTCGTGCTCGCGCCCGGCGACGCCCGGCTGATCCCGACCGGCATGGCGATCCACCTGGGCCACCCCGGCTACGCGGCGATGATCCTGCCGCGCTCGGGCCTGGGCACGAAGCACGGCATCGTGCTCGGCAACCTGGTCGGCCTGATCGACTCCGACTACCAGGGGCCGCTGATGGTCTCGTGCTGGAACCGGGGCAACGCGGCCTTCACGATCGAGCCGATGGAGCGCATCGCGCAGATGATCGTCGTGCCCGTGGTGCAGGTCGAGCTGGACGTCGTCGATTCGTTCGAGGCCAGCGAGCGCGGCGCGGGCGGCTTCGGCAGCACCGGCAGCCTCTGAGCGGCCGGCGCGCCGGATTCCGGACGCGGCGCGCGCCCGATCGCCACCTGCCCGAGGTGGCTGTCCGCCTTGCCATGAAGCGCCTGCCCGCCTTGCCATGAAGCGCCTCCCCTCCCTGCGATGAAGCGCCTGCTGATCGTCTGGTGGTCGATGACCGGCGGCACGCGACAACTGGCCGAGGCCGCCGCGGCCGGCGCGCGCGACGCGCTCGAGCAGGCCGAGGCGAGCGCCGAGGTCCAGGTCGTGCTGGCGCGCGCCGACCATGCCGGCCCCGACGACGTGCTCGGCGCGTCGGCGCTGCTGGTGGCGACCCCGGAGAACCTCGCCACGATGGCCGGCGTGAGCAAGGACTTCTTCGACCGATGCTGGTATCCGGTCCTGGACCGGGTCAACGGCCTGCCCTTCGCGGCGATCGTCTGCGCCGGCTCCGACGGCCAGGGAACGATCCGGCAACTGCAGCGCTTCGCGACCGGCTGGCGGCTTCGGCAGGTGGCAGATCCGCTGCTGGTGATCACGCACGCGCAGACGCCCGAGGCGATCCTCGCGCCGAAGAGGATTCCGGAAGCCGAACTTGCGCGGGCCGCCGAGCTCGGGGCGACGCTGGCGGCGGGACTGGCAGTCGGCCTCTGGTAACGGCCGCCGGCCGGGCGGGACGCGGCGATCGAGCCGGCGGGCGCCGGGAGCGAGGGTCAGCCCGCCGCGGCCTGTCCGACGATCGTCTCGAGCCTGCGCACGTCCGCCACGAACAGGCGGATGCCCTCGGCCAGCTTGTCGGAAGCCATCGCGTCCTCGTTGACCGCGAACCGGAAGTGCTTCTCGTCGAAGCGCTCGCGCTCGACCGGCTGCGCCTTCGCGGCCTCGGGGTCGAGCGCGCGATCGAAGGGCGCGTCGGAGGCCTTCAGCTGCTCGAGCAGCTCGGGGCTGATCGTGAGCAGGTCGCAGCCAGCCAGCGCCAGCACCTGGCCGGTGCTGCGGAAGCTGGCCCCCATCACCTCGGTCTGGTAGCCGAACTTCTTGAAGTAGGTGTAGATGCGCCGAACCGACTGGACGCCGGGGTCGTCGGCCGGAGCGAAGTCGACGCCGTCGCGCTTGCGGTACCAGTCGTAGATGCGGCCGACGAAGGGCGAGACCAGCGTGACGCCTGAGTCGGCGCAGGCAACCGCCTGCGGAAAGGAGAACAGCAGCGTCAGGTTGCAGCGGATGCCCTCGTTCTCGAGGCGCTCGGCGGCCCGGATGCCCTCCCAGGTGGACGCGACCTTGATCAGCACCCGCTCGCGGGACACGCCGGCGGCCTCGTACAGGCCGACCAGGGCGTGGGCCTTCGCGATCGTGCCCTCGGTGTCGAAGGACAGCCGGGCATCGACCTCGGTGGACACCCGACCCGGCACGATCGACAGGATCTCGCGGCCGAAACGCACCAGCAAGCGGTCGCACAACGCCTCGACCGGCTCGCCGCGATGGGCGGCCACGGTCTCCTCGACCAGCGACCGGTACTCGGGCTTCTGGACCGCCTTCAGGATCAGCGACGGATTGGTCGTGGCATCGCGCGGCGCGTAGGCCCGCATCGCGTTGAAGTCGCCGGTGTCGGCGACCACGGTGGTCCACTGCTTCAGTCTGTCGAGCGCGCTCATCGCGTTCTCCTCAGGCCGGTGCGCAGCGCGGCGATCGACGCGAGGCACAACAGCGCGAACAGCGCGGCGCTCCAGGCGGCGAACGGCAGCCCGAGCAGCGGCGCGTTCGCATCGGCGCAGGAGGCCGTCGCCTCGAACAGGGCCGGGAACTTCTCGTCGAGACCGGTGCGCAGCAGGAAACGGTCGGCGAAGGTGTAGGCGCAGGAGTCGGCCTTCGACGCGACGAACTGCTGGTGCAGCGCCGCCCACACGCCGCCCGCGGCCAGCAGCACGACGAGCGCGCCGGCCAGCGCGAAGGCGGCGCGCACCGGCCGCAGCGCCGCGGCGAGCAGCGCCGCGGCCGCGACCGCCAGGAAGATCACCCGCTGGAAGGTGCACCAGGCGCAGGGCTCCATCCCGAAGGCGTGCTGAAGCACCAGCGCCAGCGCGACCGCGCCGGCAGCGAGCACGGCGACTGCGGTGAAGATCGATCCAGGCGAACGCGGCATTCGGCTCTCGGCTATCGCCGACCGTTCAGGT
This sequence comes from Zeimonas sediminis, assembly GCF_023721795.1. NCBI lineage: Bacteria > Pseudomonadati > Pseudomonadota > Betaproteobacteria > Burkholderiales > Burkholderiaceae > Zeimonas > Zeimonas sediminis. The sequence goes on from NZ_JAMQYE010000002.1 coordinate 380,677, forward strand.
CAGCATGTCGTTCCAGATGTTGCGGGCCCAGGCGTTCGCGTAGGTGCCCTCGAGCAGGCTGGCCTCGGCCGAGACGCCGCCGGCACCCTTGACCGGTTCGATCGTCTTGTTCTCGGGCGACCAGCGATGCACCGACGCGACGTGGATGACCCGCTTGTCGTCGACGAAACTGTAGCAGGTGTTCGCCATCATCTGCGGCTCGGGCGCGCGCCCGTTCAGGATCTCGACGATCGTGGCCGCGGCGGCCTTGCCGTGCTGGTTCGCCATGTGCCCCGACTTCGGCATCGCCGGCGCCGGCATCGTGGCGTCGCCCAGCACGTGGATGCCCTTGGCGGCGGTCGACTCGAGCGTGGACCAGTCGACCAGGCACCAGCGATCGTTCGCGTTGACCAGACCGGCCTGGCGCGCGATGTCGGCCGCGCCGTGCGGCGGGACGACGTTCAGCACGCTCGCCTTGACCTTGTCGCCCAGGTCGGTGATCGCGGTCCGGCTGCGGGCGTCGACCTCGGTGACCTGCATGTTCGGCTGGTAGTCGATCATCCCCTTGTACTGGCCGTTCCACTCCTTCAGGAACAGGGCCTTCTTCGACTGGATGTCCGCATTGGCATCCAGCACGACGATCTTCGACTTCGGCTTGTAGGTCTTGAAGTAGTGCGCGACCTGGCAGACCCGCTCGTAGGGCCCCGGCGGGCAGCGATACGGGGCGCGGGGGATCGTCAGCACGTAGACGCCGCCGTCGGGCATCGCCTCGAGCTGCTGGCGCAGCGCCACGGTCTGCGGGCCGGCCTTCCAGGCATGCAGGATCGTCTTCTGGGCCTCGGCGTCCAGGCCCTGGATGGCCGAGAAATTGAAGTCGATGCCGGGCGACATCACGATCCGGTCGAAGGTCTGCTCGGCCATGCCGGCGAAGCTCACCTTGCGGGTGACCGGGTCGACCGAGCGGACCTCGTCGCGCACCACCTTCACGCCGGCCTGCCGCAGGCCGTCGTAGGACGTGGTCAGGTCCTCGATCCGGCGCGAGCCGCCGAGGACCAGGTTCGACAGCGGGCAGGACACGAAGGCCGCCTGGCGCTCGACCAGCGTGACGTCGATGCCGGGGCCGCCCCACTTCTTCAGGTACTTGGCGGCCGTGGCGCCGCCGAATCCGCCGCCGATCACCAGCACGCGACCCAGGGTGCCGCTGGAAACGGCCGGCGCGCCGTCCACGGCGCAGCCGGCCAGGCCGACGGCGCCGCCGGCGCCGAGCATCGTGAGGGCAGAACCCGAGCCGAGCGCCTGCGCGAGGCGGCGGCGGGTGTTGTCGATTCCGTTCATGGTCGTTCCTCCCCCGCTCACTTCGACGGCTGCTGTTTCGAGAAGTAGTCGGCCAGCGCGACGATCTGCTCGTCGGTGTAGCCCTTGGCGATCTGGTGCATGATCGTCGCCTGCCGCTTGCCCTCGCGGAACGCCTTCATCTGCTCGACGAAGTAGGTGGCCGAGAGGCCGGCCAGCCCGGGCATGCCGCCGCCGCCGGCCGAGCGGCCGTCGGTGCCGTGGCAGTTCGCGCAATTCGCGGCCAGGTAACGCGCTTGCTGGGCATGCGCCGGCAGCGCGGCAGCCGCCAGGCCGATCGCCATGCAGGCCGCGGCGACCGTCTTCATCGTTCTCATGTGATTCTCCTCGCTTCGTCTCGACCGGGCGGAGCGTCGTCGTGCCCGCAGGGTCGTTGTTGAACCGTTCATTCTAGACAAGCCCGCACCGCCCGGCGCGCTTACCGGGGCGGTCGAATTTGCTTATTCTTTCCATTGGCGCTCCGCGCACGCGGCAACGGAAACGAAAACGGGACCCGAAGGTCCCGCCGGGAGGGTGCGCCGGCCGCTCAGGCCGGCAGCACCTCGATCTGCTCCTCGCCCTCGCCGCCCGAGGACGGCGGCTCGCCTTCGGCGAAGGACAGCACGACCTGCTCGTTCTCGTCCAGGTCGACCGTGACCCGTCCGCCCGACACCAGCTTGCCGAACAGCAGTTCGTCGGCCAGCGCCTTGCGGATCGTGTCCTGGATGAGCCGCTGCATCGGCCGGGCGCCCATCAACGGATCGAAGCCCTTCTTCGCGAGCATCTTGCGCAGCCGGTCGGTGAACACCGCGTCGACCTTCTTCTCGTGGAGCTGCTCCTCGAGCTGCATCAGGAACTTGTCGACGACGCGCAGGATGATCTCCTCGTCGAGCGCCTTGAAGCTGATGATCGCGTCGAGCCGGTTGCGGAACTCGGGGGTGAACATCCGCTTGATCTCGACCATCTCGTCGCCCGCCTCGCGGCTGTCCGAGAAGCCGATGCTGCGGCGCTGCAGGTCGGCCGCGCCCGCGTTCGTGGTCATGATGACGATCACGTTGCGGAAGTCGGCCTTGCGGCCGTTGTTGTCGGTGAGGGTGCCGTGGTCCATCACCTGCAGCAGGATGTTGAAGATGTCCGGGTGCGCCTTCTCGATCTCGTCGAGCAGCAGCACCGCGTGCGGCTTCTTGCTGATCGCCTCGGTCAGCAGCCCGCCCTGGTCGAAGCCGACGTAGCCCGGGGGCGCGCCGATCAGCCGCGACACCGCGTGCCGCTCCATGTACTCGGACATGTCGAAGCGGATCAGCTCGATGCCGAGGATGAACGCGAGCTGCTTGGCGACCTCGGTCTTGCCGACGCCGGTGGGGCCGGAGAACAGGAAGGCGCCGATCGGCTTGTCCGGCTTGCCCAGGCCCGAGCGCGACATCTTGATCGCAGCGGCCAGCGCGTCGATCGCCGGGTCCTGGCCGAACACGGTGGCCTTCAGGTCGCGGTCGAGCGTCTGCAGCTTGCTGCGGTCGTCGGACGACACCGAGGCCGGCGGGATGCGCGCGATCTTGGACACGATGTCCTCGATCTCGTTCTTGCCGATGACCTTCTTCTGCTTGCTCTTGGGCAGGATGCGCTGCGCGGCGCCGGCCTCGTCGATCACGTCGATCGCCTTGTCGGGCAGGTGCCGGTCGTTGATGAACTTGGCCGACAGCTCGGCGGCGGCCGACAGCGCGGAGGCCGAGTAGCGCACGCCGTGATGCTCCTCGAAGCGCGACTTGAGACCGCGCAGGATCTGCACCGTCTGCTCGACCGATGGCTCGACGACGTCGATCTTCTGGAAGCGCCGCGACAGCGCGTGGTCCTTCTCGAAGATGCCGCGGTACTCGTTGTAGGTGGTCGCGCCGATGCACTTGAGCTGGCCCGAGGACAGCGCCGGCTTCAGCAGGTTGGAAGCGTCGAGCGTGCCACCCGAGGCAGAGCCGGCGCCGATCAGCGTGTGGATCTCGTCGATGAACAGGATCGCGTTGGGGGCCTGCTTGAGCTGCTTGAGCACCGCCTTGAGCCGCTGCTCGAAGTCGCCGCGGTACTTGGTGCCCGCCAGCAGCGCGCCCATGTCGAGCGAGTAGACGACCGCGTCGGACAGGATCTCGGGCACGTCGCCCTGAGTGACGCGCCAGGCGAGCCCCTCGGCGATCGCGGTCTTGCCCACACCGGCCTCGCCGACCAGCAGCGGGTTGTTCTTGCGGCGCCGGCACAACACCTGGATGACGCGTTCCACTTCCTGCTCGCGGCCGATCAGCGGATCGATCCGCCCTTCCTTGGCTGCCGCGTTCAGGTTCAGCGTGTACTGCTCGAGCGCGCCCGGCTGGCCGCCGGCGGCCTCCTGCTCGCCCTCGGCCTGCTCGTCCTTCTGCGGCTCCTTGGGCTGCGGGGTCTTGGTGATGCCGTGCGAGATGAAATTGACGACGTCGAGCCGCGTGATGCCCTGCTGGTGCAGGTAGTACACGGCGTGCGAGTCCTTCTCGCCGAAGATCGCGACCAGCACGTTGGCGCCGGTCACCTCCTTCTTGCCGTTGGACGTGCTCTGCACGTGCATGATCGCGCGCTGGATCACGCGCTGGAAGCCGAGCGTGGGCTGGGTGTCGATTTCCTCGGCGCCCGGCACGATCGGCGTGTTCTCCTTGATGAAGCCGGTCAGGCTGCGGCGGAGCTCGTCGATGTTGGCCGCGCAGGCACGCAGCACCTCGGCCGCCGACGGATTGTCGAGCAGCGCGAGCAGCAGGTGCTCGACGGTGATGAATTCGTGCCGCTGCTGCCTGGCCTCGACGAAGGCCATGTGCAGACTGACTTCAAGTTCCTGGGCGATCATGCTTCCTCCATCACGCACTGCAGCGGGTGCTGATGCTCGCGTGAATAACTGCTGACCTGCTCGACCTTCGTCGCTGCGATATCGCGAGGGAATACGCCGCAGACGCCGCGTCCGTCCCGGTGAACCTTCAGCATCACCTGGGTCGCCTTCTCGCGCCCCATGCCGAAGAACTTCTGCAAGACGCTCACGACGAACTCCATCGGGGTGAAATCGTCGTTGAGCAGGACCACCTGGTACATCGGCGGCGGCTTCAGACGCGATTCCCGACGTTCGAGAACGGTGGAGGGATCGTGCCGGGTCGCCATGAATGCATTCTAGCGAGTCGCGAGGGCGGCGCAACAATCGCCCGGCAAGCGGTCGCGCCCGCCGTGACCGCGTTCACGACGCCACGCTTTCGCGGGCCCCCGGCACTTGACGCCGGCCCGATTACGAAAAAGAATCCGAGCGCTGTCCGGGGATATTTCCTCCGGGGTCGTGCCAGCCCGACAAATCCTTTCAGAACGGGGCAGCGCGGTCACTCTCTCGAGGGGCGCAGCGACAGGCGGGCCGGATCAGGGGGAGGACCGAGAGGTTTCCAGCCGGCCCGGTAATCGTTTTCAGGAATGTTCAGGCATGGCTACAGGCACCGTTAAGTGGTTCAACGATTCGAAGGGCTACGGCTTCATCACGCCCGACGATGGCGGAGAGGATCTGTTCGCGCATTTCAGCGCGGTCCAGATGAACGGCTTCAAGACGCTGAAGGAGGGCCAGAAGGTCCAGTTCGAAGTCGTCACCGGGCCCAAGGGCAAGCAGGCCTCGAACATCCAGGCGGCCTGACCGCCACCCGATCCGGCCGCCGGCCGGATCTCGCGATTGCCGCCGGCCGCCGACCGGTCTGCGGCTGTCACCAGGAACGCCGGGAATCCCCCGGCGTTCTTGCTTTGCGCCGCGAGCCCCCTGCCTCGCACACCGATCGCCGGCGCAATACACATGCTATCGTGTTGCATTAAAGGCGCGGTCGCCCGTCCTCCGGTTTAATCTCCCGATCGTTGCCGGCCGCGACGCGCGCCCTAAGGGCGCTGTGCGTCGCCGATCGGACCGGATTCCGGAAATGACGACGCGACACCTTCCCTTGTTTCTCGCTGCCTGCCTGCCGGCCATCGCGCTGGCCGGCGGCGCCCATTCGCACGGCAACGCGGAACTCGACGTGGCGGTCGAGGCCCCTGCGATACTGGTCGAACTGAGGGTGCCACTGCACGACCTGGTCGGATTCGAGCGCCCCCCGCGCAACCGGGCGGAGCGCGAGCGGGTCGAGCAGGCGATCGCCCGCCTCGAGGCCGCCGACCGGCTCTTCCGGATCGATCCGGCAGGCGGATGCGAGCTCGCCGCGGCCGCGATCGAGGCGCCGCTGCTCGGGCGGCAAGGCGACGGCGCCCCTTCCCCCGCTGTGGCCGGCCAGCCCGCGCACGGGGACCTGGTCGGCAGTTTCCGCTTCGAGTGCCGCGACGCCCGGGCGGCAAGACACCTCGACCTGGGCCTGTTCCCGGCCTTCAAGTCGATCCGGACGGTCGACGCCCGCGTCGCCTCGCCGGGCGGCCAGTCCGCGCAGCGCCTTCGCGCCACCCAGCCGCGCCTGATCCTGGCCGACCGCCCGCAACGATGACGGACGCATCGGTGCTCGAGATCGAAGGCCTGCGCTTTCGCTGGCCCGCCGATCGGACGGACTGCCTCGAGATCGCCGCCTTGCGGGTCGAGCGCGGCGAGGCGCTGTTCCTGCACGGCCCGAGCGGCTGCGGCAAGAGCACGCTGCTGTCGCTGATGGCGGGAGTGCTGACCGCCGCCGAAGGGCGGGTGGCGCTGCTCGGGCAGGACTGGCGCGACATGCGGCCGGCCCGGCGCGACCGGCGCCGCGCCCGTCACGTCGGCTACGTGTTCCAGCAGTTCAACCTGGTTCCGTGGCTGAGCGCGATCGACAACGCGGTGCTGCCGTGCGGCTTCTCGTCCGCCCGCGCGCAGGCCGCGGCAAGGATGGCCGGCTCGCCTCGCGCCCAGGCCGAGGCCCTGCTCGCGGCGATGGGGCTGCCGGCCAGCGCCTGCCAACGGGCGGCTGCCACCCTGTCGGTCGGCCAGCAACAGCGGGTCGCGGCCGCTCGCGCCCTGATCGGGGGCCCGGACCTGGTGGTCGCCGACGAGCCGACTTCCGCGCTGGACGAGGGCAATCGCGACGACTTCCTCGCCCTGCTCCTCGACGCATGCGCCGCGTCGGGCAGCGCGCTGGTCTTCGTGAGCCACGACCTGAGCCTCGCCGGGCGGTTCAGCCGGGAACTGGCGCTGCCGTCGATCAACCGCGCGCCCCGCCACGAGGCCGCGCAAGCATGAGCTTCCTGCTCAGGCTCGCGGCACTGAGCGCCTGGAACCGGCGCTCCACCCTCGTGCTGACGATCCTTTCGATCGCGCTGTCCACCTTCATGCTGCTCGGCGTCGAGCGGGTGCGAACCGACCTGCGCGCGAGCTTCGGCTCGGCAATCTCCGGCACCGACCTGATCGTCGGCGCCCGGACCGGCTCGGTCCAGTTGCTTCTCTTCTCCGTCTTCCACGTCGGCGCGCCGACCAGCAACATCGGCATGCGCAGCGTCGAGGCCGTCGCCGCGATGCCCTCCGTGGCCTGGGTGGTGCCGATCTCGCTGGGCGACTCGCATCGCGGGTTCCCGGTCGTCGGCACCACGACCGCCTACTTCGAGCGCTTCCGCTACGGCAGTCGCCAGGCGCTGCGCATGGCGCAAGGCGAGGTCTTCTCCGACCTGTTCGACGCGGTCGTGGGTGCCGAGGTGGCCGCGCGACTCGGCTATCGGGTCGGGGATTCGATCACGCTCGCGCACGGCAGCGGCCCCATCGGGGTCGCCGAGCACGCCGACAAGCCTTTCCGGATCGCCGGCATTCTTGCCCGCACGGGCACCCCCGTCGACCGCTCGGTCCTGGTCAGCCTGGAGGCGATCGAGGCGATTCACGCGGACTGGATGGGCGGGATGCCCAGGCCCGGTTCCCGAATCGGCCCGGAGCAGGCGCGAGCGCTCGAACTGCGGCCGAAGGCGGTGACCGCCGCGCTGGTCGGCCTCGAACGACGCAGCGCCGTCTTCGCGACCCAGCGACGCATCGACGGCTTCGATGGGGAGCCTCTGATGGCGATCCTGCCGGGCGTTGCGCTCGACGAACTCTGGCAGCTGATCGGCGCCGGGGAGCGGGCGCTGCTGCTGATGTCCGGCATGGTCGCGCTGGTCAGCTTCGGAGGGCTCGTGTCGGTGATCCTGGCCGGCCTGAACGAGCGCCGGCGAGAGCTGGCCGTGCTGCGGGCTGCCGGAGCCGGGCCGAGGCACGTCCTGGGGCTGCTGGCGCTGGAAGGGGGCCTCGTCACGCTTGCCGGCGTGGCGGCCGGCGCGATCGCGCTGTCGTTCGCGATCCTCGCGCTCGCCCCCTGGCTGCAGTCGAGCTTCGGGCTCACGCTGGAGGCAGCCCGCCCGACGACGACGCAGTGGCTGCTGGCGGCCGCGCTCGTCGCGGCCGGCTGGTTCGCGAGCCTGCTGCCCGCCTGGCGCGCCTACCGGCTTTCGCTTTCCGACGGCCTGTCGGCGAACGCCTGACCTCTGCGCATCGATGGAGGAAAGCTTGACCTCGACCCGCTCCGAGACCCGCCGCCGCCTCCTCTTCGCGGCAACGCTGCTCGCGCTGCCCGGCGCCGCCCGCACCGAGGAGTTTCCCGAGATCAGTTGGGAGGACCTGGTCCCGAAGGACTGGGACCCGATGAAGTCCCTCGAAGGACTGCAGGTCCCCTCGTACCTTCACGACGCGGACCCGCGTGCCCAGGCGCTGATGAAGCGAATCCGGGAGATCCTCGACAACGCGCCGACCGTGCCGGCGATGGCCGGGCGCAAGGTCCGCCTGCCGGGCTACCTGGTGCCGCTCGAAGAGGACGAGCGCGGGGTCGGCGAGTTCCTGCTGGTCCCCTACTTCGGCGCGTGCATCCACTCCCCGCCGCCCCCGGCGAACCAGATCGTCCACGTGCGCGCGGACAAGCCGGTGCGCGGCCTGCGCACGATGGAGGCGGTCTGGGTCAGCGGAACCCTGCGCATCGACCGCTCCGACACCGGGATGGGGGTCAGCGGCTACGTGATGGACGCCAGGCGCGTCGTGCGCTACTGACCGCCCGCCGCGGCCCCGGCGCCCCCCGGCGCCGCGAAACGGCCTCGGGAATCCCCGGTAACTGCACCCGTCTTGACGTCCGCCAAGAAAGCTTCGACGCGCGATGCGCCGGCGCGGCCCGGCGGCGCTAGGCTCTGATCATCAGCGCGGGCGTCCCGGCCCGCATCGAAGTCAGGCGCCGACGAAGCCGGCAGGAGGGTCAGGACCGTGGCACACATCGTCGTACTCGGAGCAGGCACCGGCGGCATGCCGGCCGCCTACGAACTGCGCGCGAAACTGGACAAGTCCCACCGCGTCACGGTCGTGAACGCGGTCGACTACTTCCAGTTCGTCCCCTCCAACCCCTGGCTGGCCGTGGGCTGGCGCAAGCGCGACGCGATCACCTTCCCGATCCGCCCGCACCTGGAGAAAAAGGGCATCGAGTTCGTGGCCCGGCCGGTGCAACGCATCGACGCCGACGGCAACGCGCTGGAACTGGCCGACGGCGAGCGACTCGCCTACGACTACCTGGTCATCACGACCGGCCCGAAGCTTTCCTTCGACGAGGTGCCCGGATCGGGCCCGCAAGGCCACACCCGGTCGGTTTGCACCGTCGACCATGCCGAGCAGTTCTGGAGCGACTACCAGTCCTTCCTGGACGACCCGGGCCCGGTGATCGTCGGCGCGATGCCCGGCGCCTCGTGCTTCGGCCCGGCCTACGAGTTCGCCTTCATCCTCAGCAAGGACCTGCAGCGCCGCAAGCTGCGCCACAAGGTGCCGATCACCTTCGTGACCAGCGAACCCTACATCGGCCACCTCGGGCTGGGCGGGGTCGGCGACTCCAAATCCCTGCTCGAGAGCGACTTCCGGAACAACGACATCAAGTGGATCACCAATGCCAAGGTGACCCGGGTCGAAGCGGGCAAGATGTTCGTGACCGAGGTCGACGACAAGGGACAGCCGAAGCAGGAACACGAACTGCCGTTCAAGCTGAGCATGATGCTGCCGGCCTTCAAGGGCGTCGACGCGGTCGCGGGGGTCGAGGGCCTGTGCAACCCGCGCGGCTTCGTGCTGATCGACGAGTTCCAGCGCAGCAAGAAGCACCGGAACATCTTCTCGGCGGGGGTATGCGTGGCGATTCCCCCGGTCGAGGCCACGCCCGTGCCGACCGGCGCGCCGAAGACCGGCTACATGATCGAGACGATGGTGACCGCGATCGTGCACAACATCGCCGCCGAGCTCGAGGGCAAGCCGGCCGACGCCAAGGGCACCTGGAATGCGATCTGCCTGGCCGACATGGGCGACACCGGCGCCGCCTTCGTGGCCCTGCCCCAGATCCCGCCGCGCAACGTGAACTGGTTCAAGAAGGGGAAGTGGGTCCACCTCGCCAAGGTGGCCTTCGAGAAGTACTTCCTCTACAAGATGAAGAACGGCAGCTCGGAGCCGATCTACGAGAAGTACGTGCTGAGCGCGCTCGGCATCGAGAAGCTCGAGCGCTGACCGGTCCGGATGCGCGCCGGCCCGGGGGCCGGCGCGCCCTGGCCGCTTACATGTTGTCGATCATCACCTGGCCGAAGCCCGAGCACGACACCTGGGTGGCGCCTTCCATCAGTCGCGCGAAGTCGTAGGTGACCTTCTTCGACTGGATGGCCTTGTCCATCGACGAGATGATCAGGTCGGCCGCCTCGGTCCAGCCCATGTGGCGCAGCATCATCTCGGCCGACAGGATCTCCGAACCCGGGTTCACGTAGTCCTTGCCGGCGTACTTCGGCGCGGTGCCGTGGGTGGCCTCGAACATGGCCACCGAGTCGGACAGGTTGGCTCCCGGCGCGATGCCGATGCCGCCGACCTGCGCGGCCAGCGCGTCGGAGATGTAGTCGCCGTTCAGGTTCAGCGTGGCGATCACCGAGTACTCGGCCGGGCGCAGCAGGATCTGCTGCAGGAAGGCGTCGGCGATCACGTCCTTGACGATGATGTCCTTGCCGGTCTTCGGGTTCTTGAACGAGCACCACGGGCCGCCGTCGACCAGCTGCGCGCCGAATTCCTTCTGTGCCAGCGCGTAGCCCCAGTCGCGGAAGCCACCCTCGGTGAACTTCATGATGTTGCCCTTGTGCACCAGCGTGACCGAGGGCTTGTCGTTGTCGATCGCGTACTGGATCGCCTTGCGGACCAGGCGCTCGGTGCCTTCGCGCGACACCGGCTTGATGCCGATGCCGGAGGTCTCGGGGAAGCGGATCTTGGTGACGCCCATTTCCTTGATCAGGAAGTCGATCAGCTTCTTCGCCTTGGGGCTCTCGGCTTCGTACTCGATGCCGGCGTAGATGTCCTCCGAGTTCTCGCGGAAGATCACCATGTCGGTCTTCTCGGGCTCGCGGACCGGCGAGGGCACGCCCTTGAAGTAGCGGACCGGGCGCAGGCAGACGTACAGGTCGAGCTCCTGGCGCAGCGCGACGTTCAGCGAGCGGATGCCGCCGCCGACCGGCGTGGTGAGCGGCCCCTTGATCGACACGACGTAGTCCTTGACGATCTCGAGCGTCTCGGCGGGCAGCCAGACATCGGGGCCGTAGACCTTGGTCGACTTCTCGCCGGCGTAGACCTCCATCCAGTGGATCTTGCGCTTGCCGCCGTAGGCCTTGGCCACCGCCGCGTCGACCACCTTGAGCATGACCGGCGTGATGTCCATGCCGGTGCCGTCGCCCTCGATGTACGGAATGATCGGATTGTCGGGAACCTGCAGCGAAAAGTCGGCATTGACCTTGATCTTCTCGCCAGCCGAAGGGACTTTGACGTGCTGATACATTCGCAGGATTCCTCGGTAGATGGGTTGTGCGGGATGCGGGTTAGCCCATAATTATGCCGCATCGAAACCCGCGCCGCCCCTCGGCGCGCCTGTCGCCGGAACACCACCTGACATGACGCAAACCGCCCGACGATCCGGCCTGCGCCTGGCCGCCGCCCTGGCTCTGGCCGCAGCGCTCGCGGCCGCGGCGGGCGGCCTGCTGGCGCCCGCCCCGGCCGCCGCCCAGGGGCGCCCCCAGCCCGAGCTGCCGACGGTCACGCTGCAGGCCGGTATGCACCTGATCAAGGCCGAGGTCGCGGACGACGACCGGAAGCGCGCGGTCGGCCTGATGTTCCGGCAGTCACTGGCCCCGGGCCACGGGATGCTGTTCGTGTTCCGCGAGAAGGCCGGTCACTGCTTCTGGATGCGCAATACGCTGATCCCGCTGTCGATCGCATTCCTGGACGACGACGGCACCGTGGTCAACATCGAGGACATGGCGCCTCGCAGCGAGGAAAGCCATTGCCCGAAGCGGCCGGTGCGCTACGCGCTCGAGATGGAACAGGGCTGGTTCGCGAAGCGCGGGATCGACGCCGGCTTCCAGCTCAGGAACCCTCAGGTCTTCCGGAAGAACTTGCCGTAGACCCAGAGCACCAGGATCGCGCCGAGCACCGACGCGATGAAGCCGGCCCCGGCGCCCGCCGGGTAAAAGCCGATCGCCCGGCCGATGAAGCCGGCCACGAAGGCGCCGACGATGCCCAGCAGCATCGTCACGATGATGCCGCCGCCCTGCGGGCCCGGCATCAGGAACTTGGCGACGGCCCCGATGGCCAGGCCGATGATCGCGGTCCAGATCAGGCTCATGCTTGCCTCCTCGTCGGGTCGACCCCCGCATTGAAGCACGATCGGGGCGCTGGGCGAACCGCCGGCGACCGTCACGCGCCACGGCGGCGGCCGGCAGGCCAAAGGCAACAGGGGCCCCGAAGGGCCCCTGTTCGAGCTGCGAAGCGGCGCTCGAGCGCCGCGCCGCCCCGGCTTCAGGCGAAGTTCTTCGCCGCGAAGTCCCAGTTCACCAGGCTGTTCAGGAAGGTCTCGACGAACTTGGGCCGGGCATTGCGGTAGTCGATGTAGTAGGCGTGCTCCCACACGTCGATCGTCAGCAGCGGCTTGTCGGCGCCGGTAAGAGGGGTGGCGGCGTTGCTGGTGTTGACGATGTCGACGCTGCCGTCGGCCTTCTTGACCAGCCAGGTCCAGCCAGAGCCGAAGTTGCCGACCGCGCTCTTGGTGAAGGCCTCCTTGAAGGCATCGTAGGAGCCCCACTTGGCCTTGATCGCGTCGGCCAGCGCGCCCGAAGGCTCGCCGCCGCCGTTCGGCTTCATGCAGTGCCAGAAGAAGGTGTGGTTCCAGACCTGGGCCGCGTTGTTGAACACGCCGCCCTGCGACTTGCGGATGATGTCCTCGAGGCTGGCGTTCTCGAACTCGGTGCCCTTGATCAGGTTGTTCAGGTTGGTCACGTAGGCCTGATGGTGCTTGCCATGGTGGTACTCGAAGGTCTCCTTCGAGATGTGCGGGGCGAGCGCGTCGGCGGCGTACGGCAGGGCGGGCAGCTGGTGTTCCATGTCTTGTCCTCGTGCTTTCCTGGAAGTGAATCGTCTATCGACGGCGCGGCGCGGGCGGATGCGCGTCGGGTCGGGCGAAAGCCGAGCATTCTAGGACGAACCGGGCCGGTCCTCCAGCGAAGCCCGGACGGCGACGGGGCGAAACGCCCGGCCCTCGCTCAGCCCTGCTCCGGCCGCACCGCGGTCACCGCCGCGTCGATCGAGCCATGCGCGAGCCGCACCGACACCTGCTCTCCGGTCCGGGCCAGGGCCGCGTCGCGCAGCACCGTGCCGTCCTCGCCGGTCACGATCGCGTAGCCCCGGTCGAGCACCGCCTGCGGACTGACCAGCGCCAGCGCGGCGGCCGCTGAGTCCACCCGACGCGCCCGCCACGCGAGCGCCTCTCGCCCGGCGGCCGCCAGCCTACGCTCCAGCGCCGCCAGCCGCTGCCGCGCCAGGTCGGCGCGCGGCGCGCGCAGCCGGGCGGCCAGCCGCTCCAGCGCGGCCGAGCGCCGCAGCCGCTGCGCGTTTCCGGCCGCGGCCAGCCGCTGCGCGAGGGCCGCGACCCGTCTCGCCCGGTCGCGCCACTGCGCCGACGGCGGCCTCAGCAGCCGGGTGCCGGTGTCGAGCCGCTGGCCGGCCCGGTCGAGCGCGCGCAGCATCGCCGCCCGCAGGCGCTGGGCCAGTCGGTGCGCGCCACGGGCGAGCTCGCGTCGATCCGGCGCCACCAGCTCGGCTGCGGCGGTGGGGGTCGGCGCGCGCAGGTCGGCGACGAAATCGGCGATCGTGAAGTCGGTCTCGTGCCCGACCCCCACCACGACCGGCAGCGGGCACGCGGCGATCGCGCGGGCGACGCGCTCGTCGTTGAACGACCAGAGGTCCTCGATCGAGCCGCCGCCGCGCACCACCAGCAGCACGTCGCAGTCGCGCCGGGCGGCGGCCCGGCCGATCGCCGCGACGATCTGCGCCGGCGCGTCGGCGCCCTGGACCTGGGTCGGGTAGACGACGACCGGGATCGCCGGCGCGCGGCGCCTCAGCGTGGTGAGGACGTCGCGAAGCGCGGCGGCCTGCGGCGAGGTGACCACGCCGATCGCCGCCGGCGCGGCCGGCAGCGCGCGCTTGCGGGTCGCGTCGAACAGCCCCTCCTTCTGCAGCCGCTCCTTCAACTCGAGGAAGCGCCGGTACAGGTCGCCGGCCCCGGCGCGGCGCATCGCCTCGACGTTGAGCTGGAACTCGCCGCGCGCCTCGTAGAGAGTGGCGAAGGCGAGCACCTCGACCCGGTCGCCTTCGCGCGGCACGAAATCGACGTGCCTGGCCTTGCCGCGGAACATCACGCAGCGGACCTGGGCGCCGGGGTCCTTCAGCGAGAAGTACCAGTGGCCGCTGGCGGCCCGCACGACGTTGGACAGCTCGCCCTCGACCCGCACCATTGCGAGGCTCCGCTCCAGGATCCCAGCAACGACGCGGTTCAGCTCGGAGACCGTCAGGATTTCCCGCGTCCCTGCGTGATTTCCGGGGCGGATTTCAGCATTCATGCGGGTTTCCGGGCGGAACCTTTCCACAAAGCCGCGTGGCTGCGTGCATTTTGACGACGGCCCCGATCTGCTGTAGCAAATGGTTCATAAGTGATTGATTGCGATGAGCTTTTCCGGTGCGAACGAATTGGGCACCGGCCGCAACGCATGGAAATTCGCGCTTTCCCCGCATTATCCAGCGCTTTCTTCACAGAGTTGTCCACAGCTTCTGTCGACAACTCGCGAGGCGACCGGCGGCGCTTGCGGCAGCGGTTCGAAAACGCCGACAATTGCGGGCCCGCAATCCCGACCCGGCGGGTCGGTTCCTGGAGATCGAATTGCTGTCCCTGATCGAGGCGGCCGGTTGGCCGATCTGGTTCCTGATCGTGACGTCGGTGGCGGCGGTCGCGCTGATCATCGAGCGCGGGCTCGCGCTCAGGCGCCCCAAGGTGCTGCCCGACGGCCTGCTCGACGAACTGACCGGCCTGCGGGGCGCGGTTCCGGTCACCCCCGAACTGCTGGCGCGGCTCTCGGCCAGCTCGCCGCTGGGCCGCGTGCTCGCGGCGGGCGCGCGCCACGAGGCGGGCGGCCGCGCGCGAATGAAGGAGGCCATGGAGGACACCGGGCGGGCGGTCGCCCACGAGCTCGAGAAGTACCTGTCCGGCCTGGGAACGATCGCCACCGTGGCGCCGCTGATGGGCCTGTTCGGCACGGTCGTCGGCATGATCGAGATCTTCGGGGCGCAGGCGCCCGGCGGCACGAACCCGCAGCAGCTGGCCCACGGCATCTCGGTCGCGCTCTACAACACCGCCTTCGGCATCCTGATCGCGATTCCTGCGCTGATCGCCTACCGGCACTTCCGCGCCCGGGTCGACGGCTACCTGACCGAGATGGAGCAGCAGGCGCTGCGACTCGTCGACCTGGTCGCCGCCGAGCCGCTGCCGGCGGCCGCCGGCGAGACCGCCGCCGAGGCCGAGCCCCGCAAGCCGGTGCGCCGCGCCCCCCGCCCGGCCGCCGAGCGCGCCAAGGCGAGCCCCGCCGCATGATCGGGCGCCACGCGATGAGCTTCCACCCCGGCCGGCGCCGGGAGGAGCCCGAGATCAACTTCATCCCGCTGATCGACCTGCTGCTGGTCATCCTGATCTTCCTGATGGTCACGACGACCTACTCGAAGTTCACCGAGCTGCAGGTCGACCTGCCCAGCGCCAACGCCGAGCAGGCAGCCGAACGGCCCGTCGAGATCGTCGTGGCCGTGGCCGCCGACGGCCGCTACGTGCTGGATGCCGGCGCCGCCCGGATCGTCTCGCCCGAGGCCCTGTCGGCCGAGCTGGCCCGCGCGGCCAGCGGCCGCAAGGAGCCGGTGCTGGTGATCCACGCCGACGCCGGTGCCCGCCACCAGTCGGTGGTGGCGGTGCTCGAGGCGGCGCGCCAGGCCGGCATCGCGCGGGTCACCTTCGCTGCACAGAGCGGCACCTCAGGGGCCGGCGCGCGTTGATCCGGCAGCGGCTCGAGGCGGCGCTGCAGCGGCTCTGGTTCGAGCCGGCGCCGGCCGCCGCCGCCCGGGCCGCCGGGCTGCTGCTCGCCCCCCTTTCCCGGCTGGTCGCGACCGTGGCCGCCCGCCAGCGGCGCGCGATCGAGGCCTTGCCGGCGCCGCCGGTGCCGGTCGTGGTCGTCGGCAACCTGGTCGTGGGCGGAGCGGGCAAGACGCCGCTGGTCGCGGCCACGGTCGCGGCCCTCGCGGCGCGCGGCTGGACGCCCGGCATCGTGGCCCGCGGCCACGGCGCGCGGCGCACCGAGGCGCGGCTGGTGCGCGCCGGCGACGACGCGGCCGATGCCGGCGACGAACCGCTGCTGCTCGCGGCGCAGACCGGCCGCCCCGTCGCCGCCGGGCGCCGCCGGGCCGAGGCGCTCGCGCTGCTGCTGCAGGCCCATCCGGAAATCGACGTCGTCGTCAGCGACGACGGGCTGCAGCACGCGGGGCTGCCGCGCAGCATCGAGATCGCGGTGTTCGACGCCCGCGGCGCGGGCAACGGCAGGCTGCTGCCGGCCGGCCCGCTGCGCGAGCCGCTCGCGCACCTGGCGGGGATGGACGCGATCGCGCTGAACGGCCCGGCCGATCCGCCCGCTGCCGCCCCTCCCGCTTTCCGCTTCGACGTGGTGCCAGAGCGCTTCGTGCGCGTCGACGGCCGCGGCGCGCCGCTCGAACCGGCCGCGTTCAGGGCCGCGGTCGCGGCGGCCTGCGGCGCGAGCGACGCGCCCGGCTGCCTGGCCGCAGTGGCGGGCATCGGGGCGCCTGCCCGCTTCTTCCAGGCGCTCGAGGCGCTCGGCCTGCCCCCGGGCCTGCGGGTCGAGCCCGGCGACCACCAGGTGCCGGGGCGGGACGCGCTGCGCGCGCTGCGCGCCCGCTTCGTCGTGATGACGACCAAGGACGCCGTAAAATGCCGGGCTTGGGCGGACGACCGCTGCTGGGCGCTGGAGGCGTCGGCGCGGCTCGATCCCGCATTCGTCGACTGGCTCGACAACGCACTGCGCGAGGCGAATCTTGGACGCACGCCTGCTCGACATCCTGGTGTGCCCGATCTGCAAGGGCCCGCTGCAATTCGAACGCGGCGGCACGGCGCCTGACGGCGCGCCGCTCGACGGCGAACTGATCTGCCGGCCCGACCGGCTGGCCTACCCGGTTCGCGACGGCATCCCGGTCATGCTCGTCGACGAGGCACGACGCATCGAACAGACCGACTGATGGACTTCGTGGCGCTGATCCCGGCGCGCCTGGCCTCGACCCGCCTGCCCGACAAGCCGCTGGCCGACATCGGCGGCCGGCCGATGGTGGTGCGCGTGGCCGAGCGGGCACGGGCCGCCGGCGCGCAGCGGGTGGCGATCGCCACCGACAGCGGGCGGATCGCCGAGGCGGTGCGCGCGGCCGGCTTCGAGGCGGTGATGACCGCCGCCGATCATCCGTCCGGAACCGACCGGCTGGCCGAAGCCGCCCGGCTGTTGCGCCTGCCCGCCGACGCGATCGTGGTCAACGTGCAGGGCGACGAGCCGCTGATCCCGCCGCCGCTGGTGC
This sequence comes from Zeimonas sediminis, assembly GCF_023721795.1. NCBI lineage: Bacteria > Pseudomonadati > Pseudomonadota > Betaproteobacteria > Burkholderiales > Burkholderiaceae > Zeimonas > Zeimonas sediminis. The sequence goes on from NZ_JAMQYE010000002.1 coordinate 397,961, forward strand.
GGGCGGTCGCCGCGCGGCTGGCGGCCTCGCCCGACGCGGCGATCGCCACCGCCGCGCACCCGATCCACGAGGTCGACGACTGGCGCAGCCCGAACGTGGTCAAGGTGGTGCTCGACCGCACGGGCCGCGCGCTGCTGTTCTCGCGCGCGTCCATCCCGTTCGACCGCGACGGCACGGCGCCGGTGCCGGCCTGCGCGCTGCGCCACATCGGCCTGTACGCGTACCGCGTCGGCTTCCTGCTCGCGTACCCGACGCTCGAGCGCGCGCCGATCGAGGCCCTCGAGTCCCTCGAGCAGTTGCGCGCGCTGTGGCACGGCCACCGGATCGCGGTCGAGGTCACCGACGAGCAGCCCCCGCCTGGCGTGGACACGCCGGCCGACCTCGAGCGCGTGCGCCGCATCGTGTCGGGCGGCGGGCCGGCCGGGGCGAGCGTTGCGCCAAATTGACCGTCCGTCGGCTTTGACGGTACGCTTCCCGGGCTTCGGCGAGCCGCCCGGCCCGCGCCCCTGCGCGCGCCCGGTTCGCGACAATCAACTCCAGGTCATTTCATGCGTCTGATTCTCCTCGGCCCGCCGGGCGCCGGCAAAGGCACGCAAGCTGCCTTCATCACCAAGAAGTTCGGCATCCCCCAGATCTCGACCGGCGACATGCTCAGGGCCGCGGTCAAGGCCGGCACGCCGCTGGGCCTCGAGGCCAAGAAGGTCATGGACGCCGGCGGGCTGGTCTCCGACGACATCATCATCGGCCTGGTCAAGGACCGTCTGCAGCAGCCCGACTGCCAGTCGGGCTATCTGTTCGACGGCTTCCCGCGCACGATCCCGCAGGCCGAGGCGATGAAGGCCGCCGGCGTGAAGCTCGACTTCGTGCTCGAGATCGACGTTCCCGAAGCGGACATCATCGAGCGGATGAGCGGGCGGCGCGTGCACGTGGCGAGCGGGCGCACCTACCACGTGCGCTTCAACCCGCCGAAAGTCGCCGGCAAGGACGACGTCACCGGCGAGGACCTGATCCAGCGCGACGACGACCGCGAGGAGACCGTGCGCAAGCGCCTCGAGGTCTACCGCGCCCAGACCCGGCCCCTGGTCGACTACTACGGCGACTGGGCGAAGACCGGCGATCCCGCGGCGCCTCGGTACCGCCGCATCTCCGGCCAGGGCTCGGTCGAAGAGATCACCGCGCGCGCGCTGGCGGCGCTCGCGTAGACTCTCGTCGCATTCCCGGGGACCGGAGACTCCCCGGGGGCGCCCGATCCGCGCCGACACGATTTCCGTTGCTGCTGTTCCGATATCAAAACGACTTCTTGGGGGTGACAACATGACAGCGACTTCGGCGAGCCTCTGGTTCGCTCTCGTCTGCGGCCTGGCCGCGGTGATCTACGGAATCGCGTCGAGCCGGTGGATCCTCGGCCTCGACGCCGGCAACGCGCGAATGCAGGAGATCGCCAGCGCGATCCAGCAGGGCGCGCGCGCCTACCTGAACAAGCAGTACGGCACGATCGGCGTCGTCGGCATCGTGCTGTTCATCGCGATCTGGATGCTCCCCGGCCTCGGCATGGCCACCGCGGTCGGCTTCGCGATCGGCGCGATCCTGTCGGGCGCGGCCGGCTACATCGGCATGAACGTGTCGGTGCGCGCCAACGTGCGCACCGCGCAGGCGGCCACCCAGGGGCTCGGGCCCGCGCTCGACGTGGCCTTCCGCGGCGGCGCGATCACCGGCATGCTGGTGGTCGGCCTGGGCCTGCTCGGCGTGGCCGGCTACTACGGCGTGCTGATGGGCAGCGCGCCGCACGGCCTGGACAAGGTCGGCTCGCTGCACGACGTGCTCAAGCCGCTGATCGGCCTGGCCTTCGGCTCCTCGCTGATCTCGATCTTCGCGCGACTGGGCGGCGGCATCTTCACCAAGGGCGCCGACGTGGGCGCCGACCTGGTCGGCAAGGTCGAGGCCGGCATCCCCGAGGACGACCCGCGCAACCCGGCGGTGATCGCCGACAACGTGGGCGACAACGTCGGCGACTGCGCCGGCATGGCCGCCGACCTGTTCGAGACCTACGCGGTCACGCTGATCGCCACGATGCTGCTCGGCTCGCTGATGGTCACCGGCGCCGAGCCGCAGGCGGTGGTCTACCCGCTCGCGCTCGGCGGCGTGTCGATCATCGCGTCGATCATCGGCGCGATGTTCGTCAAGGCCAAGCCCGGCACGACCAACATCATGGGCGCGCTGTACAAGGGCCTGATCTGGGCCGGCCTGATCGCCACGATCGCCGCCTGGCCGATCACGCGCTGGGTGTTCGGCGACGTCGACCTGTCGCGCGCCGGCACCTCGGTGATGAACCTGTGGCTGTGCGTGGTCGTGGGCATGATCCTCACCGGCCTGATCGTCTGGGTCACCGAGTACTACACCGGCACGCAGTTCAAGCCGGTGCGCTACGTGGCGCAGGCCTCCACCACCGGCCACGGCACCAACATCATCGCCGGCTTGGCCGTGTCGATGAAGTCCACCGCCTGGCCGGTGATCCTGGTCTGCGCCGCGATCATCTCCGCCTACTGGCTCGGCGACCTGTACGGCATCGCGATCGCGGCCACCTCGATGCTGTCGATGGCCGGCATCGTGGTGGCGCTCGACGCCTACGGCCCGATCACCGACAACGCCGGCGGCATCGCCGAGATGGCCGAGCTGCCGTCGTCGGTCCGCGACATCACCGACCCGCTCGACGCGGTGGGCAACACAACCAAGGCGGTCACCAAGGGCTACGCGATCGGCTCGGCCGGCCTGGCCGCGCTGGTGCTGTTCGCCGACTACACGCACGCGCTCGAGTCGCAGGGCATGCACGTGACCTTCGACCTGTCGAACCACATGGTCATCATCGGCCTGTTCATCGGCGGCCTGGTGCCCTACCTGTTCGGCGCGATGGCGATGGAGGCGGTCGGTCGCGCGGCCGGCTCGGTGGTCGAGGAAGTGCGCCGCCAGTTCCGCGAGATCAAGGGCATCATGGAGGGCACGGCCAAGCCCGACTACTCGAAGGCGGTCGGCCTGCTCACCGGCGCGGCCATCAAGGAGATGATGATCCCGTCGCTGCTGCCGGTGGCGGTGCCGATCCTGGTCGCCATCTTCCTCGGCCCCGAGGCGCTCGGCGGCGTGCTGATGGGCACGATCGTGACCGGCCTGTTCGTCGCGATCTCGATGTGCACCGGCGGCGGCGCCTGGGACAACGCCAAGAAGTACATCGAGGAAGGCCACCACGGCGGCAAGGGCTCCGAGGCGCACAAGGCCGCGGTGACCGGCGACACGGTCGGCGACCCGTACAAGGACACCGCCGGCCCGGCCGTCAACCCGCTGATCAAGATCATCAACATCGTGGCGCTGCTGCTGGTGCCGCTGATGGGCGTGATGCACGGAGGCTGAGGCAATGGACGTCAGGGGCAAGGTCGTCGTCGTCACCGGCGGCGCTTCGGGGCTGGGCGGCGCGACCGCGCAGCGCATCGTCGAGCTCGGCGGCAAGGTGCTGATCGCCGACGTCAACGACAAGCTGGGCGCGGAGTTCGCCGGCCAGCTCGGCGCGGCCGCGCGCTTCGTGCGCTGCGACGTGACCGCCGAGGCCGACGCGCAGGCCGCGGTGGCCGCCGCCCTGGAGATGGGCGAGCTGGTCGGACTGGTGAACTGCGCCGGCATCGGCCCGCCGTGCAAGACGGTCGGGAAGGACGGCCCGCACCCGCTCGACCTGTTCGCGAAGGTCGTGCAGATCAACCTGATCGGCAGCTTCAACATGCTGCGCCTGGCGGCTGCGGCCATGGTGAAGAACGCGCCGAACCAGGAAGGCGAGCGCGGCGTCATCGTGAACACCGCTTCGGTGGCCGCCTACGACGGCCAGATCGGGCAGGCCGCCTACGCGGCCTCGAAGGGCGGCATCGTGGGAATGACGCTGCCGATCGCCCGCGACCTGGCGCGCGACGGCGTGCGCGTCGTCACGATCGCGCCGGGTCTCTTCCTGACGCCGCTGCTGCAGAGCCTGCCGAAAGAGGCGCAGGATTCGCTCGGCAAGCAGGTGCCCTTCCCCTCGCGGCTCGGGCGCCCGCCCGAGTACGCGTCGATGGTCGAGCACATCTTCGCCAATACGATGCTGAACGGCGAGACGATACGGCTCGACGGCGCGATCCGCATGGCGCCGCGCTGAGCGGCGTGCAGCCGGGCCCGCCGGGGAATCCGCTCCCTCGGCGAGGCGCCACTGGAAAGCCGGGCCGATGGCCCGGCTTTTTCTTTGGGGGTATGCTCGAACGGCCATCCAACGACAATCCCCGTGAGGAGTCGCCATGCCCGGACTGCGTCCCGACGTCGATCCAGACGGCCTGCTCGAATACTCGGTCGTGTTCACCGACCGCGCGCTCAACCACATGTCGCAGCGCTTCCAGGGCGTGATGCGCGACATCTCCGGCGTATTGAAGGAGGTCTACCGCGCGCACTCGGCGGTCGTGGTGCCGGGCAGCGGCACCTTCGGCATGGAGGCGGTGGCCCGGCAGTTCGCCACCGGCAGGAAGTGCCTGGTGATCCGCACCGGCTGGTTCAGCTATCGCTGGTCGCAGATCTTCGAGATGGGCGGCATCCCGTCCGAGGCGATCGTGCTCAAGGCCCGCCCGGTCGGCCCGGGCCGGCAGGCCGCCTTCGCGCCGCCGCCGATCGAAGAGGTCGTCGCCACGATCGCGCGCGAGAAGCCCGAGCTGGTCTTCGCGCCGCACGTCGAGACCTCGGCCGGCATGATGCTGCCCGACGACTACCTGAAGCAGGTGTCCGACGCGGTGCACGCGGTGGGCGGCATGTTCGTGCTCGACTGCATCGCGTCGGGCACCGTGTGGGTCGACATGAAGGCCACCGGCGTCGACGTGCTGATCAGCGCGCCGCAGAAGGGCTGGAGCGGCTCGCCCTGCTGCGCCTTCGTGATGCTGGGCGACACCGCGCGCGAGCGCATCGAGGCCACGACCAGCACCAGCTACGCCTGCGACCTGCGCAAGTGGCTGCAGATCATGGAGGCCTACGAAAAGGGCGGTCACGCCTACCACGCGACGATGCCGACCGATGCGCTGGCCAGCGTGCGCGACGCGATGCTGGAAACGAAGCGCTACGGCTTCGACAAGGCCCGCGCCGACCAGCTGGCGCTCGGCGCCCGCGTGCGCGCCCTGCTCGCCGGCCGCGGGTTCCCGAGCGTGGCGGCGCCCGGTTTCGAGGCGCCAGGCGTGGTGGTCAGCTACACCGACGACCCGGAAATCCACTCGGGCAAGCGCTTCCTGGGGCTGGGCCTGCAGACCGCCGCCGGCGTGCCGCTGCAGTGCGACGAGCCGGCCGACTTCCGGACCTTCCGGATCGGCCTGTTCGGGCTGGACAAGCTCGGCAACATCGAGCGCACCGTGGCGCACCTGGAGCGCGCGCTGTCCCAGGCGGCGCAGGCGGCGGCCTGAGGACCGTTTTCTAGCCGCCGTCGCCGCGCGAGCCGGGGCGCTTGCGTCGCAAGGCCGCCTCGCGCGCCGCCCGCGACTCCGCGCTGGCCGCGGCCAGCGCGATCTGGTCGTGCGCCATGTAGCCGGCCGCGTGGTTCAGCGCCGTGGCCACTGCGTTGATCGACTCCTTGCTCATCCGCACGACCGCCGGCGGCATCGACATCGCGCGCGCGGCCACCTCGCGCGCCAGCGCCAGCGCGCCGCCGCTCGCCGCCACGTAGTCGAGCAGGCCGATCTCGAGTGCCTGCGGCGCCGCGAAGCGCTCGCAGAGGATCGTCAGCCGCTTGGCCCTCGCCGGGCCGAGCAGGTTGACCAGCCGCGGGATCGTGCCCCAGGTCAGCGGAATGCCGAGCGAGATCTCGGGCAGCGACACGAAGGCGTCCTCCCCGGCGACGCGCCAGTCGCAGGCCAGCGCCAGCGCCAGGCCGCCGCCGACCGCGTAGCCCTCGATCGCGGCGATCGTGACCTGCGGAATCTCCTCCCAGGCCCGGCACAGGCGATATCCGGTCGCGGTGATCCGGCGCCGCTCGGAAATCGACAGCGAGGCATCGGCCCAGGCCCGGGCGTCGTCCAGGTCGGCGCCTGCCGAGAAGAAACGCGCGGCGCCGGTCAGGATCACCGCGTCCACGTCGTCGCGCTCGCCGAGTTCGCGAGCGACCGCGATCAGCTCGCGCATCAGCCGGCTGGAGAGCGCGTTGCGCGCGGCGGGCCGGTCCAGCGTGACCACGGCGCAGCGATCGGCCACTTCCAGCTTCAGGTTCTCGTAGCCTGCTTGCACCCGTCTTCTCCGTGGTTCGAGCTTCGTTCCGGTCGAAAGACTAACCCAGCGCGACCTCGACGGACCACGCCCCTATACTCGGGGCTCGCCATCCAGTTTCGAGGAGCAGCCCCGATGTCCGTCCATTCCCTCGCCGCATCGCGCATCGCGGATCCGGTGCAGCAGGCCAAAGTCCATCTGGCAGCGTCGCTGCGTCTCGCCGTCCTGCACGAGCTCGACGAGGGCATCGACAATCACTTCACGGTGGCGGTGCCGGGCCAGCGGGACCGCTACCTGATCCTGCCCTTCGGCCTGCACTGGTCGGAAGCGCGCGCCAGCGACCTGGCGGTGTTCGACGAAGCCGGCCGCACGATCGAGGGACAGGGCGTGGTCGAGTTGTCGGCGCGCTGCATCCACGCGCCGATCCACCGCATCTGCGGCGCCAGCGTCGTGCTGCACACCCACCAGACCTGGGCTCTGGCCCTGAACATGCTCGAGGACAACCGGCTGCTGCCGACCAGCCAGACCGCGGCCTTCTTCGACGGCCACATCGTCTACGACGACGGGTACAACGGACTCGCCGACACGCTCGCCGAGGGCGAGCGCCTGGCCGGGCTGCTCGGCACCGACGGGCACGTCGTGTTCATGAAGAACCACGGCGTACTGGTCGTCGGCGACACGGTCGCGCAGGCCTACCGCCGCCTTTACCGGCTCGAGCGCGTCTGCCGCGCGCAGCTGCTCGCGATGGGCTCGGGCCGGCCCTTGCAGGTGCTGCCGCCCGAGGTCGTCGCCCGCGTGAAGGCGCCCAATCCCGACAACACGCACTCGCTGGCGGAGCGCGAACGCCTGTTCTTCGAGGCGATGATGCGGGTGCTCGACCGCGAGCTGCCCGGCTACGCCGACTAGTCGCCTCACCGCCGGAGCTCGAGCAGGGCTCGCCCAGGCGCCGCCAGCACGACAGGAGGCCCTCACGCCATGAACGCCAGCACCTTCTCGAATGCCCGCACCCTCTCGGCCGTCGCACTGTTCGCCGCGCTGGCCGGTTGCGCGCTGCCGCCCTTCGGGCCATCCGAGCCCGCGGCGCCCGGCGGCACCGTCTACCGGATCAGCACGCCCTACGACGCCACGCTGGCGGCCCGCCTGCTCGCCAGCGGCCCGAACACGGTCACCGGCAGCGCATCGGTGCGCCAGCGCAACGGCACGGTGGTCACCTGCGCCGGCCAATCCGTCTTCCTGGTGCCAGCCACCGACTACGCGCGGATCCGCGTGCGCGCGCTGTACGGCAGCGACGAGCGCGGCGCGAGCCTGGACGGCCGCAGCTATCGCTTCGACCCGGACCCGCCCGAGTACACGAAGCTGGTCAGGCAGGCGCAGTGCGACGCGAATGGCCGCTTCCGCTTCGACCGGGTCGCCAGCGGAACCTTCTTCCTGACCGCGGTGGTCCGCTGGCAGGAGGGCGAGCGACGCGCCGGCGGCTCGCTGATGCAGCGGGTCACCACCGGCGGCGGGCGCACGGTCGACCTGACGCTGTCGCGTTGAGGCCCGTGGCTGCGAGCGCGGTTACCATCGGCACTGACCGCCCCCGCTCACGAGACCGATGACAGCTTCTCCGACCGAGCGCCGACCGCGCACCGGGTGGCGCTTCTGGCTGATCCTCGCGGCACTGTCGGCCGCGGCCGTCGCGGCGTCTCTGCTCTACGACGAAGCGGATCTGCGCGCGCTGCGCGACATGATCGGGCAGCGCGACAAGGCCTCGCCGCCTTCCGCGCGCACCGCTGCCGGCAAGCCGCCGGCGTCGGCCGCGCCCGTCACCGTCGAGACCGCCCGTGTGCGGGTCGAGCCGCTGGTCGAGTCGATCCGCGCGGTCGGCAGCCTGCTGCCCGACGAGGCGGTCACCGTCACGTCCGAGATCGCGGGCCGCGTCGAGAAGATCGCCTTCCGCGAGGGACAACGGGTCGCCGCCGGCGACCTGCTGGTGCAGCTCGACGCGTCGGTCCTGAAGGCCGAGCTGGCGCGCAGCCGCTCGGAGCTGACGCTCGCCCGCGCCAACAACGAGCGCTTCGCGAAGCTGGCCCGCGAGGGGATGGCATCGCCTCGCTCTCGCGACGAGGCGCTGGCCGCGCTGCAGGCGGCCGAGGCGGGCATCGCGCTGGCCGAGGCGAGGCTCGCGAAGACGACGATCCGCGCCCCGCTGTCGGGCGTCGTCGGCCTGCGAACGATCAGCGCCGGCGCCTACCTGGAACCCGGCGACCCGATCGTCGCACTGGCCGACACCGATCCGGTGAAGCTCGACTTCCGCGTGCCCGAGCTCGCGCTGCCGGCGCTGCGCAACGGCCAGCAGGTGAACGTGACGATCGACGCCCTGCCCGACCGGCGCTTCGAGGGCACGGTCTACGCGATCGATCCGATCGTCGAGGTCGGCGGCCGCGCGATCCGGATGCGCGCGCGAATCCCGAACCCGAAGGGCGAGCTCGCGCCTGGCCTGTTCGCTCGCGTGGAGATCGTCGTGAGCCGGCGCGAGCGAGCGATCCTGATCCCCGACTCGGCGGTCTTCGCGAAGGGCGACAGGCGCTACGTGTACCGGGTCGTCGACGGCGAGGCCCGGCTCACCGCGATCGAGCTCGGCGTTCGCAGGCCGGGCCGCGTCGAGGTGCTGGCAGGCCTGGCCGAAGGCGACACGGTGGTCAGCGCCGGCCACCAGCGCCTGCGCGACCAGGCGCCGGTCGAACTCGCCGCGCCCCGGCCCGGAGCCTGAGTTGAGCCCGTTCGAGTTCTTCATCCGACGGCGCGTCTTCTCGACGGTGCTCAGCCTGGTGATCGTGCTGGTCGGGCTGGTGTCCTACACCCGGCTGACCGTGCGCGAGTACCCGAACATCGACCAGCCGATCGTGTCGGTGCGCACGAACTACCTGGGCGCCAGCGCCGAGATCATCGAGACCCAGGTCTCGCAGGTGCTCGAGGGCTCGATCGCCGGCATCGAGGGCATCGAGGCGCTGACCTCGAGCAGCGAGGCCGAGCTGAGCCGCATCACGGTCCGCTTCCGGCTGGGCACCGACCCCGACGTCGCCGCCAGCGACGTGCGCGACCGCGTGTCGCGGGTGCGCGGCCGCCTGCCCGACGAGATCGAGGAGCCGGTCATCGCGAAAGTCGAGGCCGACGCGCAGGCGATCATCTTCGTCGCGCTGACCAGCGATCGCGCGCCGACGGTCGAGATCTCCGACTACGCCGACCGCTACGTGCGCGACCGGCTCCAGACGCTGCCGGGCGTGGCCGAGGTTCGCATCTTCGGAGAGCGGCGCTACTCGATGCGGATCTGGCTCGACCGCGCACGGCTGGCCGCCTACGAACTGACCGTGCAGGACATCGAGGACGCCCTGCGCCAGCAGAATGCCGAGGTGCCGTCGGGCCGCATCGAGGGCCCCGACACCGAGTTCACCGTGCTGTCGCGCACCGGGCTGGTCCGGCCCGAACAGTTTCGCGAGATCGTCGTCAAGGACGCCGGCGGCTTCGCGGTGCGGCTGGGAGACGTCGCGCGGGTCGAGCTCGGCCCGCAGGACGAGCGCCGGATCACCCGCTACAACGGCAGGCAGGCGGTGGTCCTGGGCATCGTCAAGCAGGCGACCGCGAACCCGCTCGACATCTCCAACGAGATGCGCGCGGTGCTGCCGCAGCTCGAGCGCGACCTGCCGGCGGGCATGAGCATCGCGATCGCCTACGACAGTTCGGTGTTCATCGACCGCTCGATCGAGGCGGTGTACACCACGATCGCCGAGGCGGTCGTGCTGGTCGTGCTCGTGATCTTCCTGTTCCTTCGCACCGCGCGCGCGACGATCGTGCCGCTGGTCACCATCCCGGTCTCGCTGATCGGCGCGTTCGCGCTGATGGAGGTGCTCGGCTTCTCGATCAACACGCTTACGCTGCTGTCCATGGTGCTGGCGATCGGCCTGGTGGTCGACGACGCGATCGTCGTGCTCGAGAACATCCATCGCCACGTCGAGCAGGGCATGAAGCCGATGAGGGCGGCGATCACTGGCATCAGGGAGATCTCCGGCGCGGTCGTCGCGATGACGCTCACGCTGGCCGCGGTCTACGCGCCGGTGGCCTTCGCGCCGGGCCGCACCGGCGGGCTGTTCGCCGAGTTCGCGCTCACGCTCGCGGGCGCCGTCGTCGTGTCCGGCTTCGTCGCGCTGACGCTGTCTCCGATGATGTGCTCGCGCCTGCTGCGCGAGCACGAGACGCACGGCCGCTTCTACAACGCGCTGGAGCGGGTGCTGGTGGGCATGACCGCCGCGTACCGCAGGACGCTCGCGGCGAGCCTGCGGATGCGGCCGGCCGTCGCGCTGGTCGCGCTGCTCGCGGCGGGCGCGAGCGGACTGCTGTTCTCGAGCCTGAAGTCCGAGCTCGCGCCGCTGGAGGACCGCGGCGTGATCTTCACGGCGGGCAACGCCCCGGAGGGCTCGACCATCGACTTCACCAGCCGTTACATCGGCCAGCTCGAGCGCCTGCTCGACGGGATTCCCGAGGTCGCGAACTCCTTCGTCATCGTCGGCTCGCGCGCGGTGACCGAGCTGATCTCGTTCTCCAGGCTGATCCCGTGGGAGGACCGCGAGCGCACGCAGATGGAGATCGTCGAGTCGATCCGCGGCGACCTGTCGCGGATCGCCGGCGTGCGGACCTCGGCGAACAACCCCGGCTCCTTCGGCCAGAGCGCGCGAAACCGTCCGATCGAGTTCGTGATCCAGACCTCCGAGAGCTACGAGAAGCTCGACGAATACGTGTCGCTGGTGCTGGCCGAAGCCGCTGCCTGGCCGGGCCTGGTCAACGTCGACAGCGACCTGCGGCTGAACAAGCCGCAGGTCCAGGTCAACGTCGACCGGGAGCGGGTCGCGGACACCGGCGCGAGCGTGCTGGCCGTCGGCCGCACGCTGGAGACGCTGCTCGGCGGCCGCCAGGTCACCCGCTTCAACCAGAACGGCGAGCAGTACGACGTGATCGTGCAGGTGGCGCCGGACGAGCGCCTGACGCCCGGCGCGATCGAGGACATCTACGTGCGCAGCCGCAGCGGCTCGATGATCCAGCTGTCGAACCTGGTCCGCCTCGAGGAGGCGGTCGCGCCCAAGGAGCTCAACCGCTTCAACCAGTTCCGCTCGGCGACGATCACCGCCAACCTGGCGCCCGGCTACTCGCTGGGCGAGGGGCTGGCGTTCCTCGAGCGCACGGTGGAGCGGGTCCTGCCGCCCACGGTGCGCTACGACTACTCGGGGCAGTCGCGCGAGTTCCGCGAGGCCGGCAGCAGCCTGATGTTCGTGTTCGTTCTGGCCCTGGTCTTCATCTACCTGGTGCTGGCCGCGCAGTTCGAGAGCTTCGTCGACCCGCTGATCATCCTGCTGACCGTGCCGCTGTCGATGGCGGGCGCGCTGGCCGCGCTTCACCTGACCGGCGGCACGCTGAACATCTACAGCCAGATCGGACTGATCACGCTGATCGGGCTGATCAGCAAGCACGGCATCCTGATCGTCCAGTTCGCGAACGCGCTGCAGGACGCGGGCCGCGGCAAGCTCGAAGCCGTGATCGAGGCCGCGGTGCTGCGGCTGCGGCCGATCCTGATGACCACCGGCGCCATGGTCGCCGGCGCCATCCCACTGGCGATCGCGCACGGCGCCGGGGCCGCGAGCCGCCAGGAGATCGGCTGGGTCATCGTCGGCGGCATGAGCCTGGGCACGGTGCTGACGCTGTTCGTCGTGCCGGCCGCGTACACGCTGCTCGCGCGCGATCGCGCGCGCGACGCCGCACGCACGGGCGAGCGCCCGCCTGCCGGCGCCGTCGCACGATGAAGCCGCTCTCGCCGCCGACCGACCGCACCGTCACGATGCCGCCCGAGATCCGCTTCGAAACCGCGCTGCGCCGGCAGATCGCCGCGCGGCTCGCGTCGTTCCCGCTGCTCGCGCCGGCCTCGCCGGCGGCCGGCCATCCGCACCCGCCTCGCCGCGCGGCGGTCGCCGTCGCGATCGTCGAGGAGGGCCACGGCGCCGAGCTGCCCGGCGTGCCGTCGCCCCCGCTCTGGAGCCGGCGCGCCGCGCTGCTGCTCACCCGGCGCTCGATGCGGCTGCGCAGCCATGCAGGCCAGTGGGCGCTGCCCGGCGGGCGGGTCGACGAAGGCGAGAGCGCGGAGCAGGCAGCGCTGCGGGAGCTTCAGGAGGAGGTCGGGCTCGTGCTCGGCGAGGAGACCATCCTCGGTCGGCTGGACGACTACGTGACGCGCTCGGGCTACGCGATCACCCCGGTCGTGGTGTGGGCCGGCGAGGCGCGGCGGCTGGCACTCAATCCGGACGAGGTCGCGAGCATCCACCGCATACCGGTCGCGGAGTTCATGCGCGAAGATGCCCCGCTGCTGGACGAGGTCGAAGGCGGCGGGCACCCGGTGCTGCGGATGCCGGTAGGCGACAACTGGATCGCAGCGCCGACCGCGGCGGTGCTGTACCAGTTCCGGGAGGTCTGCATCGCAGGCCGCGAGACCCGCGTCGCGCACTTCGACCAGCCGGCCTTCGCCTGGCGGTGAGCCACCGGGCGGCCCGCGGTTCGTCGCCCCGGGGCGAGTGGCTGCCCCGGGCGGCGCGCGATCAGAAGCCGGCGGGCGCCGGCGCGTCGCCGACCAGGCCCTCGACCCAGCGGCCCAGTGCCAGCAGCGAGGCGTCGCCGTCGAAGCGACCGACCAGCTGCAGCCCGGCAGGCAGCGCCGGCGTGCCGGCTCCGTAGGCGTCGGCCACCAGCCCGGCCGGCAGCGTGAGCGCCGGCAGCCCGCACATCGAGAACGGCAGCGTCTGGCCGAGCACTGCCTCCCGGACCGTGATCCGTCCGCCCTCGACGTCGACCTCGGCCTGGCCACGAAGCGGCGGCAGCGCCGCCGAGCTGGGCAGCAGCATCGCGTCGAAACCGGCCAGGATCGCGTCGAGCTCGGCGCGGATCCGGTCGCGCTGCTTCATCGAGTCGATGTAGTCGAGCGCGGCGAGCTTGCGGCCGGCCTCGAGCGGCGGCAGCACCAGGTCGGAGAAGCCCTCGCCGCCTGCCTCGAGCGCGCGGCGGTGCACCCAGGCGGCCTCGGCCCGGACGATCGGCGTGTAGCAGTCGGTGGCGGTGGGCAAGAGCGGCGTGGCCACCTCGACGATCTCGGCGCCGGCGCCGCGCAGCGTCGCGCAGGCGCGCTCGAAGTGCTCGCGCACCGCCGCCTGCAGGCGGCCGCGCAGCCACGCTGCGGGGACCGCCAGCCGAGGCGCGCGGGCGACCGTGCCGTGCGAGCTGCGCCGCTGCGACATGACCTCGAAGAGCCGCGCGCAGTCGTCGACCGAGCGCGCGAGCGGCCCGGCGTGGTCGCAGGTCCAGGACAGGTAGAGCGCGCCGTCGAGCGGGATCGCGCCGAAGGTCGGCTTGAAGCCGGTCACGCCGCAGAACGCCGCCGGAATCCGGACCGAGCCGCCGGTATCGCTGCCGATGCCGGCCAGGCCGATGCCGGTGGCCGCGCAGACGCCGGCCCCGCTCGACGAGCCGCCGGCCTGGCGCGCCGGGTCGAACGGATTCTTCACATCGCCGGTCCAGCGGTTCTCGCCGGTCGCGCCGAGCGCGATCTCGTGCATGTTGGTCTTGGCGAAGATCACCGCCCCGGCGTCGCGAAGGCGCGTCACGAGGCTGGCCTCGCGATCCGACAGCTCGTGCAGCGGGGCGCGGGTGCCCCCCCTGGTGGGCATGCCGCGCACGTTGAACAGGTCCTTGATCGAGACCGGGATGCCGTGCAAGGGGCCCAGCGGCCCGCCGGCCCGGGCCTGCGCGTCGCGCTCGCGGGCGTCGGCCAGCGCCGCGTCCCAGTCGACGTGCGCGATCGGGTTCAGGTCGGCCGCGCGCTGCGCGCGCTCGCGGGCCTGCTCCAGCAGCGACTCGGCGGTGACGGTGCCCGCAGCGATGGCGGCGGCGGCTTCGGCGATCTGGGTCATGGCGGTCTGTCTCCGGTTTCCTCAGCCGCTATTATGGGCCGGTGACCCGATCCGACCGACCCCGACGTTCCGCTTGGCGCATGCGCGCGGCGCTGCCGGCGGCCGCGATGCTCGCGATGCTGCTCGCGCTGGCGCCGTGGCCGACGGCGGCGCGCGAGTCGTCCACCGAGCAGCCCTCACGATCGCCGGCCGGGCCGCCCGCGCCGGATCGCGCGGCGGCGCCGACCGCAGCCGTTCCCGAGGCGGCGACCGGCTTCGCCGGTCACCGCGACGCGGTCCGGGGCCAGGGCTGGATGGCGGTCACCGCGAATCGCCACGCGAGCGAGGCAGCCGGGGCGATGCTCGAGGCGGGCGGCAGCGCGCTGGACGCGGCCATCGCCGCGCAGATGGTGCTCACGCTGGTCGAGCCGCAGTCTTCGGGCATCGGCGGCGGCGGCTTCCTGCTGCACTTCGACGCCGGCGCGAAGCGGCTCGAGGCCTGGGACGGGCGCGAGACCGCTCCGGCCGCCGCCGGCGAAGCCCTGCTGCTCGGCGAGGACGGCCGGCCCCTGCCCTTCTTCGAGGCGGTCGTCGGCGGGCGCTCGGTCGGCGTGCCCGGGCTGGTCCGCATGCTCGAGGCCGCCCACGCGCGGCACGGCCGCCTGCCCTGGTCGCGGCTGTTCGAGCCGGCGATCGCGCTGGCGCGCGAGGGCTTCGAGGTCGGCCCCCGGCTGCACGCGCTGCTGGAGCGCGACCCGGCGCTGCGCGCCGACCCCGAGGCCGCGGCGCTCTTCTACGACTCGAGCGGCCGGGCCTGGCCGGCCGGCCACAGGCTGCGCAACCCGGCGCTCGCCGACACGCTGGAGCGGATCGCGCGCGAAGGAAGCCTGGCCCTGCACGCCGGCCCGATCGCCCGCGACATCGTCGACAAGGTCCGCGGCCATCCGACGAACCCCGGACTGCTCGGCGAGCGCGACCTCGCCTTCTACCGGCCGATGCTGCGCGAGCCGCTCTGTGTCGATCACGGCGAGCACCGGATCTGCGGCATGCCGCCGCCGTCGTCGGGGGGCGCGACCGTGGCGCAGATCCTGAAGCTCTGGCGCGCCGCGCCGGCGCGGCTGACCGTGGCGGCTGCCGAGCGCGACCGGTCGGGCGCGCCGCTCGGCCCGGGCGGCGGCGCGCTCGACCCGGCCGGTGCCCACCGCTTCGCCGAGGCCGGCAAGCTCGCGTTCGCCGACCGCGACCGATACCTGGCCGACCCGGAATTCGCCGCCTCGTCGTCGCCGGGCTTCCTGTCGGCCCTGCTCGACGACGCCTACCTCGCAGGTCGCGCCGCGGCGATCGGCCCGCGCGCGCTGCCGACACCGGTCGCCCCGGGCGTCCCCCGCGCGGTGTCCTCCGCCTCGCGCGCGGCCCGCATGCCCGGCCCTGCCGCCTCGCTGGAGCAACCGGCCACCACCCACATGTCGATCGTCGATGCGCGCGGCAACGCGCTGTCGCTGACCTCGTCGATCGAGAGCGCCTTCGGCGCGCGCCTGATGGTCCGCGGCTTCCTGCTGAACAACCAGCTGACCGACTTCTCGTTCCCTGCAAGCGCCGACGGCAGGCCGGTCGCCAACCGGGTCGAGGCGGGCAAGCGCCCGCGCAGCTCGATGGCGCCGACGATCGCGTTCGACCGCGCGAGCGGCAGGCCGGTGCTCGTGATCGGCTCGCCGGGCGGCCCGTCGATCATCAATCACGTCGCGCGCAGCCTGATCGCGATCCTCGACGAGGGCGTCGATCCCCAGCGGGCCGTGTCGCTGCCGAACCTGGGCAACCGCAACGGCGCCACCGAGCTCGAGCGCGACCGCGCGCCGGCCGTGCTGGCCGCCGCGCTGCGCGACCGCGGGCACCGGGTCGAACTGGTGCCGATGACCAGCGGCCTGCACGCGATCGCACTGGACTGCCGGGCGCCCGCGCGTCAGGATCGGGGCTGCCTGCTGACCGGCGCGGTCGACCCGCGCCGCGAGGGGGCGGTGGTCACTGCACGACCGGCGGCGCCGGCCACCGTCGGCCGCGAGGCGGCGCCCCCGGCGCAACGGCGTCCGACAACCGGAGAGCGATGATGGAAAGACGCAGGATCGGCGGCGGCCGGCTGAAGTCGGCCGGCTACGACGCGGGCGAACAGCGCCTCGAGATCGAGTTCGTCGACGGCTCGCTGAAGGCCTTCAAGTCGGTGCCGGCCGAGGTCTGGCGGCGCTTCGTGGCCTCGCCCAACCCGGCCAGTTTCTATGCCGACCGGATCGAGGAGGAGTATGCGTTCGACGCGGGACGGGCAGCCGGCGGCAGCGGCGCGCGCGCGAAACTCGACTCGCTGTTCGGGCCGGGGCCGAGCGAAGGCTGACCCCCGCTGCCCGCCGGCCGCTCGCCGGCATCGGGGCGCTCGTCGATCAGCCAGGCGAGCGCCGCGGCGGCCAGCGCCAGCGCGATCGAGGCGAACCACATCACGTCGTACGAGCCGCTGGCCGCGTAGCTCTGGCCGGCGATCCACACGCCGGTGGCGCTGCCGATCTGGTGGCTCAGGAACACGAAGCCGCCCAGCGTGGCCGCGTAGCGCAGCCCGAAGATCTGCCCGACCAGGCCCATCGTGAGCGGCACGGTGCTCAGCCACAGAAGGCCCATGCCGGCCGCGAATAGGTACAGCGAGGCCGGCGAGACCGGCAGCACCAGCAGCAGCACCACGAAGACCGCGCGCAGCGCGTAGACCCAGCCCAGCAGCATCTTCTTGCTGTGCCGCCCGCCGAGCCAGCCCACCGCGAAGGAGCCGATCACGTTGAACAGGCCGATCGTCGCGATCGCCATCGCGCCGTGGCTGGCCGCCAGCCCGTTGTCGACCACGTAGGCCGGCAGGTGCAGCGTGATGAAGGCCAGCTGGAAGCCGCAGACGAAGTAGCTGCCGGCCAGCAGCGCGAACGGCTTGCGGCGGAAGGCGTCGCGGATCGCCGCCCAGAGCGACGGGCCGGTGTCGACCGCGTGCTCGGCCGCCGGCTGGCCGCCGGCGGCGTGCGAGGCCGAGGCGGCGCCGCGCCCGAACATCGCCCAGGCGAGCGGCGCGATCGCCGCCACTGCGACCGACATGATCAGGAGCGCCGCGGGCCAGTCGAAGGCCTCGATCAGCAGGTGCCCGGCGGGCACGACCAGGAACTGGCCGAGCGAGCCGCCGGCATTGGCCACGCCCAGCGCGGCGCTGCGCGCCATCGGCGACGTGGCGCGGCCGATCGCCGGCATCACCAGCGCCGAGGTCGTGCCGCCCTGGCCGATGCCCACCATCAGTCCGAAGAACAGGATCAGCCCGGCCTGCGAGCTCACGAAAAGCGTGCCGGCGAGCCCTGCCGCGTAGAGCAGCGCGGCCAGCGCGATCGCGCGCACCGCGCCGAAGCGGTCGGCGAGCATGCCCATCAGGATCGCGCCGGCGCCCCAGGCCAGGTTCTGCAGCGCGAAGGTGTTCGAGAAGAACTCGCGGCTCCAGCCGTGCGTGAGCAGCATCGGCTGCATGAAGATGCCGGCGGTGGCGCGAACGCCCATCGACAGCAGCAGGATCAGCGCGCCGATCAGCACGATTCGCGAGAACGCGCCAGCCTGCGCGTCGGGGTGGGAGCTCATCCTGGATCCGGGTAGTTGTCGAGCGACCGCGACGGAACCGGCGCGGGAAATGCGATCATCAGGATACTCCGTTGCCCGCCGGGCCGCCCCGGCGCCAGCTGCCGCCCGTTCCCTTTTCGCCCGTCATGCAAGCAGCGAGCCCCCTGCCCGCCGGTACCCGCTGGTGGATCCTGTGCCGCGTCGTCGACAACTTCGGCGATGCCGGCGTCTGCTGGCGGCTGGCCCGGCAGCTCGCCCGCGAGCACGAGGCTGCGGTTACGCTGTTCATCGACCGGCCCGAGCTGGTCGACCGGCTGGCGGGCGGCACGCCGACCGAGGCCGGCGTCGTCGTCGCACCCTGGCCCCTCGCGCCCTGGCAGGGCGCAGCCCCGGCGCCGGACGCCGTCGTTTCCGCCTTCGGCTGCGAGCCTCCCGACTGGATCCGCGCGATGCTGGCCGGCGCGCCGGCGCGGCCGGCCTGGATCCACCTCGAATACCTGAGCGCCGAGCCCTGGGTCGACGGCTGCCACGGCCTCGCCTCGGTCAAGCCCGCCGACGGCGCCGTCGAGCATTTCTTCTATCCGGGTTTCACCGCCGCCACCGGCGGCCTGCTGCGCGAGCGCGACGCGCTGGCGCCGGCCGACCGGCCCGCCGGGGCCGAACGCGCGGCCGCGCTGGCGCGCCTTTGCGGCCGCGCGTCGCTGCCCGGCGAGCGCGTCGTCTCGCTGTTCTGCTATCCGGACTCGCCGCTCGAGGACCTGCTGCCCGCGCTGGCCGCCGGCGACCGGCCGACGCTGCTGCTGGTTCCCGAAGGCATCGCGCCGGACGCGCCGGAGGCCTTCGCGGGCGCCGGCCTGGCCCCGGACGACCCGCCCGCGCATCGCGGAAGCCTGCGGATCGCGCGGATCCGCTTCCTGCCGCAGGACGGCTACGACGCCTTGCTGCGGCTGTGCGACCTGAACTTCGTGCGCGGCGAGGATTCGTGGATCCGCGCGCACTGGGCGAGGCGGCCCTTCGTCTGGCAGCCCTACCGCCAGCCCGACGGCGCCCACCATGCGAAGCTCGACGCCTTCCTGGCCCGGCTGCGCGCCGCGGCGGTCGGCGCAACCGGGGCAGCGGCGGGCGACGAGCCCGCGGCGACCGGGGAAGCGAAAGCAGTCACGAGCGAGACGAAGGCGGCCATCGGCGACGCGGTCGACGCGATCGAATCGCTGATGCGCGCCTGGTCGGGCCGGGGCGACGCCGGGGCTGCCTGGCAGGATTTCGAGCGCGTCGCCGCGCCTGCCGAATCGGCCTTCCGCCGCTGGACCGACAGCCTGCTCGGGCAGGCCGATCTCGCGACCAACCTGGCCGAGTGGCTGCGCGGCAGGCTATAATTTCCGGTTTATCAGCATCGGCCAGAAATGGCCCGGGACCGCATCCGATGAAAATCGCTCAGGAACTCCGCACCGGCAACGTCGTCATGATCGGCAAGGACCCGATGGTGGTCCTCAAGGCCGAGTACAACAAGTCGGGCCGCAACGCAGCCGTCGTCAAGATGAAGCTGAAGAACCTCCTCAACAACTCGGGCACCGAGACGGTCTACAAGGCCGACGAGAAGTTCGACGTCGTCATCCTCGACAAGAAGGAAGTCACCTACTCGTACTTCGCCGACCCGATGTACGTGTTCATGGACGCCGACTACAACCAGTACGAAGTCGAAGCCGAGAGCATGGGCGACGCGCTGAACTACGTCGAGGAAGGCATGCAGTGCGAGGTGACCTTCTACGAAGGCCGCGCGATCTCGGTCGAGCTGCCGACCACGCTGGTCCGCGAGGTCGAGTACACCGAGCCGGCCGTCAAGGGCGACACCTCGGGCAAGGTGATGAAGCCCGCGCGCATCAAGCCGACCGGCTTCGAGCTGCCGGTCCCTGCGTTCGTCGAGATCGGCGACAAGATCGAGATCGACACCCGCACCGGCGAGTACCGCTCGCGCGTCAAGGCCTGATCGTCTTCCGGGCACGGCCCGGTTCGCCGGCCACTCGCAGCCGGCGGCGTCTTCCGGGCCGGCCACGCCGGCCCGGCCGCTTTCAGGCCGGAACCGGCGCCCCGCCGTCCTCGCGCCGCGCCACGCGGCGAAGGTGTCGCGTCAGCGTCTCGCGCAACGACTGCAGGGTCACCGGCTTGACCAGGTAGCTGTTGCAGCCGGCCAGCGCGCCGCGCGCCAGGTCGAAGGGCGAGGACCGGCTGGTAAGGATCACCACCGGCATGCCGCGCAGCGAGCGGTTCTTCTTGATCAGCCGCGTCAGCCTGTAGCCGTCCATGTCGGGCATCACCACGTCGGCCAGCACCAGCTCGTAGCGGCGCATGCCGAGCTGCTCGAGCGCTTCGCCGGCGCTCGCGACCGCCTCGCAGTCGATGCCCATCTGCCGCAGCGCGGTGCCGAGCTGCCGCCGGACGGTCGGGCTGTCGTCCACCACCAGCACCCGCGGCCTGCGCAGCACGCCGAAGTCCGAGACCACCAGCCCGGGCCTCGCCGCCGCCGAGGCTTCGTGCTCGCGCTTCTTCTGGATCTGCCGGTCGACGACCCGGTTCAGCGTGAACAGCACCTGGGCCACGAAGGCCTGGACCAGCAGGTCGTCCTGCTGCCGGGACGGGTCGGCGCGCCGCCCCACCCGCACGACGGTCTCGCGATCGACGACCTTGGTCAGCTTCTCGAACAGGTTGGGCCCGCCGTGCACGGTCATGTCGACCAGCGCCACGTCGAAGTTCCCCGGCCCGCGCGAGGTCGCGATCGAGAACCGGTAGCGGTTGTGGTGGGCGTGGCGCAGCACGATCTCGAGCAGCTTGCGGAAGCGCGTGGCGAGTCCGAAGACCGCCACCTTGAACTCCGGGCGCTCGTCATGGGTCGGATGTCGTTCGGTCATGTCAGCGGGTTCCGGCAGGCCGTGCGATTCGGACGGATTTTAAGCGCAGCACCGCCCCGATGGGCAATCGTTTTCTTCGCCAAAAATGCTTTTTTCACAGAGACTTGCAGTCGGCTCGAGAGAAACGACCTGAGCACCCTCAGTAGCCGAGGGCATTGGGTAGCCACAGCACCAGGTCGGGGACAGCTACCAGCGCCACCAGCGCCACCATCATCGAGAAGACGAACCAGATCGCCCAGCGCGCCGTCTGCTCGATCGCGACCCCGGCGAGCCGGGCCGAGACCATCAGGTTGACCGCGACCGGCGGCGTGAACTGCCCGATCGCGACCATGAAGGTGAGCAACACGCCGAACCACACCGGGTCCCACGCGTAGGCCCGCATCAGCGGCACCAGCAGCGGCACGAAGATCAGGAAGATCGAGATGCCGTCGAGCACCATGCCCACCAGGAGCAGCACCAGGATCACCACCGCCAGCGCCGCCCAGGAGCCGAGGATGCCGTCCTGGGCGATCTTCGCGATCGGGTCGACGATGCCCAGCGTGCTCACCGTGTACGCGAAGATGCTGGCCAGCGCCACGACGACCATGATGAGTCCCGAGGTCTCGGCCGCATCGACCAGGATGTCGACGAGCTCGCGCAGGCCGATCGTGCGGTAGACGACCATGCCGACGAACACGCCGTAGACCACGGCGACGACGGCCGCCTCCGTCGGCGTGAACCAGCCCAGCCTCATCCCGCCGAGGATCAGCACCGGCGCGAAGAGGCCCCAGCTCGCTTCGCGCAGCGCGCGCCAGAATGGCGGCCTCGGCTCGCCGGCCTCGTTCATGCCGAAGCCGTGGCGGCGGGCCAGCCAGACCGCCGGGACCATCAGCGCGAGCCCCGCCAGGACGCCCGGCACCATGCCCGCGGCGAACAGCGCCGGCACCGAGGCCCCCGGCACCAGCACCGAGTAGACGATGAACGCGATCGACGGCGGGATCAGGATGTCGACTGCCGCCGCGGAGCCGATCACCGCTGCCGAGTACGCGCGCGGATAGCCGGCTCGCGCCATCGCGCCGAGCATCACGCCGCCGACCGCGGCGGCAGTGGCCGGTCCGGAGCCGGAGATGCCGCCCATGAACATCGCCACGCCGATCGCAACCAGCGGCAGCATTCCGGGGCCGCGCCCGACCAGCGCCACCGCGAAGTCGACCAATCGCTTCGCCACGCCCGAGCGCTCGAATACCGCTCCGACCAGCACGAACATCGGCAGCGCCAGCAGCGGGTACTTCGCGATGCCGGCGTAGAAGTTGTTGGGGATCGACAGCCAGCCGAGCTCGGCCAGCCCGATGCCTACCGCGCCCGCCAGCGCGAGCGCGACGCCGATCGGCACGCCGAGCAGCATCAGCGCGATGAAGGCGGCGAAGATCGCGAATCCGGTCATGACGGCCTCGACTCGCGGATCAGGCGGTGCATCGCGCGGATCGCGATCGCCAGGGAAAGCAGCGGCAGCCAGATCGTGTACCACCACTGCGGCACGCCGATGCCGGGCGAAGTGACCTCGTAGCGGTAGTCGTCCCAGAACAGGCGCAGGCCCAGCCCGAAAAGCAGCAGGAAGACCGCCACGGTCGCGAGCGAGGAGAACGCCGACAATCGACTGCGCCGGGTCGCGGTGCCGCCGAGGTAGAAGACCTCGACGCGGATGTGGCGGTCACGCACCACCGCCGCACCGGCCCCGACCATCGTGACCACGACCATCAGCCACACCGAGATCTCCTCGGTCCAGGCGAAGGACTCGCTGGTGAAGTAGCGCACCAGCACGTTGCCGAAGGTGATCGCCGTCAGCAGCGCCATCGCCAGCGCGCCGACCAGGTCCTCGGGCAGGTATCGGCGCCTGGGCGGATCCGCCTGGTCCGCCGGCGCGGTCGGATCGGGCGCTGCGTTGCGGTCCGGATCGGGCATCGTGGTCGGGAATGTAACTGGGGTGTGGTCGGGGAGGAATCCGGGCCGCGCGGGGAACGCATCGCCGCAGGCGGCTCAGCGGGCTGCGCGCGGGGCGATCGAACTGAAAAAGGCCGGGACGCGCGCATCCCGGCCTTCGGCGCCGGCCGCGGCGTGCCGCGGCCGGGACTCGGATCAGCCCTTGCGGCTGGCCGCGACCGCAGCCTCGGCCTTCTTGACCAGGTCGGCGCCGATCTGCTTGGCCCACTTGTCGTAGACCGGCTTGATCGCCTTCTGGAACGCGGCCTTCTCGTCGGCGCTCAGCTGGGTGACCTTCACGCCCAGCGCCTCGACCTCCTTGACCATCGACAAGTCGCCGTTGGCCAGGCCCTTGCGGGCGAGCGCGACTTCCTGCTTGCCGGCCTCGACCGCGGCCTGGCGGACGATGTCGCGATCGGCGGGGGACCACGATTTCCAGATGTCGGGGTTCACGACGAAGATCAGCGGGTCGGCCACGTAGTCCCACATCGTCACGAATTTCTGGGCCAGCGTGTGCAGCTTGGCGGCGGTGAAGACGTGCAGCGGGTTCTCCTGGCCCTCGACGGCACCCGAGGCCAGCGCGGGCTGCGCGTCGGCCCAGCTCATCTGCGTGGGGTTCGCGCCCAGCGCGGTGAAGGTGTCGTTGAAGATCGGCGAGCCGACCACGCGGAACTTCAGGCCCTTCATGTCGGCCGGGGTACGGATCTCGCGCTTGGAGTTGGTGACCTCGCGGAAGCCGTTCTCGCCCCAGGCCAGCGGCACCACGCCCGCCTTCTCGACGATCTGCAGGATCCGCTTGCCGACTTCGCCCTGGGTCAGCGCGTCGAGGCCCGCGTGGTCCTGCGAAAGGAAGGGCAGCGAGAACAGGTTCAGCTCCTTGACCTGCGGCGACCAGTTGATCGTGGAGCCGACCGCCATGTCGATGACGCCCTGGCGGATGGCCGAGAACTCGCGGGTCTGGTCGCCGTTGATCAGCGAGACGCCCGGGTACATCTTGATGTTGATCCGGCCCTGGGTGCGCTCGCGCACCAGGTTGATCCAGATGTCTGCGCCCTTGCCCCAGGGGAAGGCCGTGCCCACGACGGTCGAAAGCCGGTACTCGGCCTTGTAGTTCTGGGCGTGCGCGCCACGCGTGACGACGAACGGCGCGGCAAGCGCGGCCGAACCGGCGGCGCCGGCTTTGAGCAGGGAACGACGATCCATCTCCGGAATCCTCCACTTTGGACATTGTTGCGGACCGAGACGCCCGGCCCGTTGCGGCCATTGTAGCGCGGGGCAAGCGACCGACACAGGCGCGCCGCCACGGTTCCCCGCGGGCGCCGCCGCCCGCTTTCCGGAAAGCCGCCCTCAGGCGGTCTCGACGACGCGCAGCTCGTTGTCGGCCGCGAAGCGGCGCAGGAAGTCGTAGGCCATCGGCTCGATGCCGTGCAGACGGGCGTCGACGACGACGCAGCGGATCCCCTCGTGGAATCCGGGCATCACGTAGGGGGACCAGGCGAGGCGCGCATCGGCCACGCTGCCCGGCGGCCGGAAACCGGCCATGACGCCGCAGAGACGGTCGGCCCAGTCGCTGGGCCTGAACGGCCGCCCGCTCCCGGTCACGCCGAGGATGACGAAGGACTGGACGGCGGGGCTGTCGGTCATGTCGAGGGGCGGCGCGCCCGGCTGGGCGGCGCGCTCCCGATCGGGGGAGTGCGGCCCTGTGCGCGGCAAGGCGCGTGAGCGCAAGCCGAGGATTATACCGGCAGCGCCTGCGCCTTCGTTGGCCGCATCGGGGCCTTCCCATACAATTCCACGCAGAGGTCCGCTCCCCGGACCCTAACCGGAAAAGAAAAGGATCTCGCGATGGCAGCGACCTCCCCCCTGATGAACACCTACGCAAGGCTGCCGGTGGCGTTCAGCCACGGAGACGGCGCCTGGCTCTTCGACACCGAGGGCAAGCGCTATCTCGACTGCCTGTCGGGCATCGCGGTCAACACGCTGGGCCACAACCATCCGAAGCTCGTGGCGGCGCTGCGCGAGCAGGTCGCGCGGATCATCCACAGCTCGAACCTGTTCGAGGTGCCGCTGCAGACCGAGCTCGGCGCGAAGCTGGTCGAGCTGTCGGGCATGACCAACGTGTTCTTCTGCAACAGCGGCCTCGAGGCGAACGAGGCGGCGATCAAGATCGCCCGGAAGTTCGGCCACGGCAAGGGCATCGCGCTGCCCGAGATCGTCGTCTTCGAGAAGGCCTTCCACGGCCGCTCGCTGGCCACGCTGTCGGCCACCGGCAACGAGAAGGTGCAGAAGGGCTTCGAGCCGCTGGTCGAGGGATTCGTCCGGATTCCGCTGAACGACGTGGCCGCGCTGCGCAAGGTCGCGGCCGAGCGTCCCAACGTGGTCGCGGTGTTCATGGAGGCGATCCAGGGCGAGGGCGGCATCCAGCCCGCCGGCGTCGAGTTCATGCGCGAGGCGCGCCGGCTCTGCGACGAGAAGGGCTGGCTGCTGATGATCGACGAGGTCCAGTGCGGTACCGGGCGCACCGGCAAGTGGTTCGCCCACCAGTGGGCCGGCATCAAGGCCGACGTGATGCCGCTCGCCAAGGGGCTGGCCTCGGGCGTGCCGATCGGCGCGGTCGTGGCCCACGGCGCGGCCGCCGAGGTCTTCGGGCCCGGCAACCACGGCACGACCTTCGGCGGCAATCCGCTCGCGATGCGCGCGGGCCTGGTCACGATCGCCACGATGGAGGAAGACGGCCTGCTTCAGAACGCCGCCGAGGTCGGCGGCTGGCTGATCGACACCTTCCGGCGCGAGCTCGGCGGCCTTTCGGGCGTCGCCGAAGTCCGGGGCCAGGGGCTGATGATCGGCATCGAGCTCGACCGCTCCTGCGGCGAGCTGGTCAAGTCGGCGCTCGCCGCCGGCCTGGTGCTGAACGTGACCGCCGACCGGGTGATCCGCCTGCTGCCGCCGCTGATCTTCGGCCGCGAGCACGCGCAACTGCTGGTCGACCGGCTCGTGCCGCTGGTCCGCGAATTCCTGTCGCGCCCGGCCGCGCAGGCCGCCTGAGACAGGGTGGCGGCCATGACGCTCAAGCACTTCCTGCAGTTCAAGGACCTCACGCGCGAGGAGATCGAGTACCTGTTCGTGCGCGCCCGCATCATCAAGGAGCGGTTCAAGCGCTACGAGACCTACCACCCGCTGGCCGACCGCACGCTGGTGATGATCTTCGAGAAGGCCAGCACCCGCACCCGACTCTCGTTCGAGGCCGGCATGCACCAGCTGGGCGGCGCGGCGATCTACCTGAACACCCGCGACTCGCAGCTCGGGCGCGGCGAGCCGGTGGAAGACGCCGGGCAGGTCATCTCGCGGATGTGCGACCTGGTCATGATCCGCACCTTCGAGCAGGAGATCGTCGAGCGCTTCGCCGCGAACTCCCGGGTCCCGGTGATCAACGGACTCACCAACGAGTACCACCCCTGCCAGATCCTGGCCGACATCTTCACCTTCATCGAGCACCGCGGCCCGATCACCGGCAAGACGGTCGCCTGGATCGGCGACTCCAACAACGTCTGCAACACCTGGCTGCAGGCGGCCGAGCTGCTCGACTTCAACGTGCACGTGTCGACGCCGCCAGGCTACGAGGTCGAACCCGAGCGGGCCGGCCTGTTCGGCACCGATCACTTCGAGCAGTTCGCCGACCCGATGGAGGCCTGCCGCGGGGCCCACCTGGTCACCACCGACGTGTGGACCAGCATGGGCTTCGAGGCCGAGAACGACGAGCGCCGCAAGGCCTTCGCCGACTGGTGCGTCGACGCCGAGATGATGTCGGTGGCGGCGCCCGACGCGGTGTTCATGCACTGCCTGCCGGCGCACCGCGGCGAGGAGGTGGCCGCCGAGGTCATCGACGGGCCGCAGTCGGTGGTGTGGGACGAGGCGGAGAACCGGCTGCACGCGCAGAAGGCGCTGATGGAGTACCTGCTGCTGGGGCGCCTGGCGACCTGAGCGCGCGTTTCGCGGCGTCGCGCCGACGTTATCAGTGGCATTCGCCCGGGCCGGGGGCGGCCAGCCCGAAGCGGGGCATGGTGCTGCGGCCCCGCTTCGCGGGGCTTCCCTCGCCCACCTCGAAATCTCGCACCCGCCTCGCAGGGGGCTTCGCCCCGCGGCGAGCGGGTCCCGCGAGATTTCTTTCGGTGGCGCTCGGCTTGCACGATGCCCCGCTTCGGGCTGGCCGCCCCCTGCCCTGGAGCTTGTGGACTGCGCGGCGTCGGCGCGACGCCGCGAAACGCGCGCTCAGTCTTGTCGATCCAGCGTGTCGAGATCGAGCGAACGGATCGCGCCGATCGCGACCTCCCACCTTCCCTCGGCGCACAGGCCGCGCATGCCGGCGTCTTCCCAGGCTTCGAGCGCTGCCGCGAGGCAGGCTTCGCGCACCCGGTCGCCCCGCGGGCCCGACGGCCCCGGCTGCGACGGGTCGCCGGCCGTGGCGGCCGCAGCGTTCGAATCGGCCGCGCCGGTCGACCGGGTCGATGCGGCGGCACTCGATCCGCGCGGCGACGCACCGGGATTCGCGCCGGTCGCTTCGGCGCCAGTCGCCGCCTGCCCGCGCAGCGCGCGATGGGCCCGGGCCAGCCTTGCGACCGCCTCGGCGAGCTCGGCCGGCGTGGCGGTGGAGAAGCTGAGCCGCAGCGCCGAGCGATCGGGCTCGGCGTCGTAGAAAGCCTCGCCGGGCACGAAGATCATGCCCTCGTCGCGGGCGCGCGGCAGCAAGCGCGAGGTGTCGGTGCCGTCGGTGAAGCGCGCCCACACGAACATGCCGCCCTGGGGCCGCGAGAAGCGCAGCGCAGGGCCGAAGGCCTGCGCCAGCGCTTCGCACAGCGCGTCGCGCCGCTCGCGGTAGGCCTCTCGCATCGCGGGCATCCGCGCCTCCAGCCGGCCGCTCGCCAGGTAGCGCGCGGCGATCGCCTGCGCCAGCGTCGAGGTGTGCAGGTCAAGCGCCTGCTTGATCCGCACCACCGGCCCGCGCAGCCAGTCCGGCAGCACCGCGTAGCCGATCCGCAGGCCCGGCGCCAGCACCTTGGACAGCGAGGACACGTAGCCGCACAGCCCGGCCGCGCCCGGCACCCGGGGCGCGAGCGCGACGAGCGGCGGCAGGTGCTCGCCCTCGACCCGCAGGCCGCCGTAGGGATCGTCCTCCAGCACGAACACCCGGTTGCGCACCGCCCACTCGAGCAGCGCGATGCGCCGATCCAGGTCCAGCGTGGCGCCGGTCGGGTTCGCGAAGTTCGTGACCGCGTAGGCGAGCTTCAGGCGCCCGCCGGCCGGTCCGCCCTGTTCCTTGCCGCCGAGCCCCGCCGCCTCGGGCAGCGCCTCCACCCGCAGGCCCCGCGCGTCGCCGGCCACGCCGACGCAGCGCGCCTCGGTCAGCGCGAACACCTGCAGCGCGGCCAGGTAGCCGGGCCGTTCGACGACGACGCGATCGCCCGGCTCGAGCAGGGCCCGCGCGATCAGGTCGAGCGCCTGCTGCGATCCGGTCGTGACCAGCGGCGCGTCGTCGGAAACGCTCGCCCCCCGGGCGCGCAGGCTCGCGGCGAGCTGGGCGCGCAAGGCCTCGTCGCCCTCGGTCGTGCCGTATTGCAGCGCCTCGCGCGGAACCTCACGCAGCACCGCCCCGGCGGCCTCGGCCAGTCCGTCCACGTCGAACAGATCGGGCGCCGGCAGGCCGCCCGCCAACGAAAGCATGCCGGGCCGTCGGGCGTCGTGCAGCAGGTCGCGCACGGCCGAGCTGCGCATCGCGCCTGCTCGCCGCGCCAGCAGCTTCCGGGGATCGTCGGGATTCGCGCGGTCCATCGGGGGGCCTCTCGCTCGGGTTCGTCGGGACCCCCGACCTTAGCGCGCCGCGCGGCCCGCGTACCGGCACGCCGGACCGACACGGCGTCGGCACCGTCATGGAGCCGTACCGGTACGGTTCCGGACGCCCACCGGGCGCGCCGGGGCAGGCAGCCCCGCGGCAGCCGCTCCGCGTCAGCCGCCCAGCGTCAGCTCGATCCGGAGCCTGCCGGCGCGCCCGCCGTCGGCGGCGAGCACGACCCGCGCGCCGGCGCGAGCGCGAACGACCCAGTCGCGGTGGGTCCGGTCGGCGGTCACGCTGCGGTTCGGCAGGAAGGCCTGCAGCGAGGTCGGCGGCGCGTGCCCCTCGAGCTGCGCGGCCTCTTCGCGCGGCTTGCCCGACACCAGCTCGGCCCCCTCGGGCAGCTCGATCGACAGCATCACGCCGCGCACCGTCTTGCGCGCCTGCGCGCGCCGGGTCACGTACTGCGGCAGGTAGCCGGCATTGCCGACGGCGAGCCGGACTCGCCACAGGCCCTTGCCGCCGGCGCCGGCCTCGTCGTCCAGGGGATGCGCCTCGGCGGCGACCAGCTCGAGCCGCGGGAGCGACAGCGCGAGCGTCGTCAGCCAGTCGGGGAAGCGCGCGACCTCGCGCTCGCGCAGTTCGGGCGGCGGGTTGCGCCAGTAGTTCATCCGGTCCCAGCCGCCGAGCTCGACCCGGCCCAGTTGCGGATGCTCGAACGGGTACCAGTCGACGTGCGCCTTGCCGCCGCACTGCGAGTCGCTCCACGCAAGCAGCTTCAGGTCGTCCTCGGCCGGGTGCTCACGGTACCAGCCGATCCAGTCGTAGCCGGTGATGCCGGCCTCGCGGTTCGGCGCCCACAACTCCACGGTCCAGAACAACGCGCCGAGGTGCTCGTAGAACCAGTCCTGGGTGCCGCTGATCACCTCGTTCGGGTGGTACTTGAAGTCGTGGAAGATGCTGACCGACGGGTAGCCGGTCAGCGTCTCGCCGAGCTTCGACAGACGCTTGATCGTCCACAGGTCCTCGGGAATCATCTGCTCGTCGGACTCGCCGCCCATCGGCCGCAGGATCACGCCGCTGTGCGTGTGGAAGCTGACCGCAGCGCCGATGTTCGGGTGATCGACGACGAAGCGGACCATCGCCCTCACCTCGGGCTCGCTGGTCGGGAACGGCCCTGCGCCCGTCTGCTCGAACTCCTGCCGCCAGTTCGGCGGGAAGTTCCGGTTCAGGTCCAGGCCCTCGCGGTCGCGGTTGACGCTGACCGTGATGCCGTCCCAGTTCGCCAGCCTGCCCTCGGGAATCACCCGGTAGAAGGGCCCGTCGAGGTCGCCGGGCTCGCGAGGCACCAGCAGGCGCGGCTCGTCGGGGTGCGGCTTCCAGCCGCCGTGCCGATCCTCGATGCGCATCGTCAGGATGCGGCCGTCGCCGTCGACGTCCTCGACGGTCAGGCCGTCGACCGGCGCCTCGTCGAAGGGCCAGGGCCGGGTCGACGAGCGGATGTGCCGCGGACGGTCGGCCAGCGCCAGCTCGGCGCCGTCGGGACACAGGCGCGGGCACAGGTAGACGCAGCGCGTGTCGAGCAGCGCGGTGATCCGGGGGTCGGTGCCGTAACCGGTCGCCAGCCGGTGCAGCCAGTACAGCACTGCGGTGCAGGCGGTGAGCTCGGCCGCGTGGATGTTGCCGTCGACCCAGAAGGCCGGCTTGTCGGTGTCCGGCCCGGTCGCGCGGTTCGTGGCCACCAGCAGCCAGATCTCGCGGCCCTCGAAGCTGCGGCCGAGCTCTCGCAGCTCGAACAGGTCGGGCCGCGCCTCGGCATAGCCGCGCAGCAGGCGCCCGAGTTCCTCGTGCCGGGGGAAGCGGTCGAAGCGCGGCTGCGGCAGCGCCGCCGGGGCCTCCCGGCGACCGGACGTCCGTCCGGCGCCGCGCCCGCCGGGTTTCTTCGAATTCGGGGTCTTCTCGCTGTTCTTCGTCATCGTCGCGCAGGCATCATTCGATCTCGACCCGCCCAAGCTTAAGCGATCCGCGCCATGCCATCCCCTTCCCCCTTCCCTCTTCCCCCTTCCCTGAGAATCGGCCTGGCCGCCAACCGGCTGCATCACGACACGCCCGACGCGGCGCTGTTCCGGCTGGTCCGCGAGATCGAGCCGGTCGTGCGCAAGCCGCTCGCGCCGACG
Source organism: Zeimonas sediminis (assembly GCF_023721795.1). Classification (NCBI taxonomy): domain Bacteria; kingdom Pseudomonadati; phylum Pseudomonadota; class Betaproteobacteria; order Burkholderiales; family Burkholderiaceae; genus Zeimonas; species Zeimonas sediminis. The sequence continues at coordinate 428,658 of NZ_JAMQYE010000002.1, forward strand.
ATCCTGGCCGTCGGCCGCACCCACGACGCGATCCGCCGGGAGGGGCTGCTCGAGGACTACGACGGCCTGGTCCGCTATCCGTACGGCCGCGAGGGCGGGCTGATGCGGCTGGTCTCGCGCGTCGTCGACCCGGACCCTGCCACCGCGATCCACGCGGCGATCTACCTGATCGATCCGGTCGACCCCTCGTCGACCTTCCCCGAGGCGGTCGCGCTCAAGCGGCAGTGCATCATCCACGCCAGGCCCTTCCTGTCGACGCTGCTCGGGGCGCGCGAGTGGTTCGAGCTGCGCGCGGTGGCGGCGGGCGCCTCGCCGAACCCCGCGCTCGATCCGCTGTTCGACTTCGGCTCGCAGACCATCGCGCTGGTCGCGCACGACGCGCGCAAGGCCGAGATGATCGAGCTGGTGCGCGAGCACTTCGACTTCTTCGACCGGTTCGCGATGCGGGTGGCCACCGGCACCACCGGCGGCCTGCTCAACGAGCTCGCGCGCGAGCTGCGGCCCGGCCGCAGCGGCGCCTGGGTCAGGGCGCTGAAGAGCGGCCCGCTGGGCGGCGACGCGCAGATCGCCGAGCTGCTGCTCGACGGCGCCTGCCAGCGGGTGCTGTTCCTCGAGGACCCGCACGTGGCGCGCCAGCACGAGGCCGACATCCAGCTGCTGGAGCGCGCCGCGCGCACGGTCACCGAGCAGGTCGCCTGCTACGGCGACCTCGCCACCGCCCGCGACTGGATCGCGGACGCGGCAAGGCGCGCCGCGGTCAGCCCTGCCCCGGTTCCTCGCCCCGCCCCGGACCGCGCCGGCTAGCGCCCCAGGCCGACTCGCGGCGGCCGCGCTCGAGCTCGACCTGGCGCGCCACCAGCTCCTCGGGCAGGCCGGCCGTCTCCAGCACGCGGGCGCCGAGCTGCAGCGCGGCCTCCAGCGTCTCGGGCACGACCGCCGACGCCCCGGCGCGACGCAGCTCCGCCGCGTGCGCCTCGTCGCGCGCGCGCGCCAGGACCGGCAGCGCCGGCCACTCGTGGCGCAGCGCCGCCAGCGCGTGCAGCGCCGCCGCGGGCCTGTCCATCGTCAGCACGACCGCGCGCGCCGACTCGATGCCCAGGCGACGCAGCAGCTCGACCCGGCCGGCATCGCCGACGAACACCGGCAGGCCTTTCGCGTGAAAGCGCGCCACCGTGGCCGGCTGGTCGTCGATCGCGATCCAGGCGATGCCCTGCGCGTCGAGCAGGTCCGCGGTCAGCTGCCCGACCCGGCCGAAGCCGGCGATCACGACGTGACCGTCCAGCCCGCGCGGAAGCTCGATCTCGCCCGGCGCGGGCGCTAGCGCGCGCTCGATCCGCTCGCCCAGCGCGCGGCCGAGCGACGCGAAGGCCGGCGTGACGAACAGGGACAGGCCGATCAGCATCATCAGGAAGGCCGCCAGCTCGGGAGCGAGCAGTTTCCCGACCATCGCCACGCCCACGACGATGAAGGCGAACTCGCCGCCCTGTCCGAGCAGAAGGCCGGCCTCCACGCTTCGCCCCCACGACAGCCCGAACGCCCTGGCGATCCCCGCCACGATCAGCGACTTCAGCGCGAACAGGCCGGCAAGCGCGGCGAGCAGCCAGAGCGGATCGCGCAGGATCGCCGCCGGGTCGATGCCCATGCCGACCGACATGAAGAACAACCCCATCAGCAGGCCCCGGAAAGGCTCGATCGCGACCTCGACCTCGTGTCGGAACTCGGTCTCGGCCAGCAGCAGGCCGGCCAGGAAGGCCCCGAGCGCCATCGACAGGCCCGCCACCCAGGTCAGCGACGCGATGCCCAGCGAGCTGAGCAGCGTCAGCGCCATGAAGGTGTCGGCCTGGCGCGCGCCAGCGAACAGATGGAACAGCGGGCGGATGACCCGCCTGCCCAGCAGGTAGATGAAGGCGATCGCCGCGCCGGCCTTCAGCAGCGCGAGCGCCACCGACGGCCCGACGCCGCCCTCGCTCGGGCCGCCCAGCGTGCCGACCAGGATCAGCACCGGCACCACCGCCAGGTCCTGCAGCAGCAGGATCGAGAAGACCGAACGGCCGGTCGGCGTGCCGAGCTCGCGCCGGGCCGCCAGCAGCTGCATCACCACCGCGGTGGACGAGAACGCAAGGACCAGCCCGACCAGCAGGGCGGTGCGACCGTCCAGCCCTTGCGACGCTGCGATCAGGCCGGCCGCGAGCGCGGTGGCGAGCATCTGCAAGCTGCCCGCGCCGAATACCCAGCGCCGCATCGCCCAGAGCCGCTCGGTCGACAGCTCCAGGCCGATCGAGAACATCAGGAACATCACGCCGATCTCGGCCAGCGCGGAGACGCCGGGTCCGCCCGAGAAGGTGAGCCAGGAGAGCCAGGGGAAGTCGGCGGCGAAGCGGCCCAGCCCGAAGGGCCCGACCGCCAGCCCGACGACCAGGAAGCCCAGCACGTTGCCGACCCTGAAGCGCTGCAGCAGCGGGATCAGGATGCCGGCGAGCGCCAGGAACAGCAGCGCCTCGCGCAGGTGTGGGATGCCGCCTTCGTGCATCGGGCGCCCGGTCAGTCGCGCGTCGTGCGGCGGCTCAGATCACCGAGGCCGCACAGCCGTCCATCGGCACGATCGCCCCCGACACGTAGGCCGCGCGCGGCGAGGCCAGGAACAGCGCCACGTCGGCGATTTCCTCCGGCTCGGCCATCCGGCCCATCGGTATCTTCGCGATCGCCCGCTCGAGCAACTGGTCCCGGCCGATGCCGGTCGCGCGCGACTCGGCGGCGAGCCCCTCCTCGACGCGCGAGGTCCGCGTGAGCCCGGGGTTGATCGCGTTGACCCGCACGCCCCGGGCCGCCCAGGCCTGCGCCATGCCGACCGTGGCCAGCATCAGCGCGGCGTTGGCCGCCCCGCCCGCGATGTGCATCGTGCTGGCCTGCCGGCCGCCCTGGCCGACGATGTTGACGATCGCTCCGCGCCCGCGAACCGCCATCCGCCTGGCCACCGGCTCCATCATGTGGACCGTGGTGAAGTACTTCGCGTCCATCGCCTGGCGGAAGCCCTCGGCGTCGAGCTCGTCGGGACCGTAGCGCCGGGCGGCCCCGGCCGAGTTCACCAGCACCTCGATCGGGCCGATCGTGGCCTCGATCTCGCCGATCGCGGCGAGCGCCTCGCCCGGATCGCGCAGGTCGGCGGCGACCGTCTCCATCCGGAGCCCGTCGGCGGCGAGCGCCTCGCGCGCGGCGGCCAGCCCCTCGGCCGAGCGCGAGACGCCGACCACCCTCGCGCCTTCGCGCGCGAAGGCCCGCGCGCAGGCGAAGCCGATGCCCTTGCTCGCGCCGGTCACGACGGCGACGCGCCCTGCCAGGTCCAGTTGCATGACCGCTCCGGCCTCAGCCCTTGAAGCGCTGGGCCAGCGCTTCCGCGCCGCGCGCCAGCAGTCCGGCATCGGCGCCCACCGCCACGAACAGCGCGCCGCAATCGAGCCAGCGCCGGGCGAGCGGCTCGGCCGGCGTGAGCACGCCGGGCGCCTTGCCGGCCTTGCGGATACGCCGGATGCCGTCGTCGATCAGCGGCAGGATCTCCGGATTGGCGGTCTCGCCGGTGTGGCCGAGCGACGCGTGCAGGTCGGCCGGACCGATGAACACGCCGTCGATGCCGTCGACCGCGCAGATCTCCTCGATGTTGTCCAGACCCTGCTTCGTCTCGACCTGCACCAGCACGCACAGCTCGCGCTCGACCAGCTTCGTGTAGTCGCGGATGCGCCCGAAACGGGTGGCCCGCGTCGTGCCGCCGACGCCGCGCACGCCCTTGGGCGGATAGCGGGTGTAGGACACCGCCGCGCGCGCCTCGTCGGCACTCGACACGAAGGGGATCAGCACCGTCTGCACGCCGGCGTCCAGGTAGCGCTTCAGCACGACCTGGTCGTTCCACGGCACCCGGACGATCGCGGTCGTGTCCGGGTATCCGGCAGCCGCCTGCAACTGGGACAGCACCGATTCCAGGTCGTTCGGCGTGTGCTCGGTGTCGAGCAGGATCCAGTCGAAGCCGGCGCCCGCGATGATCTCGACCGAGTAGTTCGAGGGAATGCTCGACCACAGGCCGATCTGCGGGCGCCCGGCGGCGATCGCGTGCTTGAAGGCATTGACGGGCAGTTCCAATCGACGCTCCGTTTCGTTGTGGGTCCGGACGTCGTGGGTCCGGACGGGTTGTCGGTCCGGTCGGGTTGTCGCTCCCGACGGGTTGCCGTTCCGGTCGGTCGTTCCGGTATCGCGGCCGATTGTACCGAGCCGGCCCTCGGGGCCCCGCGCCGCGCAGTAAACTGCTCCGCCACGGGCCACGGTGGCCGAACGGAGACAGCTCGGATGGCGGACTACGTCACGATCGAATCGCAGGCCCTGACGCGGGCCATCGCCGCAATCGTCGCCGCCGGGGGAAGTTCCGCCGAGGAAGCCCGGCAGGTAGCCGAGAGCCTGGTCGGCGCGAACCTCACCGGACACGACTCGCACGGCGTGGGCATGATCCCGCGCTACGTCGACTCGCTTCTGGAAGGCGGCTTGCTGGTCGATCGGCGCCCGAGCGTGAAGCTCGACTCGGGGGCGCTGCTCGCGCTCGACGGCGAGCGAGGCTACGGCCAGACGATCGGCAAGGCCGCGATGGAGATGGGGATCGAGCGGGCCGGCCGGCACGGCGCCTGCATCATGACCCTGGCGAACTCGCATCACCTCGGCCGCATCGGCCAGTGGGCCGAGCAGGCCACCGCCGCGGGCATGATCTCGCTGCACTTCGTCAACGTGATGACCCGGCCCAGCGTCGCGCCCTTCGGCGGCTCGGATGCCCGCTTCGGCACGAATCCCTGCTGCATCGGCGTGCCGCTGGAAGGCCAGCCGCCGATGATCCTGGACTTCGCGACCAGCGCGGTCGCGCAGGGCAAGATGCGCGTCGCGCACAACAAGGGCGAAAAGGTGCCGCCCGGCCGGCTGATCGACGACAAGGGCCAGCCGACCGACGACCCGCGCTACGTGGTGATCCCGCCCTGGGGCGCCCTGCTGCCCTTCGGCGAGCACAAGGGCTCGGGGCTGGCGGTCGTCTGCGAACTGCTGGGCGGCGCGCTGACCGGCGGGGGCACCTGGCACGGGCCCCACGACGGCAGCCGCCGCGTCTACAACGGCATGCTGACCATCCTGATCGACCCGGCCAAGGTCGGCAACGGCGCCGATGCCTTCGCCCGCGAAAGCCTGGCCTTCGTCGACTCGCTTCGGCAGTCGCCTCCGGCGCCCGGCTTCGACAAGGTCCGGATCGCGGGAGAGCCGGAACGCGAGACCCGCGCGAAGCGGCAGGCCGAGGGCATCCCGGTCGACGGCACGACCTGGGAGGAAATCCTGGCGGCGGGCGAGAAGGTCAAGGTCTCGCGCGTCGAGACGATGCGGGCGGCAGGGCTGGCCTGATCCAGCGGCGCCCGGGAGCGGTTCCCGGGCGCCTGCCTGCCCGAGACAGGCGGCGGGCCCCGTTGCAGGGCCCGCCGGATCGCGTCAGACCTCGGGGGATTCCGGCGCTTCGGCGACCGGCCGCTGGCCCGGGTGGCGAACCTCGGCCTGCTTGCGCTTCACGTGATCCTCGACCTGGCGGCGGGCCGCCAGGAAGGCGTCGCGCACCGCGACGTTCGCGTCCTCGTTGCGAACGTGGTTGACCACCAGGTTCGCGCCGGGAACGGTCACGTCGACCGTGACGGAAAACTGCTCGCCCTGCTGGCTGTGGTTGTGCGGCTTGTCGACCACGACGCGGCACGCGGTCATGTTCGGGTGGAACTGTTCGAGCTTGGCGGCCTTCTCCCGGATCAGGGCCTCGAGGGCGGGCGAAACGGGCATGTCGTGGAAGCTGATCTGCAGGGGTATTTTCATCTTCGGCTTGCGTCCTTCGTGGAGTGTCTCGGCGAGCGGGGCGCCCTCCGGACGCACCCGCCTGCTGGCTAGAGCTTACAACGCAGCGAGCCCAGGGCTTCCTCGAGCACCCGCAGGTGGCGGGTCTCGGCCAGCGCGAGCGCGAGCGCCCGGACCCGGATCTGGTCGTCGCCCGCGCGGGCGGCGAGCTGCTCGAACGCGCTGCGCAGCCGTCGCTCGTGCGCGAGGGCGTCCTCCAGGGCGCGCGCGCACGCGCCCAGCGAGGCCTCGCCGTCGCCACCGACGGCATTGCCGTCGCCGCGTCCGCCCCCCGCGCGTGCCGGCCTCCGGGCTTCGCGCCCGGCCGCCGCCCCCTCCGGGCGCGTGGCGCCGACGATCCGCACGAATTCCTCGCCGTCGAGCATCGGCAGCTCCCGGGCGAGCCGCTCGGCGTGCTGCTGCTCGCTTGCGCTGACCCGGGCGAGCGCCGGCGCGAGGCCGGGATCCCGCGTGGCCGCGCGCTCCGCAAGCTGCCGCCAGCGCGCCACGGCCTGCTGGCGCAGCGCAAGCGCGCTCGTCAGGGCGTTCTGGTCGGGTGTGGCGGTCTTCATCCGGACTCGGAGGATCGGGTGCCGGAACCGGCTGGCGGGCCGATCCGGCCGGGCACGGCAGGTCATTGAGGTCAATACGGACTTTGCCCGGGCGGAAACCCGGAACGGTTGACCCGCGTCAAGCGCTTCCGACATTGGCGCTACCGGCGCCTGATGCGTTAGAGTCGGGATTCCCCCGCCGGGCCGCGGGCGGGCACGAATACGAAACATCGGGAGACACTGCTTGGCATCGGTCAGCATCGAAGGCGTCCAGAAGGCATTCGGCGCCACCAAGGTCATCCACGGCGTCGACATCTCGATCTCCGACGGCGAATTCTGCGTGCTGGTGGGCCCGTCGGGCTGCGGCAAGTCCACCCTGCTGCGGATGATCGCCGGACTCGAGGAAATCTCTTCCGGCCAGATCCGGATCGGCGAGCGCGTGGTCAACAACGTGCAGCCGAAAGAGCGCGACATCGCGATGGTCTTCCAGAACTACGCGCTCTACCCGCACATGAAGGTCCGCGACAACATGGCCTTCTCGCTGAAACTCGCCAAGCGCCCGCAGGCCGAGATCGACACGCGGGTCAACGAGGCGGCCGGCATCCTCGGGCTCACCCAGTACCTCGACCGCTATCCGCGCCAGCTGTCCGGCGGCCAGCGCCAGCGCGTCGCAATGGGCCGCGCGATCGTGCGCAAGCCGCAGGTGTTCCTGTTCGACGAGCCCTTGTCCAACCTCGATGCCAAGCTGCGGGTGCAGATGCGCACCGAGATCAAGGAGTTGCACCAGCGGCTCAAGACCACGTCGATCTACGTCACCCACGACCAGATCGAGGCGATGACGATGGCCGACAAGATCGTCGTCATGCACGACGGCATCGTCGAGCAGATCGGCGCGCCGCTCGAGCTCTACGACCGCCCCGCCAACACCTTCGTTGCCACCTTCATCGGCTCGCCGGCCATGAACATGCTCGACGGCCAGATCGGCGCCGACGGCACCAGCGTCGAGCTGGCGGGCGGCACGCGGATTCCCGTTCCGGGCCTGAAGGCGGCGTCCGGGCAGAAGGTCGTGTTCGGCATCCGGCCCGAGCACCTCACGCTCGGCCAGGCCGGCATCCCCAGCGAAGTCGTCGTGATCGAGCCGACCGGCGCCGACACGCAGGTCTTCACGAAATGCCCGTCGGGCGACCTGATGGCGGTGTTCCGCGAGCGGCACGACTTCCATCCCGGCTCGAAGATCTTCCTCGAGCCGATGGCCGAGGCGATCCACGTGTTCGATGCAGCAAGCGGCAAGCGGCTCTAGCCCGCGGCCGATCCCACCCCGCAAGACAAGGAGGAGACACCATGACCCAACGCCGTGACTTTCTGAAGACCACCGCGGGCGTCGCCGCGGGCAGCGCGGTGGCCGCGCCCGCGCTGTGGATTCCCAGCGCGCATGCCCAGTGGAACAACCAGCCGGAGCCGGGCGCCAAGCTGCGCGTGCTGCGCTGGAAGCGCTTCGTTCAGGGCGACGAAGACCAGTACCTGGCCAACGTCAAGAAGTTCACCGAGAAGACCGGCATCGAGGTCCGCGTCGACAGCGAGAGCTGGGAAGATGTGCGCCCGAAGGCGGCGGTCGCGGCGAACACCGGCGCCGGCCCGGACATCATCCTGTCCACCAACGACGACGCCAACCTGTACCCCGAGAAGCTGGTCGACGTCACCGACCTGGCCGACTACCTCGGCAAGAAGTACGGCGGCTGGTACCCGGTCTGCGAGCAGTACCTGCGCCCCGACGGCCAGCGCTGGATCGGCATCCCGCTGGGCGCGGCCGGCAACTGCATGGTCTACCGCACCAGCCAGCTGAAGGCGGCCGGCTTCGACTCCTTCCCGAAGGACACCGACGGCTTCCTGAAGATGTGCAAGGCGCTGAAGGAGAAGGGCACGCCGGTCGGCTTCGCGCTCGGCAACGCCACCGGCGACGGCAACACCTGGACCCACTGGCTGCTCTGGGCCTTCGGCGGCAGCCTGGTCGACAAGAACAACAACGTCGTCGTCAACAGCCCCGAGACGATCAAGGCGCTCGAGTACATCAAGGAGCTCTACTCGACCTTCGTGCCCGGCACGCTGTCCTGGCTCGACCCGAACAACAACAAGGCCTTCCTGGACGGCCAGGTCAGCGTCACCTGCAACGGCATCTCGGTGTACTACGCGGCCAAGACCTCGAAGGACCCGAAGATCAACGCGCTGGCGGCCGACATCAACCACGCGAACATGCCGATCGGACCGGCCGGCGTGCCGACCGAGTTCAACCTGTTCTTCAACCAGATGATCTTCAAGCACACGAAGTACCCGAAGGCTGCGAAGGAGTTCATCCGGTTCATGATGGAAGAAGAGCAGTACGGCCCGTGGATGCAGGCGGCGATCGGCTACGTGTCGCACCCGCTCGACGCGTACTCGAAGAACCCGATCTGGACGAGCGACCCGAAGCACACCCCGTACCGCGACGCCGTGAAGATCATGCGGCCGGGCGGCTGGCCGGGCAAGCTGGGCTACGCCTCGGCGGGCGCGATGGCCGACTTCATCGTGGTCAACATGATGGCCGAGGCCGCCTCGGGCCAGCGCTCGCCGAAGGAAGCCGCCGAGCGCGCCCAGAAGCGCGCCGAGCGCTACTACAAGGTCTGAGCCGGGAAAGTCTCCGGCGCTCCTCGTAGCGCGCCCCCGCCGGCCCTGCGCCGGCGGGGGCCTCGTCCAACCCTCACGGCCGAACGACGTGCTCGACAGAATCCTGAACAACCGCAATGCGCTGGGCCTGCTGTTCATGCTGCCGGCGGCCGTGCTGCTCCTGCTGTTCCTGACCTATCCGCTGGGGCTCGGCGTGTGGCTGGGCTTCACCGACACCAAGATCGGCCGCGGCGGCTCGTTCATCGGCCTCGAGAACTACGAATTCCTCTTCGGCGACAGCGTCGCGCGCCTGTCGCTGTTCAACACGCTGTTCTACACGATCGTCGCCAGCATCCTGAAGTTCCTGCTCGGGCTCTGGCTGGCGCTGCTGCTGAACAAGCACCTGCCGTTCAAGAGCTTCTTCCGGGCGGTCATCCTGCTGCCCTGGATCGTGCCCACCGCGCTGTCGGCGATCGCGTTCTGGTGGATCTACGACGCCCAGTTCTCGGTGATCAGCTGGGTCCTCGCGCGCATGGGCCTGATCGACGAGTACATCAACTTCCTCGGCGACCCGTGGATGGCGAGGTTCTCCACGATCGCCGCCAACGTCTGGCGCGGCATTCCCTTCGTGGCGATCTCGCTGCTGGCCGGCCTGCAGACGATCTCGCCCAGCCTGTACGAGGCCGCGGCGATCGACGGCGCCACGCCCTGGCAGCAGTTCCGCAACATCACGCTGCCGATGCTCACGCCGATCATCGCGGTCGTGATGACCTTCTCGGTGCTGTTCACCTTCACCGACTTCCAGCTGATCTACGTGCTGACCCGCGGCGGGCCGCTGAACGCCACGCACCTGATGGCCACGCTGTCCTTCCAGCGCGCGATCCCGGGCGGCGCGCTCGGCGAAGGCGCCGCGCTGGCGATTTCGATGGTGCCCTTCCTGCTCGCGGCGATCATGTTCAGCTACTTCGGGCTGCAGCGCCGCGCCTGGCAGCAGGGCGGCAGCGACCGCTGAGCCGGCACGACGCCACCGACAAGACTTCGAACACGGGGAGCATTCGCCGACATGGCCGAACAGAAGGAAACCAGCGGCATGGACTACCTGCAGTCGCTGCCGCGCAGGTGGGTCACCGTCTACATCCCGCTCGGGATCTTCGTCTTCGTGCTGCTGTTCCCGTTCTACTGGATGGGGATGACCTCGTTCAAGCCGAACGAGGAGCTGCTCGACCGCGACGGCAACCCGTTCTGGCTGAACAGCCCCACGCTCGACCACTTCCACAAGCTGCTGTTCGAGACGCCCTACCCCGAGTGGCTGCTGAACACGATGATCGTGTCGGTGGTGTCCACCTTCTTCTCGCTGTTCGCCTCGGTGCTGGCGGCCTACGCGATCGAGCGGCTGCGCTTCCAGGGCGCCAAGCCGACCGGCTTGGCGATCTTCTTCGCCTACCTGGTGCCGCCCAGCATCCTGTTCATCCCGCTGGCGGCCATCGTGTTCAACCTGGGCCTGTTCGACACCCGCTGGGCGCTGATCCTCACCTACCCGACCTTCCTGATCCCGTTCTGCACCTGGCTGCTGATGGGCTACTTCCGCTCGATTCCCTACGAGCTCGAGGAGTGCGCGCTGATCGACGGCGCCACCCGCTGGGAGATCCTGGTCAAGATCATCCTGCCGCTCGCGGTGCCGGGCCTGATCTCGGCCGGCATCTTCGCGTTCACGCTGTCCTGGAACGAGTTCATCTACGCGCTCACCTTCGTGTCGTCGTCAGAGGTGAAGACGGTTCCGGTCGGCGTGATCACCGAACTGGTCGAAGGCGACGTTTACCACTGGGGATCGCTGATGGCCGGCGCGCTGCTCGGGTCGCTCCCGGTGGCGGTGATCTACTCCTTCTTCGTCGAGTACTACGTCTCCGGCATGACCGGCGCGGTCAAGGAGTAGCCATGGCCGACCGCCCCCGCCGCAGGCCCGAAGAGCTCCGCAGCCATCGCTGGTACGGCGTCGACACGCTGCGCGCCTTCGGACACCGCTCGCGCACCCTGCAGATCGGCTACGACCGCCGCGACTTCGCGGGCAAGCCGGTCATCGCTATCGTCAACACCTGGAGCGACATCAACCCCTGCCATGCCCACTTCCGGACCCGCGCCGAGGAAGTCAAGCGCGGCATCTGGCAGGCCGGCGGCTTCCCGGTGGAGATTCCCGCGCTGACGCTGTCGGAGAACTTCCAGAAGCCGACCACGATGATGTACCGCAACCTGCTGGCCATGGAAACGGAGGAGATCCTCCGCTCCTACCCGGCCGACGGCTGCGTGCTGCTGGGCGGCTGCGACAAGACCGTGCCCGCGCTGCTGATGGGCGCGATCAGCATGAACCTGCCCACGATCTTCATGCCGGCCGGCCCGATGCTGCGCGGCAACTGGCGGGGCCAGCAGCTCGGCTCGGGCAGCGACGTCTGGAAGTACCACTCCGAGCTGCGCGCCGGCAACATCACGCAGGAAGACTGGCACGAGATCGAGGAAGGCATCGCCCGCTCCTTCGGCACCTGCATGACCTTCGGCACCGCCTCCACCATGGCCACGATCGCCGAGGTGCTGGGCTTCATCCTTCCGGGCGGCGCCACGATTCCCTCGGCCGACTCCAACCACCCGCGGCTGGCCTCGAACTCGGGCCGGCGCATCGTGGAGATGGTCTGGGAAGACCTCAAGCCCTCGGACCTGCTCAGCCGCAAGAGCTTCGAGAACGCGATCACCGTCATGATGGCCGGCGGCGGCTCGACCAACGCGGTCGTGCACATCGTGGCGATGGCCCGCCGCGCCGGCATCGACATCGGGCTAGACGACTTCGACCGGCTGTCGAAGACCACCCCGGTCACGCTGAACCTGCGGCCGTCGGGCAAGTACCTGATGGAAGACCTGTTCTACGCGGGCGGGTCGCGCGCGTTCTTCGACGCGCTCGGCGACCTTCTCCACCGCGACACGCCGACCTGCACCGGGCGCACGCTCGGCGAGGAGATCGCCGGCGCGCCGATCCACCTGCCCGACGTGATCATGACCCGCGAGAAGCCGCTCGAGGCCGAGGGCGGCGTGGCGATCCTGCGCGGCAACCTGGCGCCCGACGGCGCGGTGATCAAGACCTCGGCGGCCACGCCTTCGCTGCTGAAGCACACCGGCCGCGCGATCGTCTTCGACGACTACAACGAGCTCGAGCGACGGCTCGACGACCCGGACCTCGACGTCGACGAAACCTGCATCCTGGTCCTGCGCAACTCGGGTCCGCAGGGTGGGCCGGGAATGCCGGAGTGGGGGATGATGCCCTTGCCGAAGAAGCTGCTGCAGAAGGGCGTGCGCGACATGATCCGCATCTCCGACGCCCGGATGAGCGGAACCAGCTACGGCACGGTCGTGCTGCACGTGGCGCCCGAGTCGTACGTGGGCGGCCCGCTCGCGCTGGTGCGGGAAGGCGACATGATCACGCTGGACGTGCCCGACCGGGTGCTGAAGCTCGAGGTCGACGAGGCCGAGCTCGCGCGCCGGCGCGCGGCCTGGAAGCGCCCCGAGCGCCGCTTCGAGCGCGGCTACGGCGAGCTGTTCTCGCAGCACGTTCAGCAGGCCGACCTGGGCTGCGACTTCGACTTCCTGGCCAAGCCCGGCCGCAATCCCGAGCCCGAGATCCACTGAGGCCCGGGCAGGCCCTGCCGACCCCGATAACGGCTCCGGGGAGCGCGCGTTCTCAGATCAGGCGCTTGCGGAAGAAGGCCAGGGTGCGCTCCCAGGACAGCTTAGCGGCCGCCTCGTCGTAGCGCGGCGTGGAGTCGTTGTGGAAGCCGTGCTGGGTGCCGGGGTACACGTGCATCTCGTGCGGCACCCCGGCCTGCTTCAGCGCCGCCTCGAAGGCCGGCCGCATCGCGTTGATCCGCTCGTCCTTCTCGGCATAGTGGACCAGCAGCGGCGCCGCGATCTTCGGGACGCTCGCGGTCTCGGCCGCGGCGCCGTAGTACGGCACGCCCGCCTGCATGTCGGCGCCCAGCTCGGTGGCCAGCCAGTTCGTCGTCCCGCCGCCCCAGCAGAAGCCGGTCACGCCCAGCCTGCCTGAGGACAGCGGATGCGCCTTCAGGAAGCGCGCGCCGTTCAGCATGTCGGTGCGCAGCTTCGGCTGGTCGAGCTTCGCCTGCATCGCGCGGCCGTCGTCGTCGTTGCCCGGATAGCCGCCGAGCGGGGACAGGCCGTCGGGCGCCAGCGCGAGGAAGCCCTCGACCGCGAGCCGGCGCGCGACGTCCTCGATGTACGGGTTCAGCCCGCGGTTCTCGTGGATGACCAGCACGGCGGGAAAGGGCCCGGCGCCGGCCGGCTGCACCAGGTAGCCCCGCATCTGCCCGGAGTTGCCGCCGGGCGACGGGTAATCGACGTAGCGGGCCTTGATGCGCGAATCGGTGAAGGAGATCGTCTGCGCGGCCGCGTAGTTCGGCAGCAGCGCATGGGCCATCGCCAGCCCGCCGGCCGTCACCGCGGCAGCGCGGGCCAGGAAGGTGCGCCGGTCGATCCGGCCGTGGCAGTACTCGTCGTAGAGATCGAACACGCGCTGGTCGATCTCGAGCTGCGTCAGCGCTTGCGGTGCGTTCATCGCCGTCCCCCGTTGCGGTCACCCGCGAAAGATCACCCGGACGATGGATGGTCACCCGAAGCGAGGGGGACTTTCAACCGCGCCGCAGCAGGCCGACGAGCAACAGGGCGGCCCGAAGCAGCCGACTCCACGGCCGAACCGGGCCGCGGGACGCCCGGCCCTTGCGACCGAGTCAGAGCAGCGACGATGGCATGGCGCCTTCGATGCCGAGCAGCGCGCGCTTGCGCGGCAGCCCCCCGCCGAAACCGGTCAGCGAACCGTCGCTGCCGACGATCCGGTGACAGGGAACGACGATGGACACCGGGTTGCGCCCGATCGCGCCGCCGACCGCCCGTACGGCCCGCGGCCGCCCGATTCGCGCCGCGATCTCGCCGTAGGTGCTCGTGGCGCCGAATGGGATGGCGAGCAGGGCCTGCCAGACCTCGCGCTGAAAGGGCGTGCCGACGAGTTCCAGCGGCAGGTCGAAGCGCCGGCGGCGGCCGTCGAAGTACTCCCGCAGTTGCCCGCTCGCCCGGTCGAGCACGGTCGCGTCCTCGGCATGCGCTTGCCGGTCCTCGCCAGGCGCCAGGCCCAGATCGGGCTCGTCCCGCTGGCCCTCGAAGTAGAGCCCGGTCAGGCGGCCGCGCGCGGCGACCAGCAACACGCGGCCGAGCGGCGAGTCGACGCGCCGGAAGGAGGCGGCGGAAGCCTCCGGCTTCACAGCAGCTTGCGGTACTGGATGAAGCCGGGCCGGTCGGCGACCCGGTCGTAGAGCATCCGGCCCGCGTAGTTCGTTTCCTGGGTCAGCCACCAGACCCGGCTGGCCCCCGCCTCGGCGGCGCGCTGGTAGACCGCCTCGATCAGCGCCCGGCCCACGCCCCGGCCGCGCGCCTCCGGCACCGTGAACAGGTCCTGCAGATAGCAGTAGGGGCCGGCCGTCCAGCAGGAGCGATGGAAGACGTAGTGCACGATGCCGAGCAGGCGCGGGCGGTCGCCGTCCGCCGCGGCCTCGCCGGCGCCCGACGCACCGGCCTCGCCGGCAGCGAACGCGCCCATCGCGTGCATCGGCTCGCTCGAATCGTGGAAGCGCGCCCAGGTCAGGTCGCTGACCTCGTCCGGAATCTCGACCCCGTAGAACTGCTGGTAGCCGCGCCACAGCGGCCACCACTTCTCCTTCTCGTCGGCCCGCAGAGGCCGAACGACCCACCGCCCGTCCGTCATCTTCTTCTCCCTTCCGCCCTCTCTCTTCCCCCTTCCCCGATCAGTACTCGACCAGCAGGTCGTGCGCCTCCACCGTGTCGCCGGACTTCACGTGGACCGCCTTCACCGTGCCGTCCCGCTCGGCGCGGATCTGGGTTTCCATCTTCATCGCCTCGATCGAGACCAGCGGATCGCCGGCGCGGACCTTCTGGCCGGCCTTCACCGCCACCGTCACGATCATTCCCGGCATCGGCGCCGGCACTTGCGAGGGATCTGTCGGGTCGGCCTGGCGCCGCTTCGCCGCCCGCGCAGCGCCGGCCTTCTCGACCCGCATCGTGCGCGGCTGGCCGTTGAGCTCGAAGAAGACCCGCACCAGGCCCTCTTCCTCGGCGGGCGCGGTGCCCTGCATCCTCACGACCAGCGTCTTGCCCGGGTCGATGTCGATCGAGATCTCCTCGCGCTCGCGCATGCCGTAGAAGAAGGCCTGGGTCGGCAGCACGGACACGTCGCCGTAGTGGCGCCGGTGCTCGGCGTAGTCGCGGAACACCTTCGGGTACATCAGCCAGGACGACAGGTCGTCGTCGCTCACCTGCCGGCCCGCCGCCTTCGCGGCCTCCTCGCGCGCGAGCTCCAGGTCGGCCGGCGCCAGCCGGTCGCCCGGCCGATAGGGCTTAGGCGGCTCGGCGAGGATCGGATTGGCGCTGTCGCACTTGAGGATCTTGCGCGACAGCGCCGCCGGAAAGCCGTCCGGCGGGAAGCCGAGCTCGCCCTTGAACAGCGACACCACGCTCTCGGGAAAGGCGACTTCGCGAGCCGGGTCGGCGACGTCGGCCGCGTCGAGGTCGTTGGCCACCATGAACAGCGCCATGTCGCCGACGACCTTCGAGGTCGGCGTCACCTTGACGATGTCGCCGAACAGCTGGTTGACCTCGGCGTAGGCCTGCGCGACCTCGGGCCAGCGGTGCTCCAGGCCCAGCGCCCGGGCCTGCTCGCGCAGGTTCGTGTACTGGCCGCCCGGCATCTCGTGCCGGTAGACGTCCGACGTGCCGGCGCGGATGTCGGACTCGAAGGGCGCGTAGAGCCGGCGCACGCCTTCCCAGTAGTGCGAGATCGCCTGCATCGACTCGCGATCGATGCCCGGGTCGCGGTCGCCGCCCTCGAGCGCGGCGACGATCGCGCCGAGGTTGGGCTGCGAGGTCAGGCCGCTCATCGCGTCCATCGCGCCATCGACCGCGTCGGCGCCGGCCTCGATCGCCGCCAGCACCGAGGCCACCGACGCGCCGCTGGTGTCGTGCGTGTGAAAGTGCACCGGCAGGCCGGTCTCGGCCTTCAGCGCGGCCACCAGCTCGCGCGCCGCCCGCGGCCGGCACACGCCGGACATGTCCTTGACGCCGATGATCTGCACGCCGGCGCGCTGCAGCTGCTTCGCGATGTCGAGGTAGTACATCAGGTCGTACTTGGAGCGCGAGCGGTCGAACAGGTCGCCGGTGTAGCAGATCGCGCCCTCGCACAGCGCGCCGGCCTCGTTGACCGCGTCGATCGCCACGCGCATGTTCTCGACCCAGTTCAGCGAGTCGAACACGCGGAACAGGTCGATGCCGCCGGCTGCCGCCCGGCCGACGAAATGCCGGACCACGTTGTCCGGGTAGTTCGTGTAGCCGACCGCGTTGCTGCCCCGCAGCAGCATCTGGAACAGGATGTTCGGCACCGCCTCGCGCAGGCGCGCCAGGCGCTCCCACGGGTCTTCCTTCAGGAATCGCAGCGCCACGTCGAAGGTGGCGCCGCCCCAGCACTCGAGCGAGAACAGCTGCGGCAGCATCCGCGCGTAATAGGGCGCGATCCGCTGCATGTCGATCGTGCGCATCCGCGTCGCGAGCAGCGACTGGTGGGCGTCGCGCATCGTGGTGTCGGTCAGCAGGACCCGGCCGCTCGCGCCCATCCACTCGGCGAACTTCGCCGGGCCGAGCTGGCGCAGCAGGTCGCGGGTGCCCGGCGGCGGCTTGACCGCCAGGTCGATCGGCTCGCCGGGCTGCGCGACCGGGTTGACGACGGCGCGGCTGCCCGCGATCGAGCGCGCGCCGGCTTCGGGCTTCAGCGACACGACGCCCTGGGCGGTTGCCGAGCCCGCGGGCCAGCGCCTGGGCAGCCCGACGTGCACGTGCGAGAGGTCGGGCCTGGCGCGGCCCTTCATGTCGGGATGCCCGTTGACGGTCACGTCGCCGATGTAGCGCAGAAGGCGCGTCGCGCGGTCGCGCCGCTTCGGGAAGCGGAACAGCTCGGGCGTGTCGTCGATGAAGCGCGTGGTGACCGTGCCGGCCGCGAAGTCCGGGTGGTTGATCACGTTCTCGACGAACTGCAGGTTGGTCGCGACGCCGCGGATCCGGAATTCGCGCAAGCCGCGGTCCATCCGGCGGATCGCCTCCTGCGCGGTCGGCGCCCACGCGGTGACCTTGACCAGCAGCGAGTCGTAGTAGGGCGTGATCACCGCGCCGGTGTAGGCGGTGCCGCCGTCGAGCCGCAACCCGAATCCGGCGGCGCTGCGGTAGGCCGAGATCCGGCCGTAGTCCGGCGTGAAACCGTTCTCCGGGTCCTCGGTGGTGATCCGGCACTGCAGCGCGTGGCCGTTCAGCCGGATCGCGTCCTGCGCGGGCACCGGGCCCCCGGACTCGCCGATCCGCGCGCCTTCGCTGATGCGGATCTGCGCCTTCACGATGTCGATGCCGGTGACCATCTCGGTGACCGTGTGCTCGACCTGGATCCGCGGGTTGACCTCGATGAACCAGAAGTCGCCGGAGTCGGCGTCCATCAGGAACTCGACGGTGCCCGCGTGGGTGTAGCCGACCGCGCGGCCCAGCTTCAGCGCGGCCTCGCAAAGCGCGGCGCGGCGCGCGTCGTCGAGATACGGCGCCGGCGCGCGCTCGACCACCTTCTGGTTGCGCCGCTGCACCGAGCAGTCGCGCTCGAACAGGTGGACCAGGTTGCCGTGCCGGTCGCCCAGCAGCTGCACCTCGACGTGGCGCGCCCGCTGGACGAGCTTCTCCAGGTAGACCTCGTCGTTGCCGAAGGCGGCGGCCGCCTCGCGGCGGGCGACCGGCAACTGCGACTCGAGCTCGGCGTCGCTGCCGATCACCCGCATGCCGCGCCCGCCGCCGCCCCAGCTGGCCTTCAGCATGACCGGGTAGCCGATGCCGGCCGCCTGCCGCTTCGCCTCGGCCAGGTCGGCGGCTTCGTCGCTGGTCTTCGGCAGCGGCCCGGTGGCCGGCATCACCGGCACGCCGGCCGCGACCGCCGCGTTGCGCGCGGCGACCTTGTTGCCCAGCGTGGTCATCACCTCGGGCGAAGGACCCACGAACAGGATGCCGGCCTTCTGGCAGGCCCGCGCGAGATCCGGGTTCTCCGACAGGAAGCCGTAGCCGGGGTGGATCGCGTCGACCCGGGAACGCTTGGCGATCCGGATCACGTCGTCGATGTCGAGATAGGCCTGCAGCGGCTTCAGGCCCTCGCCGACCTGATAGCTCTCGTCGGCCTTGAAGCGGTGCAGCGCGAAGCGGTCCTCGTGCGAGTAGATCGCGACGGTGCGGATGCCGAGCTCGGCGGCCGCGCGCATCACGCGGATCGCGATCTCGGAGCGGTTCGCGACGAGCAGGGAGTGGATTCGGGCCATCTTTGGGGGGAAGCGAGAAGGGGGGAGGGAGAAGGGACAAGGGGAAACAGTAGCTGCCGAGGGGGGGCGGCGCAAGTCGCGGCCCGGCCGCGAGCGGCGCGGTTCGGCCGTGGCCGGCGCGGCTGTCGCGCGACATTGCGCCGATCGGCCGGCCTTCAAATGCTGCAAGCTCGGGCG
The DNA here is from genome assembly GCF_023721795.1 of Zeimonas sediminis. Taxonomy (NCBI): domain Bacteria; kingdom Pseudomonadati; phylum Pseudomonadota; class Betaproteobacteria; order Burkholderiales; family Burkholderiaceae; genus Zeimonas; species Zeimonas sediminis. The sequence goes on from NZ_JAMQYE010000002.1 coordinate 447,370, forward strand.
CTCACGGGTAGCATGCGGCTGGAAGCCGCTTCGCCCGCTCGCCGGGCCCCCGCAATCGATGCCAGCCCGACGCACGCCACGCCTGCCCGCCCTGATCGCCTGCCTCGCGCTCGCGACGCTCGCCGGTTGCGGCGGCGGGGATTCCGGAGACGCCTTCGACCCGTCGAGCTGCTTCTACCAGTACACGCTGACCGACTCCCCGCAGCTGGTCGGCCTCGATCCGCTTCTGACCAGGCAGTGGCACCTGCAGAACATCGGCCAGAGCGGCGGCACCCCCGGCGAGGACCTGCGCGCGATCGCCGCCTGGGCTGAAACCAGGGGCGCCGGCGTCCGGGTGGCCGTGGTCGACGACGCGATCGAGACGCTCCACCACGACCTGTCTCCGAACGTGGTCGAGGGCGCCTGGTTCGACTACCGCTCGAACACCGCCACCGCGCCGCTGCCCTGCTACCAGGACGACGACCACGGCACCGCGGTGGCCGGCATCGTCCTCGCGCGCGACGACAACGCGGCCGGCGGCGCCGGCGTCGCGCCGCGCGCCTCGCTCGCCGCCTACAACGCGCTGGCCACCAGCACCGACGCCGACATCGCCGACGCGCTGAACCGCGACCTGGCCGGCAACGCGATCTACAACAACAGCTGGGGCTCGCCGGACAACGGCATGCTGAACCCGGCCGAAGCGAGCTTCGCCGCCGCGATCCGCGAGGGCATCGACAAGGGTCGCAACGGCAAGGGTGCGATCTACGTGTTCCCTGCCGGCAACGGCGGCTGCTTCCTGGTCGACCGGAACGGCGACTGCGCCTTCGACGAGAACTCGAACTACGACGGCTACGTGAACAAGCTGGGCGTGATCACCGCCTGCGCGTTCGACCACGACGGCAAGGCGCCGATCTACGCGGAGCCGGGGGCCAACGTGCTGGTCTGCGGCCCTTCCGGCAACACCGACACGGCGATCACCACCACCGACGTGCTCGACGACTACCGCAGCGACTTCTCCGGCACCTCGGCCAGCACGCCGATGGTCTCGGGCACGGCCGCGCTGATCCTGTCGGCGAACCCGAGCCTCACCTGGCGCGACGTGCGACTGGTCCTCGCGCGCAGCGCGAGGCAGAACGACCCGCTCCATCCTGGCTGGGTCGCCGGCACCGCCGGCCGGCCTCCGTTCAATCCCTACTACGGCTTCGGCGCCGCCGACGCACAGGCCGCCGTAGCGCTGGCGAAGACCTGGCCCTCGGTGGGCGGCAGCGAGTCGCTGGTCAAGTGCGGGCCCTATGCCAGGGGCATCGGCGTCTTGCCGTTCCCGATCCCGATCCCCGACGACGCGAGCGCCGCGCGCGAGGACCGGATCACCGTGGGCAGCGACTGCGCGATCGGCAAGATCGAGTTCGTCGAGATCGGCTTCAGCGCCACGCACCCGTTCAGCGGCGACCTGCGGGTGGAGCTCTTCAGCCCGAACGGGCTGGTCAGCCGGCTCGCCGACGCGCGCCTGTGCGACCCGGACCAGGACGGCTTCGCCGACAACTGCGGGGTCTACGACGACTGGCGCTTCGGGTCGGTCCGGCATCTCGACGAGCCGGCGCCCGGCACCTGGCGGATGGTCGTGTCGGACCTGTTGGCCCAGGACGCCGGCACCTGGACCGGCTGGAGCCTGACTTTCTGGGGGCGTCCATGAAGCCAGCCATTACGTTCGCGCTCGCGGCGGCGGTCGTCGCGACGACGGCCTTCGCCCAGCCGGGGACTGCGCCGCGCGCCGCGGCGAAGGCCCCGGAAAAGGCCGAGGGCCGCCGCCCTGCCCCGCCCGCCTCGAGCGGGGACTTGTACTGGTACGAGGAAGGCACGCGACGGGCGCTGAGAGTCGACGCGGCACAGGTTGCGGACTTCGGCCGCAAGGACGCGTCCCGGGGCCGGATGCCGCTGCGCGCCAGCCGCGACACCGAGAAGGATCCGGCCGGCCTGCCCGACGGCGTGTCGCCGGTGCTTCGCGACACCGGCGCGCCAGGTCGGCCGCGCGCGCTGCCCGGCGGCGTGATCGTCACGCTGAGGACGGCGCCGGCCGGCAACGATGCCGGCGCCCGGCAGGCCGAGGCGCACCGGCAGCTCGCGGCTGCAGGCCTGCAGCCGCTGCGCGCCCTCGACCCTGAGGCGCGCCGCTGGCTGGTCGCCTCGCCGGCCGGGCTCGCGTCGCTGGAGCTTGCGAACCGATTGCACGAAAGCGGCGATTTCGCCGCAGCCGCGCCGAACTGGTGGCAACCGCGGGCGCTGAAGTAGGCGCCGCGAAAGCCTGGCCGCGGCGGGGTTCCCGGCTCAGCGCGCCGCCGGCTCCACCGCCTCGCGCGGCACCTCGACTCGCCGGGTGACCCCGGACAGACCCGGAAAGTCCGCAAAGACCGCCCGCGCCAGGTAGGGCATCGCGCCGGCGATCGACGGCGCCCCGCCGGCGGCCACCGCAGTCGCTTCGTAGACCTTGCGGCCGCCCGCGCCCAGGTCGCGGATTTCCACCCTGAGCCGGTACTCGTACCAGCTGACGTCGCGCTCGACCGCATACGGGCCGTAGTAGCCGGGCCAGGGCGCGGCGATCGACACGCCGCCGTGCCGGCCCCAGGTGCCCCACCAGAACCAGGGCTGCACGTAGGGCTGCGTGTATTCCAGCCGCCGCTCGTGCCGCGGCGCCACCGCGGTGTCGAAGCGAACCTCGAAACGCGGCGCCTGCGCGGTTTCGGTGAACCCGACTCGCGCGAGCTCGCCGCGCATCTGCTGCCGGTAGCTCGCGTGCTCGAGGCTGTCGAGCTGCGTTTCGGTGGCCGCGAAGCGATAGGTGCGAGGCGCCTGCGACGGCCACTCGTGGAACACGGTCAGGTCGCTGGAGACCGGGGTCGCGCAGGCAGCCAGCAAGGCCGCGGCGCCGAGCGGCGCGAGCACCCGCCTGAGGAGTCCGGAAACGAAGCCTTTCATCGCATCACTCCTGCCACGCCAGCCGGCCAGGCTAGCGCGGGTTCTCGTAGAAGACATAGCTGGTCGAGTAGTCGCTGAACTCGAAATACACCTTCTTCTCGCCCGGGTCGACCTCGCCGTTCAGGTTCGCGTCGAATACCCCGTAGCCGAAGCGGTAGGGCCGCGGAACGCCATCCTGCGTGCCGTGCGCGGTCGAGATCTTGTCGATCCTCAAGAAACGGCGCACCAGCTTGTCGCCGGCGTAGATTTCGAGCACGCCGTCGGTGCCGGTCCAGTTCTGGATGCCGCGTGAGATCGTGTTCTGGGTCTCCTGCGTGCAACCGGCCGCGAGCAGCGCGGCCAGCGCGACCGCCCCGGCCATCGCGGGGATCGCGGCACCCGAGCGCTTACAATCGTTCATCCTCGGAATCTCCCTGCAATGCGAACCGAACAGCCCGTCACGATCCGCCGTTCCGACTATACCCCGCCGGCCTTCCTGGTCGAACGGATCGCGCTCGTCTTCGAACTGCTGCCCGAGGCCGCTCGGGTCGAGTCGACGCTGGCGCTGCGGCGCAACCCGGCAGCCGGCCCGACGGCACCGCTGGCGCTCGACGGCGAAGACCTCGAACTCGAGGGCCTCTGGCTCGACGGCGAGCCGCTGCCGCCGGCCAGGTACACCGCGTCGGAAGCCGGCCTGGCGATCGACGCGCTGCCCGACGCCTGCGAGTTGCGCATCGTCACCCGGATCGCGCCCGCCGCGAACACGACTCTCTCCGGCCTCTACGTTTCGAACGGCAACTTCTTCACCCAGTGCGAGGCCGAGGGCTTCCGGCGGATCACCTACTTCCCCGACCGGCCCGACGTGATGGCCCGCTACACGGTGACGCTGCGCGCGCCGCGCGAGCGCTTCCCGGTGCTGCTGTCCAACGGCAACCTGGTCGCCGAGCGCGACGGCCCGGCGCCGGCGTGGGTCGACGGGCCGGCGGCGAGCGAGGCCTGGCACGAGGCGGTCTGGGAAGACCCCTTCCCGAAGCCCAGCTACCTGTTCGCGCTGGTCGCCGGGCGGCTGGTCGCCACCGAGGCGCAACTGACCACGATGTCGGGCCGCGAGGTGCTGCTGCAGGTCTGGGTCGAGCCGGGCAACGAGGACCGAACCGGCCACGCGATGCAGTCGCTGATCCGCGCGATCCGCTGGGACGAGGCCCGCTTCGGGCTGGAGCTCGACCTCGACCGCTTCATGATCGTGGCCGTGTCCGATTTCAACATGGGCGCGATGGAGAACAAGGGACTGAACGTCTTCAACACGAAGTACGTGTTCGCCCATCCGCGCATCGCCACCGACCAGGACTTCGCAGGCGTCGAGTCGGTGGTCGGCCACGAGTACTTCCACAACTGGACCGGCAACCGGGTCACCTGCCGCGACTGGTTCCAGCTGACGCTGAAGGAGGGCCTGACGGTCTTCCGCGACCAGGAGTTCTCCGCCGACGTGATGGCCGAGCAGGCCGGCAACGAGGCCGGCGCGGCGAGCGCCCGGGCGGTCAAGCGGATCGAGGACGTCCGGGTGCTGCGCGCCGCGCAGTTCCCCGAGGACGCCGGCCCGATGGCGCACCCGATCCGGCCCGACAGCTACCAGGAGATCAACAACTTCTACACGGTCACCGTCTACGAGAAGGGCGCCGAGGTCATCCGGATGCTGCAGACCCTGGTCGGGCGCGACGGCTTCCGCAAGGGCATGGACCTCTATTTCGCGCGCCACGACGGCCAGGCTGTCACCTGCGACGACTTCGTCGCGGCGATCGCCGACGCGAACGGCGCCGACCTCTCCCGGTTCGGCCGCTGGTACTCGCAGGCCGGCACGCCCAGGGTGGTCGTTGCCGGCAGCCACGACGCGGCCGGGCGGCGCTACCGGCTCGAATTGCGGCAGGCCTGCCCGCCGTCGCCGGGCCAGCCGGACAAGCAGCCCTTCCACATCCCGTTCGCGGTCGGCCTGGTCGGCCCCGACGGCCGCGACCTGCCGCTTCGGCCATCGCCCGCTTGCGCCGCCGCCGTCCGGCGCATCGAGACCGGGGGCGGGCGGGCGACCGCCGTGCTCGACCTGACCGATCCCGCGCAGGTCTTCGAGTTCGAGGGCATCGACACGCCGCCCGTGCCCTCGCTGGGACGCAACTTCTCGGCCCCGGTCGTCGTCGAGCATGCCTACGACGACGCGCAACTCGCGTTCCTGGCCGCGCACGACAGCGACCCGTTCAACCGCTGGGAAGCCGCGCAGCGGCTCGCCACCCGCTGCGTGCTCGCGGTGCTCGACGGCGCCGCGCCGGCCGAGCGCTGCGCGCCGCTGGTCGCGGCGATCGCGCGGGTCGTCGACGACCCCGATCTGGACGCCGCCTTCCGCGAGCAGGTGGTCGTGCTGCCCTCCGAAGGCTTCATCGCCGAGCAGCTCGCCGTCGTCGACCCGGTGGCGCTGCGCGCCGCGCGCGACGCAGTGCGCGGCGAGCTCGCGCGGGCGCTCGCCGGCCGGTGGCGCGCGATCGTCGAGGGGCTTTCGACCGGCGCGCCCTGGACGCCCGACGCAAAGGCCGCCGGCGAGCGCGCGCTGAAGAACGCCGCGCTGGCCTACTGGGTCGACAGCGGCGACAGCGACGCGATCGCCGCGGCGCAGGTCCAGTTCGAGCGCGCCGACAACATGACCGACCGCGCCGGCGCCCTGCAGGCGCTGCTGAGGGCCGGCGGCGAACCGCGCGAGCGCGCGCTGGCCGCCTTCGAGAAGACCTTCGCCGACGAGCCGCTGGTCATGGACAAGTGGTTCTCGATGCAGGCCACGATGCCCCGCCGCCCCGGCGATCCGCCGGTGCTCGAGCGCGTGCGCGCGCTGGCTTCGCATCCGGCCTTCTCGCTGCGCAACCCGAACCGCGTGCGCGCGCTGGTCGGCAGCTTCTGCCACGGCAACCTCGCCGAGTTCCACGCGGGCGACGGCGCGGGCTACGCCTGGTGGGCCGACCGCGTGCTGGAACTCGACCCGCTGAATCCGCAGGTCGCGGCGCGGCTGGCCCGCGCGCTCGACCGCTGGCGCAAGTTCACGCCCGAGCGGCAGGCGGCGATGCGCGCTGCGCTCGAACGCGTGGCCGCCGCCGAACACCTGTCGCGCGACGTGCGCGAGATAGTCACCAAGGCGCTGGCCGCCTGAACCGTCAATCCATCGGAACCCGACCATGAGCTCCAAAGTCAGCCTGACCCAGTACCTCGTCGAGAAGCAGCGCGAGAAAGGCCTGATCCCGGGCGAGCTGCGCCTGCTTCTCGAGGTCGTCGCGCGCGCCTGCAAGCGGATCAGCATCGCGGTCAGCAAGGGCGCGCTGGGCGACGTGATCGGCGAGGCCGGCACCGAGAACGTGCAGGGCGAATCCCAGAAGAAGCTCGATGTGATCGCCAACGAGACCCTGCTCGAGGCCAACGAGTGGGGCGGCCACCTGGCGGCGATGGCTTCCGAGGAGATGGACATCTCCTACACGATCCCGAACCGCTATCCGAAGGGCGAGTTCCTGCTTCTGTTCGACCCGCTCGACGGCTCCTCGAACATCGACGTCAACGTGTCGATCGGCACGATCTTCTCGGTGCTGCGGTTGCCTGAAGGGGTCGCCGAGCCCACCGACGAGCACTTCCTGCAGCCGGGCACCCGGCAGCTGGCCGCCGGCTACGCGATCTACGGCCCCTGCACGATGCTGGTGCTCACGGTCGGCGACGGCGTCGCCGAGTTCACGCTGGACCGCGAGACCGGCAGCTGGACGCTGACCGCCGACCAGATCCGCATCCCCGAGCAGACGAAGGAATTCGCGATCAACGCGTCGAACGCGCGGCACTGGTACCCGCCGGTCAAGCGCTACGTCGACGAGCTGCTCGCCGGCAAGGAAGGCCCGCGCGGCAAGGACTTCAACATGCGCTGGGTCGCCTCGATGGTGGCCGACGTGCACCGGATCCTGACCCGCGGCGGCGTCTTCATGTATCCGCGCGACCGCCGCGAGCCCGACAAGCTCGGCAAGCTGCGGCTGATGTACGAAGCGAACCCGATGTCCTTCCTGGTCGAGCAGGCCGGCGGCGCCGCGACCAACGGCATGCAGCGGATCATGGAGATCCAGCCCGCGAAGCTGCACGAACGCGTCGCGGTGTTCCTCGGCTCGCGCGAAGAAGTCGAGCGCGTGACCGCCTATCACGCAGGCGGGCCGGGCTGATCGAGCGCGATCCAGACGATCTTGAGCGTCTCGTCGTCGGGGTCGCGGTCGATCGTGAAGCCGAGCGCGCGCATCAGCCCGATCATCGACGCGTTGATCGCCAGCACGTAGCCCTCCATCCGCTTCAGGCCGCGCAGGCGCGCCTCGGCGATCAGCGCGCGCATCAGCGTGCTGCCCAGCCCCTGCCCCTGGAAGTCGTCGGCGACCGCGATCGCGAACTCGCAGGTGTCCCGGTCCGGGTTCAGCAGGTAGCGGGCCACGCCGATGATCCGCTCGTCCCGCTCGTCCCGCTCGTCCCGCTCGTCCCGCTCGTCCCGCTCGTCCCGGTCGTCCCGGTCGTCCCGCTGGTCCCGGTCGCCCTGCCCCTGGCCCTGGCCCCGCCCCTGGCCCGCACCCGCGCCCGCCCCCGGCGCGCAGGCGCCCTCGCCGGGCCGGCAGACCGCCACCAGCGCCAGCTCGCGGTCGTAGTCGATCTGCGTGTATCGCGCCAGCATCCGGGGCGTCAGCTCGTTCAGCGTGGAGATGAAGCGGAAGTAGCGCGACTGCGGCGACAGCCCGCGGGTGAAGCGCTGCAGGCCTTCCGCATCCTCGGCCTGGATCGGCCGGATCAGGTAGCGGCGGCCGTCGCGCAGGCGGGCCTGCCGCGACAGGTGCGCCGGGTACGGCATGATCGCCATGTGCCCGTAGCGCGCGCCGCGCGAAGCCGGCGCGCGGTCCAGCACGATGCGGGCGTCCACCGCGACCACGCCGTTCTCGTCGGCGATCACCGGGTTGACGTCCATTTCCAGGATCTGCGGCAGTTCGCAGACCATCTCGGACACCCGGACCAGCAGCCGCGCCAGCGCCTCGTCGTCGATAGGCGGCGCGCCGCGGAACTCGCCCAGCGTGGCCGCCACGCGCGTGCGGCCGATCATGCTGCGCGCCAGGTAGCCGTTGAGCGGCGGGAACTCCAGCGTCGTGTCGCGGACCACCTCGACCCGCGTGCCGCCGGCGCCGAACGCGATGACCGGCCCGAACAGCCGGTTCCGGAAGACGCCGACGTACAGCTCGCGGGTGCCCCGGCTGCGCAGCATCGGCTGCAGCGACACCCCGTCGATCCTGGCCGCGGGCAGCGCTTCGCGCACCGAGGCGACGATCGCGTCGAACTGCGCGCGGACCTCCTCGGCGTTGCGCACGTTCAGCGCCACGCCGCCGGCATCGCTCTTGTGGCTCACGTCGGCCGACGCGATCTTCATCACCAGCGGGTAGCCGATCAGCTCGCCGATGCGCACCGCCTCGTCGACGTCGGTCGCCAGGACGGTGCGGGTGACCGGGATGCGGAAGGCGTCGAGCAGCGCCTTCGACTCGATCTCGGACAGGACCTCGCGGCGGTGCGCGAGCGCCGCGTCGATCACCGCGCGCGCGGCCTCGACGTCCGGCGGCTCCATCTCCGAAAGCGGATGCGGCACCTGCTGAAGCAGCAGCTGGTTCTGGTGGAAGGTCGCCACGGTGGAGAACGCATCGACCGCCGCCTCGGGCGTGCGGAACACCGGCAGGCCGGCAGCGTCGAGCTTGGCGCGCATTTCCCTGACCGAGCTGTCGCCCAGCCAGCAGGCGAAAAGCGGCTTGGCGAAACCGCGCGAGACCGACACGACCCGGTCGGTGATCGCGCGCGCGTCGACGCCGGCGCTCGGCGACATCAGCGCCAGCACCGCGTCCGAATCGGCATCCGAGGCGAGCGAGTCGATCGCGTCGGCGAAGGCGGACGGGCTCGCGTCGATGCCCAGGTTCAGCGGGTTGGCAGGCTCGATGCCCGGCAGCCGCTCGCGCAACGCCTGCCGGGTCGCGTCGGCGAAGGGCAGCAGCCGGATTCCCGCGCCCCATGACTGGTCGGCGGCCAGCATCGCCGGGCCGTGCCCGTTCGACACGATCGCAAGCCGCTTGCCGAGCGGCCAGTTGCGGGCGGCCAGGTAGCGCACCGCGGTGAACAACTGCGTGAACAGCCTGACCTGCACCGCGCCGGCACGGCGCAGCGCCGCGGCGTAGACCGCGTCGGCGGCGGCGATCGCGCCGGAGTGGGTGCGCGCCGCGCCGCGGGTCGAGGCGTCGCGGCCCGCCTTGAGCACGACGACCGGCTTGATCGTGGCCAGCGCGCGAAGCGCGCTCATGAAGCTGCGCGCCTCGGCGACCGCCTCGAGGTAGACGACGACGGCCTTGGTGCGCGAATCGCCGGCCAGGTAGTCGAGCACCTTGGCCAGGTCGACGTCGGCCTCCAGGCCGAGCGACACGATCAGCGAGAAGCCGATCGCGGTGTCCCCGGCCCAGTCGAGGATCGCGCCGGCCAGCACGCCGGACTGCGAGACCAGTGCCACGTTGCCCGAGGCGGGCAGCCTGCCGAGCCGGCTCGCGTCGAGCCGCACCGGCGGGCACATCAGGCCCATCGACCCCGGCCCCAGCAACTGCACCTGCAGCGCGCGGGCGCGCTCGACCAGCCGGTTCGCGCAGGCATCGTCCTCGCAGCGGTCGAGCACCGCGGCCGCGCGCACGCCGTGGGCGGCGGCCAGCTCGAGCGCGGCGAGCGCGTCGTCGATCGGCGTGGCGATCAGTGCCAGGTCGAGGCGGTCGGGCCGGTCCGCCTGGGCGGGCCCGGCCTGCTCGCCGGGCTGGGAACGCTCGGGCGGCCGACCGGACTCCAGCGAAACCAGCCGTCGTTCGATCCCGCGACGCCGCCGGTTGCCGTTGCCAGCCGCGTTCGCCGCGTTGTCGATCTCGGCCTGGAAGCGCGCCCGGATCGGCGCGGCCCACGATGGGTCGCTGCCGGGATCGTCGCGCGCCACGACCAGCAGCACGCCGGCCGGGTCGAACATCGGGGACAGGTAGTGGCGATGCTCCATCAGTCGAGCCCGATCAGCGCGCGCACGTGCAGCTCGGCGCAGCGTGCGAGCGCGCCGAGGTGGTAGCCGCCCTCCAGCGTGGACACGATGCGCCCTTCGCACCAGCTGTCGGCGAACGAGACGATCTGGCGGCTGACCCAGGCGTAGTCGTCGTCGCGCCACATCAGGTGGCTCATGTCGTCCTCGCGGTGCGCGTCGAAGCCCGCCGACACGAAGATCATCTGCGGCGAGAAGGCCTGCAGCGCCGGCAGCCAGCGCTCGGTCACCGCCGCGCGCAGCGCGTCGCCTTCGCTGTAGGGCTTGAGCGGCACGTTGCACAGGTTCGGGCCGGTCGGCTCGTCGCCCGAGAACGGATACAGGCGGGTCTGGAAGGTCGAGACCATCAGCACCCGCTCGTCGCCGGCGAAGATCTCCTCGCTGCCGTTGCCGTGGTGAACGTCGAAATCGATCAGTGCGACCCGCTCCAGTCCCATCACGTCGAGCGCGTGGCGAATGCCGACCGCCGCGTTGTTGAAGAAGCAGAAGCCGCTGGCCGCCGAGCGGCCCGCGTGGTGCCCGGGGGGCCGCACGTTGCAGAAGGCCCGGGAGTAGCCCTGCCCGAGCACGAGCTCGGTCGCGAGCACCGCGGCGCCGGCCGCGTGCAGCGCCGCCGCGAAGGTGTGCGGATTCATCGAGGTGTCGGGGTCGACCGCCACGTAGCCCTCGGCCGGCGACAGGGCCTGGAGCTCCAGCAGGTAGCGTGTGTCGTGCGCGCGGCCCACCTGTTCGAGCGTGGCCCTCGGCGCCTCGAACTGGTCCATCAGGTCGAGCACCCCGCGCATCAGCAGCCGGTCCGCGACCGCCGCGACCCTGTCGGGGCACTCCGGGTGATGCTCGCCCATCTCGTGGCGCTGGCTGGTCGGGTGCGTGATGTAGGCGGTCTTCAAGATTCGACTCCGGGCGGGACTCCCCACGTCGCTGCAATCTACCGCAACTGAAGCGATGCCGCCCCGCCGCAGCCGGGCCGCCCTGTACCCGGGGCGACCGATACCCGTGCCGGCTCACCGCCCTCGCGCCAGGCCCTTGTTTCTTTCTGACCCGATGGTCATTTAGAATCACGCGAAACGCCTTTCCTCCCTCCCCCTTCTCCTCCTGCCCATGAAGCGCCGATCCAAGTGGCTGATCGCCGTGATCGCGGCGATCCTGTTGGCCGTGGCGATCGGTCGCGCGGTCGTCGAGCAACGGCAGGCGCGCGAGCGTCTCGCCGCGGTCGCGCCCGCGGTCCCGTCCCTGGAGCTCGCTCCCGAAGACCTGGTCCGGGCGCAACGCCGCGAGCTGGTCCGCGCGCAGCCGGTCTCGGGCAGCCTGCGCGCCGTCGACACGGCCCTGGTCAAGGCGAAGGTCGCCGGCGAGCTTCGCGAGCTGTCGGTTCGCGAGGGCGACAGCGTTCGCGCGGGCCAGCTCGTCGGGCGGCAGGACGACACCGAATACGCGGCGCGGCTCAGGCAGGCCCGGCAGCAGGCGGCTTCCGCGCGTGCCCAGCTCGAGATCGCCGAGCGCACGCTGGCGAACAATCGCGCGCTGGTCGATCGCGGCTTCATCTCGCGCAATGCGCTGGACACCGCTGTTTCGAACGCGGCGGGGGCCCGCGCCAACCTGCTGGCCGCGGAAGCGGCCGTGGAGGTGGTGCGCAAGGCGCGCGACGACACTGCGCTGCGCGCCCCGATCGGCGGCCAGGTCTCGCAGCGCTTCGCCCAGCCCGGCGAGCGGCTCGCGGTCGACGCGCGAGTGCTGGAGATCGTCGACCTTTCCCGGATCGAGCTCGAGGCGGCGGTCCCGCCGGAGGCGCTCGCGGGCATCTCGATCGGCGCCCGGGCCAGCCTGCAGGTCGATGGCGTGGCCGAATCGGTGCCGGCGCGGGTGGCCCGTATCAATCCGGCGGCCGCGGCAGGCACCCGGGCGGTCAGCGTCTACCTGTCGGTCGAGCCGCGACCGGCGCTGCGCCACGGCCTGTTCGCGACCGGCCGCATCGAGACCGGCCGCGACACGCTGCTCGCGGTGCCCGAGTCGGCGCTGCGCAACGATCGCAGCCGCCCCTACGTGCTGGCGGTTCGCGACGGCCGGGTCGTCGCCAGCGAGGTCGCGCTCGGCCCGCGCGGCCGCGACGCCGGCACGGGCGAAGCGCTCGTCGCGATCTCGGGCGGCCTCGACGAAGGCGCCGAGCTTCTTGCCGCCGGCGTCGGCATCGTCCAGGAAGGCACGCCGGTGCGGTTGACCGGCGGCGCGGCCGGGACGCCCGCGCCGGCGGCGCGCTGACGCCCGCCCCAGGCACCGGCGAAGGAAGCCGCCCGCATGTGGTTCACCCGAGTCTCGATCGCCAACCCGGTGCTGGCGACGATGGTGATGCTCGCCTTCGTCGTGCTGGGCCTGTTCTCGTACCAGCGGCTCAAGGTCGACCAGTTCCCCGAAGTCGAGTTCCCGATCGTCGTGGTGCAGGTCGACTACCCGGGCGCATCGCCCGAGATCGTCGAGACCGAGGTCACCCGCAAGGTCGAGGAGGCGGTCAACTCGATCGCCGGCATCAACAAGCTGTACTCGCGCTCGCTCGACGGCAGCTCGGTGGTCATCATCGAGTTCAACCTCGACGTCGACGACCGACGGGCCGCCGAGGACGTCCGCGAGAAGATGTCGGCCCTGCGGCCGACGCTTCGCGACGAGGTCGAGGAGCCGCGCGTGCTGCGCTTCGACCCGGCGAGCCGCCCGGTGTACATCCTGGCGCTGACCTCTCCCGACGGGTCGCGCAGCGCGGTCGAGCTGAGCACCTACGCCGACCAGGTGCTCAAGAAGCGGCTCGAGAACGTGCGCGGAGTGGGCTCGGTCTCGCTGGTCGGGCAGGTGCGGCGCGAGGTCAACGTGTACCTGAAGCCCGAGGCCCTCGAGGCCCTCGGGGTCGGCGTCGAGCAGGTTGTCTCGGCGGTGCGCACCGAGAACCGAGAGCTGCCCGCCGGCGCGCTGCGCTCGCGCGACGTCGAGCGGGTGGTCCAGGTCGCGGGCCGGATCGCCGAGCCTGCCGACTTCGAGAAGATCGTCGTCGCGCGCCGGGGCAGCGCCGGCGTGCCGGTGAGGCTGGGCCAGGTAGCCGACGTGGTCGACGGCCCGCAGGAGCTCGAGAGCCTCGCGCTCTACAACGGCCGGCGCACGCTCGCACTCACCGTTCTGAAGGCCCAGGGCGAGAACACGATCGAGGTGGTCGACGGGCTGAACCGCGCGGTCGCCGAGATGCGCCCGGAGCTGCCCGCCGGCATCGCGCTGGACGTGGTCAGCGACAACTCCAGGCCGATTCGCGTGGCGGTCACCAACGTGCGGCAGACGCTGCTCGAGGGCGCGCTGCTGACGATCGCGATCGTGTTCCTGTTCCTGAACTCGTGGCGCTCCACCGTCATCACCGGGCTGACGCTGCCGATCGCGCTGATCGGCACCTTCCTGTTCATGTACGCGTTCGGCTTCTCGGTGAACATGATCACGCTGATGGCGCTGAGCCTTTGCGTGGGCCTGCTGATCGACGACGCGATCGTGGTGCGCGAGAACATCGTGCGGCACGTGCAGATGGGCAAGAACGCCCACCAGGCTGCGCTCGACGGCACCAACGAGATCGGGCTCGCGGTGCTCGCCACCACGCTGTCGATCGTCGCGGTGTTCCTGCCGATCGGCTTCATGGGCGGCATCATCGGCAAGTTCTTCCACGAGTTCGGCATCACGATCGTCGCGGCGGTGCTGATCTCGATGTTCGTGAGCTTCACGCTCGACCCGATGCTGTCCAGCATCTGGCACGACCCGGCGATCCACGCCGAAGGCGCGTCGCCGTCGGCGCGCAGGTCGCTGTACGACCGCACGCTGGGCCGGCTGACCGGCGCGGTCGATCGCTTCTCGCACCGCCTCGGCGCGGCCTACCAGGACATCCTGCGCTGGTCGCTGCGCCATCGCCCGGCCACGCTCGGCATCGCGGTCGCGAGCCTGGTCGCCGCATTCGGCATCGTGCCGCTGCTGGGCACGGAGTTCGTGCCGAAGGCCGACTTCGGCGAGACCAACGTCAGCTTCCACACCCCGACCGGCACCTCGCTGGAGGCCACCGAGGCCAAGGCCAGGCAGGTCGACGCGATCCTGCGCGAGTTCCCCGAGGTGCGCTACACGGTCGCCACGATCAACACCGGGAACGCGCAGGGGCGCAACACGGTCAGCGTTTACGTGCGGCTGGTCGATCGCAAGGACCGCAGCCGCAACGTCGACCAGTTGTCGGTGCCGATCCGCGAGCGGCTGGCGCGCGTGCCCGGCATCACCGTCACGCAGGTCGGCCTGCTGGATGCGGTCGGCGGCCAGAAGCCGATCTCGCTGTCGATCCAGGGCGACGACCTGGACACGCTGCAGCGGCTCACCGCCTCGCTGCTGCCGAAGCTGCGCGAGATCCCGGGCCTGGTCGACATCGACACCAGCATGAAGCCGAACAAGCCTACGGTCGACGTCGTGCTGCGCCGCGACCTGGCCGCCGACCTCGGGCTTGGCGTGGGCAGCGTGACGAGCGCATTGCGCGCGCTGATCGCCGGCGACACGATCGGCAACTGGCGGGCCGACGACGACGAGAGCTACGACGTGAAGGTGAGGCTCGCACCGGAGCGGCGCAGCGAGCCGGCCGACCTCGAGCGGCTCGGCCTGGCGGTCGGGCAGAACGCCGACGGCAGCGCGCGCGTGATCCGGCTCGCCCAGGTGGCCGAGATCGTGCCCTCCTTCGGCCCGAACCAGATCAACCGCCGCGACCTGAACCGCGAGGTCGAGATCACCGCCAACGTGTCGGGGCGCTCGCTGGGCGAGGTGTCGGCCGACATCCAGAAGGTGCTCGACGCCTCGGCCTTCCCGGCCGGCTACCGCGCGCGTTTCGGCGGGTCCACGAAGGACATGCAGGAGTCCTTCGGCTACGCGCTGTCGGCGCTGGCGCTCGCAGTGATCTTCATCTACATGATCCTTGCCTCGCAGTTCAAGAGCTTCCTGCAGCCGATCGCGCTGATGTCCTCGCTGCCGCTCACGCTGATCGGCGTCGTGCTGATCCTGCTGGTGTTCGGCTCCACGCTGAACCTGTTCTCGATCATCGGCGTGGTGATGCTGATGGGCCTGGTCACGAAGAACGCGATCCTGCTGGTCGACTTCGCGAACCGCGCGCGCGAGGGCCACGTCGGCGAGGAGCTGCGCGAGCAGGGCCTGGTCGGCGAAGGCGGCAGCGGCGCGCCGCTGACCGGCGAGCCGCTGGCCGGCCGCAAGCTCGGCCGCGAGGAAGCCCTGCTGATGGCCGCGCGGGTGCGCCTGCGCCCGATCCTGATGACGACGCTGGCCATGATCTTCGGCATGGTGCCGCTCGCGTTCGCGATCTCCGAGGGCTCGGAGCAGCGCGCGCCGATGGGCCAGGCGGTGATCGGCGGCGTGATCACCTCTTCGCTGCTGACGCTGGTCGTGGTGCCGGTCGTCTACTGCTACCTCGACGACCTGGCGGGCTGGCTGCGGCGGAAGTGGCGCTGAGGCGGAAGTGGCGCCGATGTGGTGAAATGCATGTTCGGCGCCAAGACGCCGGGTGAACACCTTCCACCATTACATGCACGAGGAGACCGAGATGAAACGCAAGACCCTGACCGCCCTCGCCGTGGCCGCCGTGGCCGCCGTCGCCGCGCAGACCGCCTGGCTGCCCGAGGCGGCAGCGCAGGCCAGCGCCCAGGCGACACCCGCCAATCGACTGGTCGTCCAGGTCAGCGACGGCGAACCCGCCCGCTGGAACATGGCGCTGAACAACGTGCGCAACCTGCAGTCCGAACTGGGCGCGAGCAACGTCGAAGTCGAGGTCGTCGCCTACGGGCCCGGCATCAACATGCTGAAGGCCGACGCCACCACCGCCAACCGGATCTCCGAGGCCATCAAGAGCGGCGTGAAGATCGTCGCCTGCGAGAACTCGCTGAAGGCGATGAAGGTCGGCAAGGAAGACATGCACGGCGAGATCGGCTACGTGCCTGCCGGCGTCGTCGAGATCATGCGCAAGCAGCAGCAGGGCTGGGCCTACGTGCGGCCCTGACCCGGCGAGGGTGGCGGCCAGGGCGGCGCGGCAGCCGCCCTGGCTGGCCGCTCAGCAGTTGAAGGGCTCCAGCCCTCCGTCCATCGTCCGGCGCTCCAGCTCGATCGCTTCGGGCTGGGTGCGCCGGCCGTTCACCTCCACCGGCGGCAGCCGGAGGCGGTATCGTTCGCCGGCCGCGCTTCCCAGCGGCACCTCGATCGACGCGGTCGCGCTCGCCCCCGCCGGCGCGGCCAGGGGGGTGGAAAGCGGCAGGCCTTGCGCGCGCACGCCGACCCCCGATGCCCCGAACGGCTGGCGCCACGACTGGCCGCTTCGGGGATCGCGCAGAAGCACATCCGGATCGCTCCAGCGCCAGGCCTGCAGCTGCGGGAGTTCCATCGTCAGGTAGGCGGCGAGCCGCGGCTTCGCCGGCTCGGTCACCAGCAGCCGGCCGCGCAGCGTGGCGCCATCGGCGCCCACGGTGAAACCGTTCTCGTAGGAATCCAGCAGGAAGGCGCAGTTGCGCTGCGGCGTCTCGGCGCGACAGCGCGCGTAGCGGGCCTGCAGGGCCTCTGTCTCGTCGTCGGTCCGGTACTGCAGCCAGCCCGACTTCGACATCCGGCCCTTCAGCTCGACGGCGGCGAAACGGGTGACGGTTCCGTCGGCCCAGCGGATCGACGGCCACTCGATTCGCAGCACTTCCGGCCTGACACCAGCCGCGCCCGGCGAGAAACCGGTGCCCACGGTGATCGACACCGCCCCGGGGCCCGCCGCATCGAGCGCGGCGGGCGCGACCGCCGACAGCGCAGGCAGGTCCACGATGTCGGTGGGCGCGACCCGCGCGTGGCTGGCCACCGACATCCGGACCGGGATCCGCCCGGAGCCCGCGCCGTCGTCGACCCGCACCGAGTCTTCGAGGAAGCGCAGCGTCGTGCCCGGGGCGAGCTCGAAGCTCAACATGGCCTTCGGCGCGGCCCCGGTGGCGGTGGCCGCGCCCACCCTCATGGTCAGGCCGTCGGCCAGCGACACGACCAGCCCGGTCGGCGGCCCCGCCTGCCCGCCGCACCAGGCCTTGACGGCTTGCGCCGAAGCGTCGGGATACGAAGGGCGGTAGTAGGGACCGTAGGGCGCCGGGATGCAGCCGGCCAGCAGCGCGACGGCGGCCAGCGGCAGACAGAGGCGGACGGCGAGCGCGAGCATTGGGAAGATGGAGCGGGTGAAGGGAATCGAACCCTCGTATGCAGCTTGGGAAGCTGCCGTTCTACCATTGAACTACACCCGCGACGAAGCGGATTCTAACCCAGCCGCGCCGCCCGCCGGCTGTGGCGAAGAGGCCCCGTGCGACAATTCGGGGCATGATCGATGTCGTCGTCAACGGCGAGCCCCGCTCGCTTCCCGAATCCGCGAGCGTCGCCGAGCTCGTCGCGGCGCTCGAGCTGTCCGGCAAGCGGATCGCCGTCGAGCGCAACGGCGAGATCGTCCCCCGCAGCCGCTACGCCGACGTGCGGCTCTCGCAGGGGGACCGCCTCGAGATCGTGGTGGCGGTCGGCGGCGGCTGACGGCGCGCCGACCGGGGAGATCCGCCGCGTGTCGATGCTGGAGGGTTGACATCCGGTTGGCGGGGGGCGCATCCTGACATCCCCTCGGGAAAAACCAACAATCAAGCCGTTTCCGACGAACGGTAGGTCCGCGCCGCCCGGCCGATGCCGTCGGGCAACGGATCTCCGGACGTTCGAGGGGAGGCGGACCGAACCGTCGCGACCGGCAATGAAGCCGGCTCCTTCGTGGCAGCCCACCTGCCCCGAATTCGCGGATCGAGTCGCCGGCGAAACGGTGTCGGGAGGATAGCCGGTGAACGTGGTTCGGTTCGCGGTCGAGCACCACCACCTGGGCGCGAACCTGTTCGTCGCGCTCGCGTGGACGCTTCAGAGCGGCGCGCTCTACCTGCATTCGGACATCCTCTCGACGATCCGCCTCGCCGCGATGGCGATCCGCGTCGATCTCGAGTCCAGGCTCGGGCGCGCGCGGGCCGATGCGGCCACCCCGGTCGAGTTGCTCCAGCAATTCATGAGCTCGCACGCGCGAGCGCTCGACGACATCCCCAGGATCCGCTTCCACCGCCTCTGCGTGCTCAGGCAATAGGACCTGCCCTCCCCGGCCTTCGCGGCCGCCCCGCCCGCCACGCCCGGCGCGTGGGGGGCGCCCGATTCGAACCGCTTCAAGCAGCGTCCGACGGTCGGCTTCGACCGGATCTGGCTGCGAACTCGTCCGCACGAACAAGAAGAAGCGACGACAAGAAACGATCAGGGAGGTTTTCTCATGAATCCGCTTTCCGACATGCGCCTTCGCATCCTGGCCGTCGCGCTGGGCTGCCTGGTGCTCGCATCCTGCGGCAGCGGCGGCGACTCCGCCGCCACCGATCCCGCCAACATCGCCGAGGCCGCGCCTCCGCCGCCGCCCCGGGCGCCGGTCGAGCCGCTGCAGCTCGTGACCGCGCCGGACATCAACGTTCTGGGGCTGCTGGACAAGACGGGGCTGAACGCGAACCTCTGGCCGTGGGAGCCGATCACCAAGACGGACCAGAAAACCGCCCTGCAGCAGTTCGGCAAGGCGCTGTTCTGGGACATGCAGGTCGGCGGCGACGGCATCCAGTCCTGCGCGTCCTGTCACTACCACGCGGGCGCCGACAACCGGGTGGCCAACCAGGTCAGCCCGGGCCTCAAGCGCGGCGACTTCGCCGCCGACATCGCGGCCCTGAACGCGAGCTTGAACCGGGTCCACTACAGCGGCACCGCGCAGGTCACGGTGAACGGCGTGGCGACGACGGTGCTCGACGCCGGCTTCCCGGTCAGCGAGGCGGCGCTCCTCGCGAGCGGGGCCACGGCGGACGCAGCCGACGGCGCGCCCGGCGCGCTCGGGTTCGGCGCGAAGCCGCTGCCGAACGTCGATGTCAACGACGTCGCGTCGTCGCAGGGCGTGCGCGCCGGCGATCACCACAGCGTCACGGTGAACCGCGTCGACACCGCCACACTGCGGCCCAGCGACCCGGGCTTCGACCTCGACTTCCAGGCCAACGCGGCCGGCGTTCCGGACACGGTCCGGCGGGTCGAGCCGCGCAACTCGCCGACCGTGCTCAATGCGGTCTACAACCTGCGCAACTTCTGGGACGGCCGCGGCGACGCCTTCTTCAACGGGGTCACGCCGCTCGGCTTCCGCGACCCGGACGCGAGGGTCAAGACCTTCACCAATGGAGCGCTCGGCGAGGAGCGCCTCGACCTGCCCTTCTCGTCGCTCGCCTCGCAAGCGGTCGGCCCGATCGAGAGCGAGTTCGAGATGACCAATGCCGGCCGCATCCACAAGGAGCTCGGCAAGAAGCTGACGACCGTCGGCGTGCTGCCGCTGGCGGGACAGCTGATCGCGACGGACGACTCCCTGCTCGGAGACGACCCCCTGCTCGGAGGACTCGGCAAGGGTCCCGGCAATCGCGGCCTGACCAAGCCCTACGCGCAGTGGATCCGCGAGATCTTCCACGAGCGCTTCTGGGGCGACGGCGCCGGCAACGACGTGTGCCTGGACGCCAACGGGGCGATGATCGGCGTGTCCCCGGCCGACACCTGCTACACGAATCCGGCGCTGCTGGATCCGGCCGACGGCTCGCCGCTGACCGCCTATACGATGATGCAGTGGAACTTCTCGCTGTTCTTCGGGCTGGGCATCCAGGCCTACGAGGCGACGCTGTTCACCAACGAGACGATCGTCGACCTGGTGGCCGGCGGCATCGCGCAGGGCTCGATCACGGTCGGTACCGGCCGTCGCGCGAGGACCGTCGTGGTCGGCGGACCGACCATCCCGCAGGCGCAGTGGCTGTCGCTCGAGGGCTGCATCGCGCAGGTGGGCGCCAACCTCAGTGCCCGGGAACAGGCGCTGGCGACCGACCTGTGCACGACGCACTACGCGAAGTTCATCAATCCGAACGCGGTCACCGGCAGCGAGTCGAACCTCGCGCCGTTCCCGGTGCCGGCCAACGAGCCGATTGGCGGGAAATGCGGCCCGAACAGCGGCGCGTCGACGACCACGACTGTCGTGGTCGCAGGCGATTGCGTGTTTGCCCGCAACACACTGCTCAACGTCGACCGGGGCCTGGGCCGATTCTTCGCCGGCGCCACCGCCTGCGCGATCTGCCACTTCAATCCCGAGTTCACCGGCGCCACGGTCGGCGTGATGACCGGCTTCGGGATCGCCCCCGAGCTGCTGAACCCGGGCCAGGCGCGCCGCGCCGAGCTGCGCGCGGTGATGGAGCGGATGGTCGCGTTCAACGGCCTGCCGAAAGTCTACGACACGGGCTTCTACAACATCGGCGTTCGCCCGACCCCGGAGGACCTGTCGCTGGGCGACGCGATCGGCGGCGTGCCGCTGGGCTGGAACCGGCTGTTCGACCTGATGGCCGGGGGGCCGGCCTTCAACGGCGACGCGCAAAACCTGACCTACGACATGGACAAGATCGGCACCTTCGCGAACCCCGCGCAGGGAACCATCGCCGGCCTGATCCCGTCGCTGATGATCCCGTTCTCGCCGACCGACCTGTCGCCGATCCCCTTCCCGTTCCGCGTCGGCTGCGGCGTGGGCCTGGTCGGCAACGGCAACGCCAACAACAACCCGAACGTCAACTGCACCGCCACGGTGATCCCGGGCGAGCCGCTGTTGAGGAACGGGGCGTTCAAGGCGCCCGGCCTGCGCAACGTGAAGTTCACCGGCCCGTACATGCACAACGGTTCGAAGGCGACCCTGCGGCAGGTGATGGAGTTCTACAAGACGGCGGGCCACTTCGCCGGACTGAACTTCAACAACCTCGACGCCGGCATGCGGGTCTTCAATCTCGGCGTGGCCGACGAGGCCGCGGTCGTCGAGATGATGGAGACCGGGCTGACCGACTGGCGGGTGGCGCACCAGTCCGGGCCCTTCGACCATCCGGAGATCTGCGTGCCGAACGGGCACGACGAATCGACGGGCGTCACCCGGCTGGTCGCGATCCCGGCGGTCGGCACGAACGGCGGCCCCCGGCTCGCCACCTTCGAGGAGATGCTCGAGGGGACGGCCGCAGGCCTGGCCAACAACCTGACCGACGCCTGCACCGTGCCGGGCATCGTGGACGCCGGCGGGCTGTCGACGATCGACGTCCCGCCCGCGCCGCCGCCGATCTGACCGGCGGCGCTCCCGCCGGCGCGCCCACGGGCGACGCCGGCGGCGCGAGCCACCCGGCGGAACCCGCTTCCGCCGGCACACAGGCCGCGGGCCCGCGCCCGCGGCCTTTTTTTGGCCCCACCATGCCGTGCGACAATTTCGGGCTGTTCCCCCGGAGCAAGCCGAATGTCCGACACGCATCTCTTCGAAGGCACGCTCGCCTGGCACGGCCAGCCGGCCGGCCGGCCGTTCACCTACGAGACCTACGCCCGCGCCACCCGCATCGAGTTCGACGGCGGCGCTGCCATCGAGGCCTCTGCGCCCGCCGTCTTCCACGGCGACGACGCGAAGCCCAACCCCGAGACGCTGATGATGGCCTCGCTGATGCAGTGCCACTTCCTGACCTTCATGGCTATCGCCGCGAAGTCGCGGGTCGAGGTGACCGGCTACGCCGATCGCGCCACCGGCACGCTGGGCAAGAAGGACGGGAAGATGCGCTTCGTCGAGGTCGTTCTGCGCCCGCGCGTGCGGCTGACCGCGCCGGTCGACGCGGAGAAGTTCCGCTCGATGCACGAGAAGGCGCACGCCAACTGCTTCATGTCGAACTCGGTGAACTTCGAGGTCCGGGTCGAGCCGGAACTGGAGTGAGCGAGATGACCCGAGCCACCGAACGGACAGGGGCCGGCGCCCCGGTCGCGCCATCGCCCGCCGCCGCCGGCGACCCGCTGCGCATCGGCAAGCGGAGCTTCTCGTCGCGCCTGCTGATCGGCACCGGCAAGTACCGCGACTTCGACGAGACCCGCGCCGCGGTCGAGGCCAGCGGCGCCGAGATCGTGACCGTGGCGATCCGCCGCACGAACATCGGCCAGAACGCGGGCGAACCCAGCCTGCTCGACTTCCTGTCGCCCGACCGCTTCACGATGCTGCCGAACACCGCCGGCTGCTACACCGCCGACGACGCGATCCGCACGCTGAGGCTGGCCCGCGAGCTGCTCGACGGCCACACGCTGGTCAAGCTCGAGGTGCTCGGCGACCCGGCCACGCTGTACCCGAACATGCCCGAGACGATGAAGGCCGCCGAGGTCCTCGTCAACGAGGGCTTCGAGGTGATGGTCTACTGCAGCGACGACCCGATCCAGGCGAAGATCCTCGAGCAGATCGGCTGCGTGGCGGTGATGCCGCTGGCCTCGCTGATCGGCTCGGGCATGGGGATCCTGAACCCGTGGAACCTGCAGCTGATCCTCGAGAAGGCCGAGGTGCCGATCATCGTCGACGCCGGGGTCGGCACCGCGTCCGACGCGGCGATCGCGATGGAGCTGGGCTGCGCCGGCGTGCTGATGAACACCGCGGTGGCCGCCGCGCGCGAGCCGGTGCGCATGGCCCGCGCGATGCGGCTGGCGGTCGAGGCCGGCCGCGAGGCCTTCCTGGCGGGCCGCATGCCGAAGAAGCTCTACTCGGCCACGCCGTCGTCGCCCACCACCGGCATGATCGGCGGGGCGAAGGCTTGAGCGAGCACCCGCACATCCGCTCCTTCTCGGGGCGGCGCGGCCACTTCACGCCGGGCCAGAAGCTGGCCTACGAGTCGCTGTTCGACCGCTGGACGATCCCGTATCGCCGCGCGCCGATCGTGCCGGCCGAGGTCTTCGGCCGCGAGGCGCCGCTGGTGCTGGAGATCGGCTTCGGCATGGGCGAGACCACCGCGCGGATCGCGCAGTCGATGCCCGGCACCGATTTCCTCGGCGTCGAGGTCTACCCGGCCGGCGTCGGCTCGCTGCTGCGCCGGATCGACGAGGCGGGCCTGACCAACCTGCGCATCGTCCAGCACGACGCGGTCGAGGTGGTGCGCGACATGATCGCCCCCGGCTCGCTGGCCGGCATCCACGTGTTCTTTCCCGATCCCTGGCCCAAGAAGCGGCACCATAAGCGCCGCCTGGTCCAGCCCGGCTTCGTGTCGCTGCTCGCCTCGCGGCTCGCACCCGGGGGCTACCTGCACTGCGCGACCGACTGGGAGCACTACGCGGTGCAGATGCTGGCGGTGCTGGCCGGCGAACCGCTGCTGGAGAACACCGCGTTCGACGGCGCGTCCCGCGATTCGGACCGGCGCACCGTGATCGGCGAGACCGCTGCCGACTGCCGCGGCTTCGCGCCCCGCCCCGCGTATCGCCCGGTGACCAAGTTCGAGAACCGCGGCCTGAAGCTGGGTCACGGCGTGTGGGACGTCGTCTTCAGGCGTTTACAAACGCTTGCATGACCGGGCCGGCGGCTTGATCGGGATCAGGTCGCCCGCGGTCTCCTGGCCGCCTAATCCGGATGTCGCCGCTCACGAGGCGACGAAGAACCGGCAACAAGGAGCCAGAAAATGACCCCCTCCAGATACGTCCTCCAGATCACGACCGCGACCCTGATCGCCTTAGCCGGCACCTCGCTCGCCTTCGCCGCGGGCGGCGGTGGCGGCGGACCGGGCGCAGGCCCCGGCGCGGGCCCGGGCGCGGGCGCCGCCAGCGGCACCGCGACGCGGCTCAAGCAGCAGCAGGAAGAGCAGCTGCGCCAGCGCGAGCGGCTGCGCGAGCATCAGCAGCAGCCCGGCCAGGGCGACGCTGTCCGGCAGCGCACCGAAACGCGGACCCGCACGCAGACCGAGACGCAGACGCAGACCCAAGAGCAAACGCAGCCTCGGACACCCGCCAAGTAGGCGAAGGCCGCCGGGCGGGCAGGCGTCCGCCCGGCGGGGATCCGGCAGGTCGCCCCTCTCCGGGGCACCGTTTCCCCTCGGGCGTACGGTTTCCCCTCGGGGGTGCGGTTTTTCCTTTGGGACGCGGCTTCGTCAGGCCGTCCAGTCCACCGAGCCGGTGGCCGCGGTGGCCAGCACGACCAACCCGAACGCGATCCTGTACCAGGCGAAGCCGCGGAAGTCGTGGGTCGCCACCCAGCGGATCAGCCAGTGCACGCAGGCCAGCGCGCTGAAGAAGGCGAAGACCAGCCCGACCGCGAACATCGGGACGTCCTGCGCCGAAAGCAGGTCGCGGTACTTCCAAGCGTCGTAGACCCCGGCGCCTACCAGCGTGGGGATCGCCAGGAAGAACGAGAACTCGGTGGCCGCGCGCCGCGACAGGCCGAACAGCATGCCGCCGATGATCGTGGCGCCCGAGCGGCTGGTGCCCGGGATCAGCGCGAAGCACTGCGCCAGGCCCAGCCTGAGCGCGTCGGCGGCGGTCATCGAATCGACGTCGTGGATGCGCACGGCAGCGAGCCCGCGCCGCTGGCGCGACTCGACCCACAGGATCACGAAGCCGCCGACGATCAGCGCGATCGCGACCGGCACCGGCCGGAACAGCGCGTCCTTGATCCAGCTGCCGAAGGCCAGCCCGAACACCACGGCCGGGATGAAGGCGATAAGCACGTTCAGCGCGAAGCGCTGGGCGCGGCGCTCAGAGAAGATCCCCGCGACCGTCTCGGCGATCCGCTTCCGGTAGTACCAGATCACCGCGAACATCGCGCCGGTCTGGATCACCACGTTGAACATGTTGGCCTTCTCGCCGGTGAACCCGATCAGGCTCGAGGCCAGGATCAGGTGCCCGGTGCTCGAGATCGGCAGGAACTCGGTCAGGCCCTCGACGACCCCGAGGATCGCCGCCTTGGCGAGAAGCGGCAGCGCGTGCAGCAGCTCGATCATCCCGACTCCCGGCCGAAGCGGCCGAACCGGCCCTGCGCAGCGGCAGCAGCGCCTGCGGGCGTGCCCCACCAGGCGTGGAAGTGGTGGACCGGCCCGTGCCCCTTGCCGACGTTCAGTTCGCCGGAGTGGCGGATCGCCTCGGTCAGCCAGGCCTTGGCCGCGCGCACCGCGTCGGGCACGTCGGCCGCCCGCGGCAGCAGCGCGGCGATCGCCGCGGACAGCGTGCAACCGGTCCCGTGGGTGTTCTTCGTGGCGATGCGCGGGGCCGGCAGTTCGATCATCCGGTCGCCGTCGTGCAGCAGGTCGACCGGGTCGCCCGGCAGGTGGCCGCCCTTCACCAGCACCCAGCGCCGGCCGTCGTCGCGCAGCAGCCGGCGCAGCCGCTCGGCGAAGCGATGCATCTCCCTGACCGAGTCGGGCGGCCGCGAATCGAGCAGCACGCCGGCTTCCGGCAGGTTCGGGGTGATCACGGTGGCCAGCGGGAGCACCGCTTCGACCAGCGTGGAGATCGCCTCGCGATCGAGCAGCGGATCGCCGCTCTTGGCCACCATCACCGGGTCGACGACCAGGTGGCGCAGGCCGCCCGAGGCCAGCGGCGCGGCCAGCCCCTCGGCCACCGCGCGGGCGATCGGCGCGGTGCCGAGCATGCCGATCTTGCCGGTGACGATCTCGACGTCAGCGAACAGCGTGTCGAGCTGCAGGCGCACGAAGTCGGGGGGCACGCCGTGCACGCCGGTCACCCCCTGCGTGTTCTGCGCGGTGAGCGCGGCGACGACGCCGGTGCCGTAGGCGCCGAGCGCCGAGAAGGCCTTCAGGTCGGCGTAGATGCCGGCGCCCCCTGACGGATCGATGCCGGCCACCGTCAGGGCGTTGGGGGGCGGCGCGAGCCCCTTCAGGTCAAGGGGCGAGTCGATGGAGTCGGACACGGTTTCGGCGATAGCGGAAGGCGAAGGGCCGATGTTAACCTCTCGCGAGAACCCCGGACGCGCCCCCATGATCCAGCGGATTCCCGACATCGACCCGGTCGCAGACGCGCTGCTGGTCGTGGATGTGCAGAACGATTTCTGCCCGGGCGGTGCGCTCGCCGTCGCCGGCGGCGACGAGGTGGTCGCGCCGGCCAACGCGCTGATGGCGCGTTTCGCCCACGTGGTGCTCACGCAGGACTGGCATCCGCCGGACCACCGGTCCTTCGCCAGCGCGCACCCCGGCCATCGCCCGTTCGAGACCGTCGCGATGCCCTACGGCGAGCAGACCCTGTGGCCCGACCACTGCGTGCAGGGCTCGCCGGGCGCGGCGTTCCACGCCGAGCTCGACACGCGACGCGCATCCTTGATCGTTCGCAAGGGCGCCCGACCCGCGATCGATTCATACTCGACCTTCTTCGAGAACGACCGGCGCACGCCCACCGGCCTGGGGGGCGCGCTGCGCGAGATGGGCGTGAGCCGCGTGTTCCTCTGCGGTCTCGCGACCGACTACTGCGTCCAATACTCGGCGCTGGACGCGCGCCGGCTCGGTTTCGAAGCGGTGGTGCTGCTCGACGCCTGCCGCGCTATCGACCTCGACGGCTCGCTGGCCGCCGCGCTCGACGCGATGCGGCAGGCGGGTGTCGTGCTCGCCCCATGAACGACAACCTTCGGAGACGCTGCGTGACCTACCGGACCATCCTGCTCCACCTCGACGATGCCGCCGACGCCGGCCGCCGCACCGAT
Organism: Zeimonas sediminis; assembly: GCF_023721795.1. Taxonomy (NCBI): domain Bacteria; kingdom Pseudomonadati; phylum Pseudomonadota; class Betaproteobacteria; order Burkholderiales; family Burkholderiaceae; genus Zeimonas; species Zeimonas sediminis. Next base: position 474,027 of record NZ_JAMQYE010000002.1, read on the forward strand.
GCGGCGATCCAGCTCGCGACCGCGCACGACGCCCACCTGACCGCGCTCTACGCGCCGCCGCGGCTCTACCAGCAGTGGCTGCCCGAGGCCGGGATGCGGACCGAGATCCTCGCGCGCCAGAAGGCCGAGGACGACGCCCGCGCGAAGGCCGCGCTCGAGAGCTTCGAGGCCGCGGCCGCAAAGGCCGGCCTCACCCGGCACGAAACCCGCAGGGCCGAGGGCGACCCCCGCGAGCAACTCGGCCTGCACGGCCGCTACGCCGACCTGATTGTCGTCGGCCAGGCCGATCCGAACGCGCCCGGCACGCGGGAATCTGCCTCGATCGTCGAGGACCTGATCCTGTCCTGCGGCCGGCCGGTGCTGCTCGTTCCGTACATCGGGCTGCTGCAGCAGGTCGGGCGCCGGATCCTCGTCGCCTGGGACGCCAGCCGCGAGGCCGCCCGCGCGGTGGCCGACGCGATGCCGATGCTCGAACGGGCCGACAGCGTCAGGGTGGTCTCGGTCGACGCGAAGCCGTCGGCCAACGGACACGGCCAGATGCCGGGCGCCGACCTGGCGCTGTATCTGGCGCGTCACGGCATCGACGTCGAGGTCGCGCACGTCGGCTCGTCCGGCGTCGCGGTGGGCGACGTGCTGCTGAACCAGGCTTCGGACCACGACGCCGACATGATCGTCATGGGCTGCTACGGCCACGCGCGGCTGCGCGAACTGGTGCTCGGCGGCGCCACGCGCACGATGCTGCGAACGACGCCGGTGCCGGTGCTGATGGCGCACTGAACGGTCGGCGGCGAAGGCCGGACGCGCGGCGGGCAGATCTGCGATCTCCCCGCCAGCCTCGCCGGGGCCGCGCTCAGGGCGCGGTCTCGGCCTCGAGCCGGGCCAGCCAGGCGAGCGCGTGCTCGCGCGAGTCACCGCACATCTCGGCCGAAGGCGCCAGTCCGGCGCAGCAGGCGGGGCGTTCCGGCATGCCGAAGATCGCGCAACGCTGGTCGTCGGTCAGCTGCACGCAGCGCACGCCGGCCGGCTTGCCGTTCGGCATGCCCGGGATCGGGCCGGTGATCGACGGCGCGATGCAGCAGGCGCCGCAACCGGGACGGCAACCGGCGGCGCTCAAGGCGGCGCCCCCCGCCTGACCGCGGCCAGCGGCACCGCGAGCTCGTCCGGATGGATGCCGCCGTGCATGCCGACGAAGGCCGGCTCGGGCTCGCCGGGAACACGGTCGACCAGCGTATAGCGGTCTCGACCGACGAGCGTGTGGCTGCCGATCCGCCCGGCAAGCCGGTGCGAGGCGGGTCCCGGCCCGAACCAGCCGGCATCGACCAGCGCCGGGCTGGGCAGCACGTGGAAGGCGAAGCCGAGCGTCGCGCGCGCGGCCTCCTCGAATGCCTCCTCATGGCCCGCCCTGGCCTTGCAGTAGACCACCCGAGGCTCGCCGGTCAGCGGGCGCTCGAGCAGCGCCGCGAGCTCCGGGAAGTCGTCGAGCCGCAGCTGCTGCGAGGCCGGCACGTCGACGAAGCCGTGGTCGGCGGTGGCCAGCAGCAGCGCGCCGGTGTCGCGAAGACGCCCGGCGAGGCGCTCGAAGAGAAGGTCGAAGCGGCGGGCGACGTCGGCCGCCGGCTCGCTCTGCCAGCCGCGTTCGTGGCTCACCGAATCGAACTGCGGAAGGTAGGCCCACACGAAGCCGCCATCCGGATGCCCGCGAACGGCCTGCTCGACCGCGGCGACCAGCTCGTCGGCGGTTCGGTAGCCGACGCGCCGCGCCCCGGCCCAGGCGTGGCGCGAGAAGGCCGAGTCGGCGATGAAGTCCGGCTGGATCGACACGACGGGCAGCCCGAAATCGAGGCTCGCCGAGCGCCAGTCCCAGATCGTCTCCGGGGCCACCGGCTGGTCCGGGGCGCCTCGCAGGTCCATCGGCAGCGTGCGCACCACGGCGCGCTGCGCGTCGTTCCAGCAGAGCCAGCCGGGATTGGCGTGAGCCGCCGGAAACGTCGCCGTGGCGAAGGAGGTGATCGCCGGCGCGGTGCTCGAGGGAAAGACCGATCGCAACGCGCCTCCGCGGCAATCCGCGATCGCTCCGCCCGGAATCAGTGTCCGGACCTGCCGATCGCCCAGCCCGTCGAAGAGCAGCAGGACGACGTGCCGCGAATCGGCGATCGCGTCGTCGATCCGGGAATCCGCAAGAGCGGCACCCGGCGCCTCGCGCCGGAATCGCCGGCCGATGCGCGCCGCGAGCCCGACGATGCAGGCGGCGGGGTCGCCGCCCCAGGGCAGGGCTCCGAGGTCGAGGCTGTCGTGATCGGGATTCAAGGACGGCGGACCCTTCCTGCGGGCCCGCCTCGCGCGCGCCGCGCAGTGTTCAGTGGCGATAGCCCCGGTCGTGCTTCCAGTTGCCGCGGCCTTCCTTCCAGTGGCCGCGACGATGGCCGTGCTTCCAGTGGCCACGCCCGTCGCCGTATTCGACGTACACCGGCGCGGGGCGGTAGATCACCGGAGGCGCCACATGATAGACGGGGGCCGGACGATAGACCACCGGCGGTGCGTAGTAGACCGGCGGCGGGGGCGGCAGGTGGTACACCGGCGCCGGCGCCGCGTAGACGCCGCCGTGGTAGTGACGATGCGACCCGCGGACCGCCGACGCGCCCGCCGCCGCCCCGATCGCGCCGCCGATGATCGCGCCGTCTCGCCCGCCAAGCGATTGCCCGATCAGCGCACCGGCACCGCCGCCCACCACCGCGCCGAGCACCGCGTCGGACGCGTGGGCGGCACCCGCGATCGCCGTGCCTCCGGTCAGGACCGCTGCGGCAATGATCTTTCGGATTCGGTTCATCTCTGACTCCTCTTGGCATTCTTCTGCCGTTCAGACGATTCGAAGCCTATCTGCGGCGCCCGCGCCCGAACAGACCGAAGCCTGCAACAGCGGTAACAGGATGTAATCCGCCGACCGCGGCGCGACGGCCGGCGGTGCGCGCGCTCGGCAACCGGGTTAGGCTCGGGCTTCCGACAGAGCCGAGACCTCGGGGACCCCGCAAGATGCGAGCCAGGACCCTCGCCATCGCCGCCGCCGCCACGATCGGCATCGCCTTGCTGGCGCTGGCGATCTTCGTCGCGACCTTCGACGCGAACCGCTACAAGCCGCAGCTCGCCGAGCTGGTCCGCGCGCACACCGGCCGCACGCTGTCGCTCGAGGGCGACCTCGCCCTGTCGCTGTGGCCGCGCATCGGCTTGTCGACCGGGCCGGCGGCCCTGTCGGGCCAGGACGGGCGCGGCGAATCGGCCCGGATCGAGGGCGGCACGCTGGCAATCCCGATTCGCCCGCTGCTGTCGGGCCGGCTGCAGATCGAGGCCATCGCGCTGAGGGGCCTGAGCGTCGCGCTCGACGCCGCCCAGCCCGCGCAGGGCTGGCGCCTCGAGGCCGCCGAACTGCGAGCGGGGCCGGTCGCCGACCGCGAACCGGGGCAGCTCGAACTCGACGGCCGGCTGCGCTCCGCGGCCAGCGGCGCCGACCTGGCACTGGCGATCGAGTCGGGCTACCTGGCCGAGCTGGCCGCCGGCCGCGTGGCGCTAGACGGCCTGAAGGCCGGGCTGGAAGGCGCCGTCGCCGGGCTCGCCAGGGTCAGAGCGATCATCGGCGGACAGGCGAGGCTCGACCTGAACGACCGCAGCGCCGTCGCCGAACGCCTGACGATCGAGGCCTCCGCGCCGGACGGACCGAAGCTCGCCCTGGCGGGCAGCGGCCGGGCCTCGCTTGCGCCCGAATCCGCCGAGCTCGAACTGAAGGGAACGCTCGACGACGGAACGGTCGCGATCTCGGCCCGCCTGGACCGCTTCGCCCCGCTGTCGGCCCGGTGGGAGCTGACCGCGGGCGAAGTCGACCTCGATCGCCTGAGCGAGCGGTTCGCGGCGATCGAGCGCAGCGCCCCGCCCCCCGCGAAGCCGGCGCCGGCCGCCGGTCCGGACCGTGGCGCGGGCGCCGCCGGCGCTGCGGGCGGGCGCCCCGCGCCGCCGCCCGCCGGCCGGCCGGCCGCCGAGCCGGCGATGCCGGCGATCGCCGACGTCGAGACGCGCGGCAAGTTGAAGGTCGGGCAGCTGCGCGTTTCCGGCCTGACGATTTCGGAACTGGCGGGAAGCGCCGCCACCGGCGCCGGGCGGATCGCGGTCGAGTCGCTGACCGGCAAGCTGAACGGAGGCGCGCTGCAGGCGCGCGTCGCGATGGCAGCCGCCGGGCACCGGCTCGCCGGCTCCCTGGCCGGGGTCGACGCCGGCTCGCTGGTCCGCGAGGCCAGCGGGCGCGACGCCCTGGAAGGCCGCGGTGACCTGCGCTTCGACCTCGCGACCCGCGGCTTCGATGCCGACTCGGCCCTGCGCGATCTCGGCGGCACCGCCTCGTTCGCGCTGCGCGACGGTGCCGTCAAGGGCGTCGACCTGGACCGCCTGATGGGACAGGTCCGGGCGGCGCTCGAGGGGCGGCTCCCGGTCGAGGGCCCGACCCGGGCCGGCGATCGCACGCCCTTCCAGTCGCTGACGGCCAGTTTCCGGATCGCGGGCGGCGTCGCGACCAGCAGCGACCTCGACCTGCAGGCCGACTGGCTGCGGGCGAGCGGAGAGGGCCGGGTCGACCTCCCCGCCCGGACGCTGGATTGGCTGGTCCGCGCCACGATGACCGGCAGCCCGGGCGCCGGCGCAGGCGACGCCGCCGCGCGCCGCGACGTCTTCCAGCGGCTGCAGGGCGTGCCGGTGCCGATCCGGCTGTCGGGACGCTTCGACGACCTGCGCTACCGTGTCGAGGTCAGGGACCTCGCCGCAGGCGTGGCCCGCAAGGAAGTCGAGCGCCGCCTCACCGAGAAACTGGAGGAGCGCCTCGGCCTGCAGCCGGCCCAGCCCGCCTCGCCGGAGGCGCCGAAAGACCCGTTGCGTCAACTGAAGGACCTGTTGCGACGCTGACCGCGCCGATCTTTCCGTATCATTGCGACGATGACACCGTCCGCGACAAGGTTTCCACGATGACTGCAGACCCGGCCGCCCGCCCGGCAGCCTTCACCCCGAAGTCGAGCTATGCGTATGACGAGCTGATCGACTGCGGCCACGGCAAGCTGTTCGGCCCCGGCAATGCCCGGCTGCCGCTGCCGCCGATGCTGATGTTCGACCGGATCACCGAGATCTCCGCCACCGGCGGCGCCTTCGACAAGGGCTTCGTCAAGGCCGAGCTCGACGTAAGGCCCGATCTCTGGTTCTTCGGCTGCCACTTCGAGGAAGACCCGGTGATGCCCGGCTGCCTGGGCCTGGATTCGCTGTGGCAGATGCTCGGCTTCTACCTGGGCTGGACCGGCGCCCCGGGCTCGGGCCGCGCGCTGGGCCTCGCCCAGCTGAAGTTCACCGGCCAGGTGCTGCCCGAATCGAAGCTTGTCGAGTACCGTATCGACATCAAGCGGGTGATCAGCCGCAAGCTGGTGCTCGGCGTGGCCGACGGCGAAATGAGGGTCGACGGCAGGGTCATCTACGAAGCGACCGACCTGCGGGTCGGGCTGTTCGAGAATCCGCGGGCGATGTGACCGCCCGCAAGGACGCCGAGTTCGCTCCCTGGAAAGCCGCGAGGCCAGCCCCATGACCGAATCGTTCAAGACTCGCCGCGTGGTCGTCACCGGCATCGGAATCGTTTCCTGCATCGGCCTGAACCAGGACGAAGTCCTGGCCTCGCTGCGCGAGGGCCGCTCCGGCATCGTGGCCATGCCCGAGTACGCGGAGCTCGGCTTCCGCAGCCAGGTGGCGGGGCGCCCCGACATCGACCTGGACGCCGCGATCGACCGCAAGCTGCGCCGCTTCATGGGCGACGGCGCGGCCTACCTGCACCTGTCGATGGAACAGGCGATCGCCGACGCGGGCCTGCAGGAATCCGACGTCGTCAACGAGCGCACCGGCATCATCGTCGGCTCCGGCGGGCCTTCCACCCGCAACCAGGTCGAGGCTGCCGCGATCGCCCGCGAGAAGGGCCCGCGGCGTGTCGGCCCCTACATGGTGCCGCGCTGCATGTCGTCGACCACCTCGGCCACCGCGGCGACCAACTTCCGGATCAAGGGGGTCAACTACACGATCTCCTCGGCCTGCGCCACCTCGGCGCACTGCATCGGCAACGCCACCGAGCTGATCCAGTGGGGCAAGCAGGACATCGTGTTCGCGGGCGGCGGCGAGGAGCTCGACTGGACGCTGTCGGTGCTCTTCGACGCGATGGGCGCGATGTCCTCGAAATACAACGACCGGCCGCAGGCGGCGGCGCGCGCCTACGACGCGAACCGCGACGGCTTCGTGATCGCCGGCGGCGGCGGCGTGGTGGTGCTGGAAGAGCTCGAGCACGCGAAGTCGCGCGGCGCGAAGATCTACGCCGAGGTCACCGGCTACGGGGCCACCTCGGACGGCGAGGACATGGTCGCGCCGAGCGGCGAGGGTGCCGAGCGCTGCATGCGCAACGCGCTGAAGACCGTGCCCTCGAAGGTCACCTACATCAACAGCCACGGCACCAGCACGCCGGTGGGCGACATCACCGAGCTCGACGCGATCCGCCGCGCCTTCGGCAAGCCCGACGCCGAGCTGCCGTGGATCTCGTCCACCAAGTCGATGACCGGCCACTCGCTGGGCGCGACCGGCGTGCAGGAAGCGATCTACTGCCTGCTGATGATGAAGCACGGCTTCGTGGCGCCGAGCATCAACATCGAGACGCTGGATCCGGGCGTGGGCGAGATCCCGGTCGCGCGCCAGCGCGTCGACGGCGTCGAGCACCAGACCATGCTGTCGAACAGCTTCGGCTTCGGCGGCACCAACTGCACGCTGGCGCTGTCGCGCTACGAGGGCTGACGCGGGCCGCGCCGCCCCTTGCGGGCGGCGGCAGCCTGCGCCGGCGGGCCCAGCGCACGCAGTGCGGGGCCGCCCGGGGCCGGGCCCTTACGAGCGCTGGTAGATCTCGGCGCCCTTCCTCACGAACTCGACCGCCTTCTCCTGCATGCCCTTCTCCAGGGCCTGCTGCGCGGAGACGCCCTGCTTCTCGGCGTAGTCGCGCACATCCTGCGTGATCTTCATCGAGCAGAAGTGCGGGCCGCACATCGAGCAGAAGTGCGCGGTCTTCATCGACTCCTTGGGCAGGGTCTCGTCGTGGAAGTCCTTCGCGGTGTCCGGGTCCAGCCCCAGGTTGAACTGGTCGGCCCAGCGGAACTCGAAGCGCGCCTTCGACAGCGCGTTGTCGCGGATCTGCGCGCCCGGATGCCCTTTCGCCAGGTCGGCCGCATGCGCGGCGATCTTGTACGCGACGATGCCGTCCTTGACGTCCTTCTTGTTCGGCAGCCCGAGGTGTTCCTTCGGCGTCACGTAGCACAGCATCGCGGTGCCGTACCAGCCGATCTGCGCGGCGCCGATCGCGCTGGTGATGTGGTCGTAGCCCGGCGCGATGTCGGTGGTCAGCGGCCCCAGCGTGTAGAACGGCGCCTCGTGGCAGTCGCGCAGCTGCAGGTCCATGTTCTCCTTGATCAGCTGCATCGGCACGTGGCCGGGGCCCTCGATCATGACCTGCACGTCGTGCTTCCAGGCGACTTGGGTGAGCTCGCCCAGCGTGCGCAGCTCGGCGAGCTGGGCCTCGTCGTTGGCGTCGAAGATCGAGCCGGGGCGAAGGCCGTCGCCGAGCGAGAAGCTCACGTCGTAGGCCTTCATGATCTCGCAGATCTCCTCGAAGCGCTCGTACAGGAAGCTCTCGCGATGGTGCGCGAGGCACCACTTGGCCATGATCGAGCCGCCCCGCGACACGATGCCGGTCATCCGCTTCGCGGTCATCGGCACGAAGGGCAGCCGGACGCCGGCGTGGATCGTGAAGTAGTCGACGCCCTGCTCGGCCTGCTCGATCAGCGTGTCGCGGAAGATCTCCCAGGTCAGCTCCTCGGCCTTCCCGTCGACCTTCTCCAGCGCCTGGTAGATCGGCACCGTGCCGATCGGCACCGGCGAGTTGCGCACGATCCACTCGCGCGTCTCGTGAATGTGCCGGCCGGTGGACAGGTCCATCACCGTGTCGCCGCCCCAGCGGATCGCCCAGGTCATCTTCTCGACCTCCTCGCCGATCGACGAGCTGACGGCCGAGTTGCCGATGTTCGCGTTGACCTTCACCAGGAAGTTGCGGCCGATGATCATCGGCTCGCTCTCCGGGTGGTTGACATTGGCCGGGATGATCGCGCGACCGCGCGCGACCTCGCTGCGCACGAACTCGGGCGTGATCTCGGCGGGGATGCTCGCGCCGAAGGACTCCCCCGGGTGCTGGCGAGCGAGCAGCTCGACCATCCGCTCGCCGGTCGGGCCGCTGGCGCGCAGCGCCTCGACGTACTCCCGCCTGCGCAGGTTCTCGCGGATCGCCACGAATTCCATCTCGGGCGTGACGATGCCGCGGCGCGCGTAGTGCATCTGGGTGACGTTGGCGCCGGCATTGGCGCGGCGCGGCCTGCGCGACAGCTCGAAGCGAAGCTCGGCCAGCGTCGGGTCGGCCAGCCGCTCTCGGCCGTAGCCGGAGCTCGGCGCATCGAGCAGCTCGGTGTCGCCGCGCTCGGTGATCCAGGCCGCGCGCAGCGGCGCGAGCCCCTTGCGGATGTCGATCTTCGCGGCCGGGTCGGTGTACGGACCGCTGGTGTCGTAGACCCACACCGGCGGATTGCGCTCGGGCTCGCCGCCGCCGAAGGCCGGCGTGTCGGCCTGCGCGATCTCGCGCATCGGCACGCGGATGTCGGGCCGGGACCCGGCGACGTAGACCTTGGTGGAATTCGGCAGCGGCCGGACGGCCGCGTCGTCGACCGCAGCGGTGGCGGCCAGGAACTTCGGATTGGCGTTCATGCTCGCTTCCCTTCGGCGGAATTACCCGCATCAGGTTCGGAGGGACTCTCTCACCCGGCTCCGCGCGCGCCCTTCGCAACGCGGACCAGGACCCCTAGCTGAGCGCGAAAGGTAGCCCAGGCGTGCGCCGGGCGCAAATCTCCGCGAAATTCCCCTGGACCGCGTCGGCGATTCCACGCGGTGCGAAGCCCCGGGACACCGGGAGCGGACGGCCCCGCTTCGGAGAGGGTCAGCTCCGCTCGACCGCCCAGACCGCCGCTTCCAGGCGCGAGCGGAAGCCCAGTTTTTTCAACAGGCTCTTCACGTGGACCTTCACGGTCCCTTCGGCGATGCCGAGCTCGCGGGCGATCAGCTTGTTCGACATGCCCGCCGACAGGCAGCGCAGGATCGCCTGCTCGCGATTGGTGAGCGGCGTCTTCACCCGCTCGGCCTCGACCGCCTCGCCGCGCAGCGCCACCGCCAGCGAGCCGGCCAGCGCCGGGGCGACGCTGACCCGGCCCTCGAGCACCTCGCGGATCCGGTCGAGCAGATCCTCGGGCTCCATGTCCTTGAGCAGGTAGCCGTCGGCGCCCGCGCGGATCGCTGTGACCAGGTCCTCGCTGCGGTCGGACACGGTCAGGATCACGACGCGCGCCTCGCAGCCCGAGTCCTTCAGCGCGCGAAGCGCCTCGATGCCGCCCACGCCCCTCATGTTCAGGTCGAGCAGGACCAGGTCCGGCTCGTGGCGGCGGCACAGCTCGGCCAGGCCCTCGCCGGACTCCGCCTCGGCCACGACCTGGAGCGCGGGCTCCATCGCGAGCAGCTGCGCAAGGCCGCGGCGAAACAGCGGGTGGTCGTCGACGATGACGACGGTGTGGCGGGCGCTCGCCGCCGGGGATCCTGGGAGGTTCGGCATGTCTGCTGGCTTCGGGTTTCGAGGGCGGCGGGGGATCAGGCCGGCGCGAACGGCGTCGCGGCCCGGAAGCGGAGCTCGACGCGCGTGCCGCCGCGGGCTCCCGGGCCGAATGCGATGGTGCCGCCAAGCGTGCGCGCCCGATCGCGCATGATCGTGAGCCCGTGATGACGGCGGACGTCCTCGCCCCGCTCGATCGGGATGCCGACGCCGTCGTCCTCGATGCTCACCTGCACGTTGCGCTCGGGATCCATCGCCAGCCTGACGAGCACGGTGGCGGCGCGCGCATGGTGCAGGGCATTGGCGAGCGACTCGCGCACGATCTGCAGCACGTGGATCTGTTCGGCCGCCGACAGGGCCGTGTCGGGCAGCGAATTCGACAGGTCGATCGCCAGCTCGCCGCGCTCCGAGAACTCGCGGATCGTCGCTTCGAGGGCGGCCGCGAAGCCGCCGTCGCCCAGGCTCAGGCGGAAGGTGCTCAGGAGCTCGCGCAGCTGCCGGTATGCGCTGTTCAGGCCGACCCGAAGCTCGCCGACGATCTGCGACGGGTCCCTGCCGGCGCGAAGCTCGGCCGAGATCCTGGACACCTGGATCTTCAGGAAGGACAGGCTCTGCGCGAGCGAGTCGTGCAGCTCCCGGGCGATCACCGCGCGCTCCTCGAACAGGCCGAGCAGCTGCTCGTCGCGCGCGCGCCGGGCATTGGCCAGCGCCGCCCCGAGGTGCCTGGCCACCGACTCGAGCAGCGAACGCTCCCAGGCCTCGAGCGGGCGGGCCGGCGACAGCGCGAGCGCGAGGGCGCCGAGCGCCTCCCCGCCCTCGCGCAGCGGCGCGCGCACGATCGTCCCCAGTTGCGTGCCGACCACCTCGATGCCTCGATCCGGCGTGCCGGCATCCGGGGCGCCCGAACCCGGCCCCTCGGCGAGCCCGGCGAGCAGGACCTCGCAGCCGCCCCGGTCGACGGTCGCCACCACGAACTGCGCATCGCGCCCGGGATCCGCGGCCCGCAGTTGCGCGCAGCAGGCGCCCAGCGCCGCGCAGAGCGTCTCGAGCACCTCGCCGAGCGCCCCCTGGGTCGGCTTGCTCTCGGTCAGCGTGCGGGTGACCGAGTAGAGCACCTCGAGTTGCCGGTGGCTGCGCGCAAGGTCCGCGGTCTTATCGTTCACCCTCTGCTCGAGCAGCGCGTAGCCGGCCTGCAACTCCTCGGCCATCGCGTTGAAGGCCTGGCCGAGCTGCCCCATTTCGTCGGGCCCGTCGTGCGACACGCGGGTGTCCAGCCGCCGCGCCTTCAACGCGCGCGACGCCTCGACCAGGTCGAGGATGGGGATCAGCGCCTGCGTGTGGATCAGGTACATCGTGGCCAGCACCAGCGCGAAGACCATGAACAGCGCCAGGCCCTGGATCAGCCTGAGGTTCGCCAGGCGCTGCTCGAGGTTCGCGCCCAGTTCGGCGGTCAGGCGGTCCGCCAGCCCGACGAATTCGTCGACCTGGATGAGATAGGCAGCATCGTGACCCGCCGCCAGGCCGTGATCGACGGCGGTCCGCTGGCGATCGCTGGCCGGGCCGAGGACATCGCGCCAGCGCGCCACGAGGCGCGCGTGCAGCTCGCGGCTGGAATCGCTCTGCAGCGCCGAACGCAGGGCGGGGTCGGCGAGGCGGCGCTCGAGGTCGCCGACCGCCTGGCGGTAGCGCCCGCGGCCCTCGGGCGTCGCGTCGTCGACCGCCAGCGCCATCCGGTAGGTCAGCATCCGCAGCGAGCCCGACAGGTCTATCGCGCCGCTGCGACCGGCGACGCTGTCCAGGTAGACGGTGGCCGCGCCGATCACGAACACCGCGAGCGTCGCGATCGCGCCGAGCAGCATGCCCAGCCGCAACAGCAGCGACTGCTCGAGCAGGGAGCGCAGGTTGGCCATGATCCGCATCCGCGAATTCTCGCCGATGCCGGCGATCGTCCGCATGCCCCGGATCAAGCCCCACAGCCTCGCCGCTCGGCCGCGGCCACGGCCTTGCCGCGATCGCGCCCGCCGTGCGAACGCAACGCGATTCCGTCGCCCGACCGGGGGTACCCCGAAAGAACCCCGGGCCGCGCGAAGCCGGCCTGGCTGCGCGCGAGCCCAAGCCGGAAGTGACTGAAAGAACTCGGAATTTCCAGGCCTCGACCGAGGCAGGAGGCTACCCATTTGGGGGTAGACGAGGCCATTGCCGCACCTGAGCGCCCCTCGAAAACCTTGATCCGACTGGGGGTGTCCATCGGCCCGGATCGGGTCTCCTCGCGTTTGTCGACGCAACAGCGATCACGACAGCTCAAAGCCAGGAAAACCTGAAATGGCCACATCGAAAACCGGCCCGGCCCCGACTGCCGGACCCGCAGCGGCCAAGCCGCTGCCCAAGGGCGCGATCCCGGTGCTCGCCTCGAGCACCCTCGCATTCACCGTCTGCTTCGCCGTCTGGATGATGTTCGCGGTGATCGGCGTGCCGATCAAGAAGGAGCTCGGGCTCAACGCCACCGAGTTCGGCCTGCTGACCGCCACGCCGGTGCTGACCGGCGCGCTGGTCCGGGTACCGCTGGGCATCTGGACCGATCGCTACGGCGGCCGGATCGTGTTCGCGCTGCTGATGGCCGCCTGCGTGATTCCGATCTGGCTGATCTCCTACGCGACCGAGTACTGGCACTTCCTTGTGCTGGGGCTGTTCGTCGGCATCGCCGGTGGCTCGTTCTCGGTCGGCACGCCGTACGTGGCGCGCTGGTTCCCGAAGCATCGCCAGGGTTTCGCGATGGGCGTCTTCGGCGCAGGCAACTCGGGCGCGGCGGTCAACAAGTTCGTCGCCCCGGCCCTGCTGGTGGCCTTCGGCTGGACGATCGTTCCGCAGGTCTACGCGATCGCGCTGGCGATCACCGTGGTGGTCTTCTGGATGTTCTCGGCCAGCGACCCGGCCCACCTGGTGAAGGGCGGCACGACCTTCCGCGAGCAGATGGCGATGCTGAAGGACCCGCGGGTGCTCAAGTACTGCCAGTACTACTCGATCGTGTTCGGCGGCTACGTGGCGCTGTCGCTGTGGATGGTCCAGTACTACGTCAACGAGTTCGGCCTCGACATCCGCATCGCCGCGCTGCTGGCGGCCTGCTTCTCGCTGCCCGGCGGCGTGCTGCGCGCGATCGGCGGCTGGCTGTCGGACAAGCACGGCGCGCACAAGGTCACCTGGTGGGTCATGTGGGTCAGCTGGATCTGCCTGTTCCTGCTCTCCTACCCGCAGACCGACTTCACGATCCAGACGGTCGACGGCCCGAAGACCTTCCACATCGGCCTGAACGTGTGGGTGTTCACCGCGCTGATGTTCGTGGTCGGCGTGGCCTGGGCCTTCGGCAAGGCGTCCGTCTTCAAGTACATCTCGGACGAGTACCCGACCAACATCGGCGCGGTGTCCGGAATCGTCGGACTGGCCGGCGGCCTGGGCGGATTCATCCTGCCGATCATGTTCGGCGCGCTGCTCGACCTCACCGGCATCCGGTCCTCGGCCTTCATGCTGATGTACGGCGTGGTCTGGGTGTCGCTGATCTGGATGTACTGGACCGAAGTCCGCCGCACCGACGTGATCGGCGGCACCACCGAGCGCGCCGCCGCCTGAGGCGCCCCGCAGCACCCGGAGAGAGAGAAATGGCTTCTCACGTACTGACCGACTGGCGTCCCGAGGACGCCGCCTTCTGGGAGCGCGACGGCAAGAGCGTCGCGAGCCGCAACCTCTGGATCTCGATCCCCGCACTGCTGCTGGCCTTCGCGGTCTGGATGGTGTGGAGCGTGGTGGTCGTCAACCTGCCGAACATCGGCTTCAAGTTCGACACCAACCAGCTGTTCTGGCTGACCGCCCTGCCCGGCCTGTCGGGCGCCACGCTGCGGATCTTCTACTCGTTCATGGTGCCGATCTTCGGCGGCCGGCTCTGGACCACGATCTCCACCGCGTCGCTGGCGATCCCGGCGACCTGGATGGGCTTCGCGGTCCAGGACCCGAACACCCCCTACCTGACCTTCCTGGTCATCGCGCTGCTGTGCGGCTTCGGCGGCGGCAACTTCGCCTCGTCGATGTCGAACATCAGCTTCTTCTTCCCGAAGGCGCAGCAGGGCACGGCGCTGGGCCTGAACGCCGGCCTCGGCAACCTCGGCGTCTCGGTGGTGCAGTTCGTGGTGCCGATCGTGATCACGATGGGCATCTTCGGCGGCATCGCCGGCGACCCGCAGGCCTGGGTCAAGGGCGAGGTCACCAAGCAGATGTGGCTGCAGAACGCCGGCTTCTTCTGGGTGCCCTTCATCCTCGCCTCGTCGCTGGCCGCCTGGTTCGGCATGAACGACATCGCCAGCGCCCGGGCCTCCTTTGCCGAGCAGGCGGTGATCTTCGGCCGCAAGCACAACTGGCTGATGTGCTGGCTCTACATCGGCACCTTCGGCTCGTTCATCGGCTACTCGGCGGGCTTCCCGCTGCTGATCAAGATGCAGTTCCCGGCGATCGACCCGACCAAGTACGCGTTCCTGGGTCCGCTGGTCGGCGCGCTGGTCCGCCCGGTCGGCGGCTGGGTTTCGGACAAGCTCGGCGGCGCACGCGTGACCTTCTGGAACTTCATCGTGATGGCGCTCGCGGTGGTCGGCGTGCTGGCCTTCCTGCCGAAGGACGGCCAGGGCGGCAGCTTCGTCGGCTTCTTCTCGATGTTCATGCTGCTGTTCCTGACCACCGGCGTGGGCAACGGCTCGACCTTCCGGATGATTCCGGTGATCTTCCGCACCCTGCACGAGCGGACGAGCGCCGGCAAGGACGAGGCCACGAAGGCGGTCGCGATGCGCAATGCCGGCAAGGAGTCGGCCGCGGTGATCGGCTTCTCGTCGGCGGTCGCCGCCTACGGCGCCTTCTTCATCCCGAAGAGCTACGGCACCTCGATCAGCATGACCGGCGGGCCCGAGCTCGCGCTGTGGGGCTTCGTCGGTTTCTACATCACCTGCATCGTGGTCACCTGGTGGTTCTACTCGCGCAAGAACGCGGAGATGCCTTGCTGAGCGCCGAGCGTCCAGGCAGGCAAGGAACGGAACAGAAAAGGAGCAAGCAATGAGTCATTTCCTCGACCGGCTGAAGTACTTCGGCGAGAAGCGCGAGAGCTTTTCCGGCGGCCACGGCGCCACCACCCATGAGGACCGCACCTGGGAGGAGGCCTACCGCCAGCGCTGGCAGCACGACAAGATCGTCCGGTCCACGCACGGCGTGAACTGCACCGGGTCCTGCTCGTGGAAGATCTACGTGAAGGGCGGCATCGTCACCTGGGAGACCCAGCAGACCGACTACCCGCGCACCCGGCCCGACATGCCCAACCACGAGCCGCGCGGCTGCTCGCGCGGCGCGTCCTATTCCTGGTACCTGTACTCGGCCAACCGGCTCAAGCACCCGATGGTGCGCAGCC
Organism: Zeimonas sediminis; assembly: GCF_023721795.1. NCBI lineage: Bacteria > Pseudomonadati > Pseudomonadota > Betaproteobacteria > Burkholderiales > Burkholderiaceae > Zeimonas > Zeimonas sediminis. Next base: position 489,209 of record NZ_JAMQYE010000002.1, read on the forward strand.
AGCTGCTGCGCCTGTGGCGCGCGGCGCGCGCCGAGATGAGCCCGGTCGAGGCCTGGACCTCGATCGTGGAGTCGCCCGAGAAGGCGAAGTCGTACCGCTCGCGGCGCGGGCTGGGCGGCTTCGTGCGCGTGACCTGGGAAGAGGCCAACGAGATCGTCGCGGCGGCCAACGTGTACACCGCGAAGAAGTACGGCCCCGACCGGATCATCGGCTTCTCGCCGATCCCGGCGATGTCGATGATCTCCTACGCCGCGGGCAGCCGGTACCTGTCGCTGATCGGCGGCGTGTGCATGAGCTTCTACGACTGGTACTGCGACCTGCCGCCGGCCTCGCCGATGACCTGGGGCGAGCAGACCGACGTGCCCGAGTCGGCCGACTGGTACAACTCGAGCTACATCCTGATGTGGGGCTCGAACGTGCCGCAGACCCGCACGCCCGACGCGCACTTCATGGTCGAGGCCCGCTACAAGGGCACCAAGGTCGTGTCGATCTTCCCGGACTACGCCGAGGGCGCGAAGTTCGGCGACCTGTGGCTCAAGCCCAAGCAGGGCACCGACGCCGCGCTCGCGATGGCGATGGGCCACGTGATCCTGAAGGAGTTCGTCGCGAACGGGAAATCGGCCTACTTCGCCGACTACCTGCGCCGCTACAGCGATATGCCCAACCTGGTGCTGCTCGAGCAGCAGGGCGACCGGGTGGTCACCGGCCGGATGGCGCGCGCCTCCGATTTCGACGGCAACCTCGGCCAGGACAACAACCCCGAGTGGAAGACCGTCGCCTACGATGAGAAGAGCGGCGAGATGGTCGTGCCCAAGGGCTCGATCGGCTTCCGCTGGGGCCAGAAGGAAGGCGGCGACGCCGGCAAGTGGAACCTGCAGTCCGAGGCCTCCGACGGCCGCGAGATCGTGCCGCAGATGACGCTGCTCGGCTCGCACGACGAGGTCGTCGAGGTCTCTTTCCCCTACTTCGGCGGCGTGGCGCACCCGCAGTTCAACGCCAACCCGGTGGCCGACGTGATCACCCAGCGGGTGCCGGCCCGCCGCGTGAAGACGAAGGACGGCGAGAAGCTGGTGGTCACCGTGCACGACCTGACCCTCGCCCACTACGGCGTGGACCGCGGGCTGGGCGGCGACTTCATGCCGAAGTCCTACGACGACAACCTGCCCTACACGCCGAAGTGGCAGCAGGCGATCACCGGCGTGTCGCCGGAGGACGTGATCACGGTGGCGCGCGAGTTCGCCGACAACGCCGACAAGACGCAGGGCAAGTCGATGGTGATCATCGGCGCCGCGATGAACCACTGGTTCCACATGGACATGAACTACCGGGGGATCATCAACCTGCTGGTGTTCTGCGGCTGCATCGGCCAGTCCGGCGGCGGCTGGGCGCACTACGTGGGCCAGGAAAAGCTCCGTCCGCAGACCGGCTGGACCGCGCTGGCCTTCGCGCTCGACTGGCACCGCCCGCCCCGCCAGCAGAACTCGACCTCGTTCTTCTACGCGCACACCGACCAGTGGCGCTACGAGCGGCTGGCCACCAGCGAGATCCTGTCGCCACTGGCCGACCCGAAGAAATACTCGGGCAGCCTGATCGACTTCAACACCCGCGCCGAGCGCATGGGCTGGCTGCCCTCCGCCCCGCAGCTGCAGCGCAATCCGCTCGAGCTTTCGCGCGAGGCGAAGCGCCGCGGCCTCGACCCGAAGGAGTACGTGCTCGACGAGCTCAAGGGCGGCAGGCTGAACTTCTCCTGCGTGGACCCGGACCATCCGGACAACTTCCCGCGCAACCTGTTCGTGTGGCGCTCCAACCTGCTCGGCTCCTCGGGCAAGGGACACGAGTACTTCCTGAAGCACCTGCTGGGCACCAAGCACGGCGTGCAGGGCAAGGACCTCGGCCAGATGGGCGAGGCCAAGCCCGAGGACGTGGCCTGGCACGACGAGGCGCCCGAGGGCAAGCTGGACCTGCTGGTCACGCTCGACTTCCGGATGTCGACCACCTGCCTGTACTCCGACATCGTGCTTCCGACCGCCACCTGGTACGAGAAGAACGACCTGAACACCTCGGACATGCACCCGTTCATCCACCCGCTGTCGACCGCGGTGGACCCGGCCTGGCAGGCGCGCAGCGACTGGGAGATCTTCAAGGGCTTCGCGAAGCGCTTCTCCGAACTGACCAATGGCCACCTCGGCGTCGAGCAGGACGTCGTGCTCACGCCGCTGATGCACGACTCGCCGGGCGAGCTGTCGCAGCCCTTCGAGCCCAAGGCCTGGTTCCGCGGCGAGTGCGAACCGGTGCCCGGCAAGACGATGCCCACGATCACCGTGGTCGAGCGCGACTACCCGGCCACCTACCGCAAGTTCACCTCGCTGGGCCCACTGATGGCCAAGGTCGGCAACGGCGGCAAGGGCATCGGCTGGAACACCGAGCACGAGGTCGATCTGCTGGGCAAGCTCAACGGCAAGGTCGCCGAGCCGGGCGTGTCCGAGGGCCTGCCCCGGATCGAGAGCGACATCGACGCCACCGAGGTGGTGCTGTCGCTGGCGCCCGAGACCAACGGTGAAGTGGCGGTCAAGGCCTGGGAGGCGCTGTCGAAGTTCACCGGCCGCGACCACACGCACCTGGCGATCCCGCGCGAGGACGAGAAGATCCGCTTCCGCGACATCCAGGCCCAGCCTCGCAAGATCATCTCGAGCCCGACCTGGTCGGGGCTGGAGTCCGAGCACGTGTCGTACAACGCCGGCTACACCAACGTGCACGAGCTGATCCCATGGCGCACGCTGTCCGGGCGCCAGCAGCTCTACCAGGACCATCCGTGGATGCGCGCGTTCGGCGAGGCGCTGGTCAGCTACCGGCCGCCGGTGAACACGCGCACCGTGGAGCCGATGCTGGGCCAGCGCGGCAACGGCAACCCCGAGATCCTGCTGAACTTCATCACGCCGCACCAGAAGTGGGGCATCCACTCCACCTACACCGACAACCTGCTGATGCTGACGCTGTCGCGCGGCGGCCCGATCGTGTGGATCTCCGAGATCGACGCGAAGAAGGCCGGCGTGGTCGACAACGACTGGGTCGAGGTGTTCAACGTGAACGGCGCGCTGATCGCCCGCGCGGTGGTCAGCCAGCGGGTGCCCGAGGGGATGATCATGATGTACCACGCGCAGGAAAAGATCGTGAACACCCCGGGGTCGGAGATCACCGGCACGCGCGGCGGCATCCACAACTCGGTCACGCGCGCGGTGCTCAAGCCCACGCACATGATCGGCGGCTATGCGCAGCTTTCGTACGGCTTCAACTACTACGGCACCGTGGGGTCCAACCGCGACGAATTCATCATCCTGCGCAGGATGGACCGGGTCGACTGGATGGACGACGCGGCCTGAGCGCCGGCGCGAACGGAACGCATGGAGCAAATGAGATGAAAGTACGCGCACAGATCGGCATGGTCCTTAACCTGGACAAGTGCATCGGCTGCCACACCTGCTCGGTCACCTGCAAGAACGTCTGGACCACCCGCGAAGGCATGGAGTACGCGTGGTTCAACAACGTGGAGACCAAGCCCGGCATCGGGTATCCGAAGGACTGGGAGAACCAGCAGCGCTGGAAGGGCGGCTGGACCCGCAAGGCCAACGGCGCCATCGAGCCGATGCAGGGCGGCAAGTGGTCGCTGCTGATGAAGATCTTCTCGAACCCGAACCTGCCCGAGATCGACGACTACTACGAGCCCTTCACCTTCGACTACGAGCACCTGCACAACGCGCCGGACATGAAGCACGCGCCGGTCGCGCGGCCGCGCAGCCTGGTGAGCGGCAAGCGGATGGAGAAGATCGAGTGGGGCCCGAACTGGGAGGAGATCCTCGGCGGGGAGTTCTCCAAGCGATCGGCCGACTACAACTTCGAGGGCATCCAGAAGGACATCTACGGCGAGTTCGAGAACACCTTCATGATGTACCTGCCCAGGCTGTGCGAGCACTGCCTGAACCCGGCCTGCGTGGCCTCGTGCCCCTCCGGTTCGATCTACAAGCGCGAGGAAGACGGGATCGTGCTGATCGACCAGGACAAGTGCCGCGGCTGGCGCATGTGCGTGTCGGGCTGCCCGTACAAGAAGATCTACTACAACTGGTCCAGCGGCAAGGCCGAGAAGTGCATCTTCTGCTACCCGCGGATCGAGGTCGGCCAGCCGACCGTGTGCTCCGAGACCTGCGTGGGCCGGATCCGCTACCTCGGCGTGCTGCTGTACGACGCGGACAAGATCCAGGAGGCCGCGTCGGTGGCCGATCCGCGCGACCTGTACCAGGCGCAGCTCGACGTCTTCCTCGACCCGAACGACCCGGCGGTGATCGCGCAGGCGCGGGCCGACGGGATCCCCGAGGCCTGGCTGCAGGCCGCGAAGGTGTCGCCGGTCTGGAAGATGGCGATGGACTGGAAGATCGCCTTCCCGCTGCATCCGGAATACCGGACGCTGCCGATGGTCTGGTACGTGCCGCCGCTGTCGCCGATCTCGGCGCGCGCGTCCAGCGGCCAGATCTCCGAGAAGGGAGGCATTCCCGACGTCGCCAGCCTGCGGATCCCGCTGCGCTACCTGGCCAACATGCTGACCGCCGGCGACGAGGAGCCGATCCGCGTCGCGCTGGAGCGGATGCTCGCGATGCGCGCGTTCATGCGGGCGCGCAACGTGGAGAAGCGGCACGCCGGCGAGCTGCTCGACAAGGTCGGCATGAGCGCCACCCAGATCGACGACATGTACCGGATCCTCGCGATCGCCAACTACGAGGACCGCTTCGTGATCCCGACCACGCACCGCGAGTACGCGGAAGACGCGTTCGACATGCGTGGCGGCTGCGGCTTCTCCTTCGGCAACGGGTGCTCCGACGGCAGTTCCGCCGGCAGCCTGTTCTCCAGCAAGGGCAAGCGGGTCATCGCGATCAAGGAGACCCTCTGACATGAAACCGATCCGATACACGCTGCGCGCGATCGGCGCGCTGATCGACTACCCGCAGGCCGAGCGCCAGGGCCTGGCCGCCGCGGTGCGCGACGCGCTCGACGGCGAGCGCGCGCTGTCGCCGGCCATGCGCGAGCAGCTGGCCGGGTTCGCGGACGGCCTCGAGCGCGGCGACGCCTTCGACCTGGCCGAGACCTGGGTCGCCACCTTCGACCGCGGCCGGATGACCTCGCTGCACCTGTTCGAGCACGTGCACGGCGAGTCCCGCGACCGTGGCCAGGCGATGGTCGACCTGAAGATGCTCTACGAGAAGGCCGGCCTGCTGCTTTCGGCCGACGAGCTGCCCGACTACCTGCCCGCCTTCCTCGAGTACCTGTCGACCCAGGAGCCGAAGGCGGCGCTGGCCGACCTGCGCGACACGGCCGACGTGCTGCGCAAGCTCGGCAACGTCCTGGCGCGGATCGGCAGCCGCTACGCGCTGCTGCCGGCCGCGCTGCTCGAGCTGGCCGGGGCGCCCGGCCTCGACGAGCCGCTGCCCGCCGCCGAGAAACTCGCGCCGATCGACACCGAGGCGCTCGACCGCGAGTGGGCGGACGAGCCGGTGATGTTCGGCGGCGAAGGCGGCTGCGGCGCGGCCTCGCAGGGCGGCCAGGTCTCCCCGATCACGATCCACCGCAAGGGCGCCGGCAAGGCGCCGGTTTCGCACGGAGTGCAGTCATGAGCGGCACCAACCAGTTCCTCTTCGGCATCTACCCGTACATCGCGCTGGCGATCTTCCTGCTCGGCAGCCTGATCCGCTTCGACCGCGAGCAGTACACCTGGAAGAGCGACTCCTCGGAGCTGCTTCGCCGCGGACAGCTCAGGTGGGGCAGCAACCTGTTCCACCTCGGCATCCTGATGCTGTTCGGCGGACACTTCGTCGGCCTGCTGACGCCCAAGGAGCTCTACCACGCGGTCGGCCTGAGCACGCAGGGCAAGCAGATCATCGCGATGGCCGCCGGCGGCTTCGCCGGCACCCTGTGCCTGATCGGCATCGCGCTGCTGCTGCACCGCCGGCACACCGAGCCGCGGGTGCGCGCCAACTCGCGCACGATGGACTTCGTGATCCTGTACTGGATCCTGGTCACGCTGCTGCTGGGCCTGGTCAGCATCGTCGCGTCGCTCGCGCACCTCGACGGCAGCGTGATGGTGGCGCTGTCGCACTGGGCGCAGCACATCGTGACCTTCCGCGGCGACGCTGCCGGCTTCATCGTCGACGTGCCGCTGATCTACAAGATCCACCTGTTCTTCGGCATGACGCTGTTCGTGCTGTTCCCGTTCTCGCGGCTCGTGCACGTCTGGAGCGGCTTCGCGTCGGTTGCCTACGTGATCCGGCCCTACCAGCTGGTGCGCCGTCGCGGCACCGCTCGCTGAGGAGGCCCGCGATGTCATCGATCGATTCGACCGCCGGCTTCGCCGCGAGCCGCGCCGGGCTGCTGCGCCGGGCGGCCGAGCTCGGCTGGCTCGAGGAAGGCGCCGATCCCGACACGCTGGTGTTCGCCTCGCCCGACGAGGAGCAGGCGCTTCTGCTGCGCGTGCTCGAGCACGAGGTGCCCTGGAAGAGCCCGGGCGCCGACGAGGCGCGACGCTGGTTCGACGCCCACGCCGAGAAGTACCGGACCGGCGCGCGGCGATCGGTTGCCCACGTGCTGTATGGCGTCACGCCCCGGGTGCCGGTGGGCGCGCTGCGCGAGCACGCCGAGCGCAGGCTGAAGGAAGTGCTGGCCGACCCGGCCCGCTTCGAGGCGCTGGCCCGCGAGGAATCGAACTGCCCCAGCGGCGCCGAGGGGGGCGCCCTGGGCGGCATCGAGCGCGGCGAGACCGTGCCCGAGTTCGAGCAGGCGGTGTTCGAGGCGCGGGCGCCGGGTGTTCTGCCGCTGCTGGTGGCCACTCGCTACGGCTTCCACATCGTGCGGGTCGAAGCGATCGACGAAGGCCAGGCGCCATCGTTCGACGCGTGCCGCGAGGCGGTCGAGCGCGACCTGGCGACCGACGCGTGGCTGACCGCCTGCAGGCAGTACCTGCAGCGACTTTCGGACGAAGCGCCGGCGCCGCTCGTGCAGTGAGAGCGCCCCGCGCCGACTCGAGTTCATCGTGAACGCACCCGAGGCACCCAGCCGATGGGAATGAGAATCCGCCCGGTCTGCGAGGGCATCAATCCGCTGCGCGACATCGTCGAGGGCGCGCGCCACTTCCAGCAGGCGATCGCGCCCGAGGCGCGCGAGTTCTTCGGCAACCTGGCCGCCGGCCAGGCGCCGAAGGCGCTGTTCGTGACCTGCTCGGACTCGCGGATCAACCCCTTCCTGATCACCGACACGAACCCGGGCGACCTGTTCATCATGCGCAACGCCGGGCACATCGTGCCGCCCTTCGGCGCGGCCAAGGGCGGCGCCGAGGCCACGGTCGAGTTCGCGGTCGTGGCGCTCGGCGTCGAGGACATCATCGTCTGCGGGCACTCGCACTGCGGGGCGATCCGCGGCCTGATGCACCCCGAGGCGCTCGGCGAGATGCCCGCGGTCCGGCAGTGGCTGGCGCTCGCCGAGCCGACCCGGGCGATCGTCGCGGCGAACTTCGCCGACCTTCCCGAACGGGAGCGCACCGAGGCGATGACGCAGGTCCACGTGCTGACGCAGATGGCGAACCTGCGCACGCTGCCGCCGGTGGCGGCGCGGCTCGCCAGGGGCAAGCTGCGACTGCACGGCTGGGTCTATCACATCGGCTCCTCCGAGATCCTGGTGTGGAACCGCGAGACCCACCGATTCGGCCGGATAGACGGCGGCGAGCCCTTGCACTATTGCCCGGAGATCCGGCTCGACGACTGATCGGGCGCCCGGGTTTCGGGCAGGCTGCCGGGCGACCAGCGGTGTTAAGATTTGATGACCCAATAGTCATTAATCGGCCCGACGACGCCCGATGTCCGCCCTTCCCTCCCGTTCCCCGCGCTGGGAGCGCCGCAAGCAGGCGCGCCCCGGCGAACTGCTGGACGCGGCGCTCGACCTGTTCGTCGAACGCGGATTCGCGGCCACCCGCCTCGACGAGGTCGCGGCGCGCGCGGGCGTCAGCAAGGGCACGCTGTACCTGTACTACGCCAGCAAGGAAGACCTGTTCAAGGCGGTGGTCCGGCAGAACATCGTGCCGCTGATCGAGGCCTTCGAACGCGACGTCGCCGCCTGGGAAGCGGGCAGCGCCGAGCTGCTCCAGGCCTTCTTCGAGGGCTGGTGGACCCGTTTCGGCGCGACCAAGCTGGCCGGCATCGCCAAGCTGGTGGTCGGCGAGGCCGGCAATTTCCCCGAGCTGGCCCTGTTCTTCCAGCAGGAAGTGGTGTTGCCGAACGCGAAGCTGCTGCGCACGATCATCGAACGTGGCATGGGCCGCGGGGAGTTCGCCGAAGTCGACGTCGAGGCGGCAGTGCACCTGTGGATGTCGCCGCTGGTCATGAAGGCGATCTGGGAGCGCTCGATCCAGCCCTGCTGCCCGCCCGGCTTCGAGGTGCCGATCGAACGTTTCCTTGACGCGCATCTGCGCTCGGTGCTGGCCACCCTGGCACCACACGACCGCGCGGCGCGGCCCGTTGGCTAAAATTCGCTGTTTGCAGACCCTCCGGAACCTCACGATGGACATCGAACGCGCCCGCTTCAACATGGTCGAGCAGCAGATCCGCCCCTGGGAGGTGCTCGACCAGGATGTGCTCGACCTGCTGTTCGTGGTCCGGCGCGAGGAGTACGTTCCCGCCGCCTACCGGCAGCTGGCCTTCACCGACATGCAGATCCCGCTCACCGTGGACGGCCAGGCGACCGGCGAGGTGATGCTGGCGCCCAAGGTCGAGGCGCGGCTGCTTCAGTCGGCCGCCGTGCGCCGCCACGAGACCGTGCTCGAGATCGGCACGGGCTCGGGCCACATGGCAGCCCTGCTCGCGCACCGGGCACGGCGCGTCGTTTCCTGCGAGATCCGCCCCGAGCTCGCCCGCTTCGCCGCCGACAACCTCGCGCGCGCCGGCGTGGCCAACGTCACGGTCGAGGCTCGAAACGGCCTCGAGGCCGCGGCCGAGACCCTCTGGGACCTGATCGTGCTGTCGGGCTCGGTGCCCTTCGTGCCCGACTCGATTCTGCAGCAGCTGAACCCGGGCGGCGGTCGGCTCGTCGCGATCGTCGGCGAGCTGCCGATGATGGTCGCGCAGGTCGTCACCCGGGTCGGCGAGCGCGAGTACGCAGCCGAGAACCTGTTCGACACGGTCGCAACGCCGCTGGTCGGCTTCCCGCAGAAGGAAAAGTTCCGCTTCTGACCGGGCCTCTCGCGCCCTCGGAAAGACGCCGCAACGCGACAGGACACCGCCGACGATGCACCAGATACAGCCCGCACAACTCGCCAACTGGCTCGAGGCCGCCCAAGCGGACGCGGCCACCGCCGCGGCGCCCGACGCCGGCTTCCACTCGCCCGAGGCGCACGAGCACGCGCCGGTCGGCGAGCACCACCGGCCGATCGAGCAGCCGCTGGTCCTCGACGTGCGCGAGGAGTGGGAGGTGCAGACCGCCCGCATCCCGGGCAGCCTGCACATCCCGATGAACCAGATCCCGGCACGCCTGCACGAGCTGGTCGACGCCGGCCGGCCGATCGTCTGCTACTGTCACCATGGCATGCGAAGCATGCAGGTCGCGATGTTCCTGGAGCACCGGGGAGCCCGCGACGTGTACAACCTGGTCGGCGGCATAGACGCGTGGGCGCGGCTCGTCGACCCGTCCTGCCCCCGCTACTGAGCGCCCGATCCCCCGGGGAGCCCCGTCCCGACCGAGCCGTTCCGGAGCCTACCGATGATCCAGCCGTTTCTCGTCAGGACCTGCGCCGCCGCGATCGGCATCGCCTTGTCGGCGCCGGCCTTCGCCCTCGACCTGCTGCAGGCCTGGCGCGACGCGCTGGCCAGCGACTCGCAGGTCGCCAGCGCCCGCGCGCAGCTGGCCGCGATCCGCGAACGCGTGCCGCAGGCCCAGGCAGGCCTGCTGCCGCAAGTCGGCGCCAGCGCCGCGGTCAACCGCAGCTACTCGAACACCAACGTCGCCCCGTCCCGCGACTTCACCGGGCAGAACTACGGCATCCAGCTCAGCTATCCGCTGTACCGCCTCCAGAACGTCGAGGCGCTCGAGCAGAGCAAGCTGCAGGCGACGCTCGGCGAGGCCCAGTTCGCGCTGGTCCGGCAGGACCTGATCGTGCGGGTGGCGCAGGCCTACTTCGACGTGCTGGCGGCGCAGGACAACGTCACCACGATCCAGGCCCAGAAGCGGGCGATCTCCGAGCAGCTGGCCGCCGCGAAGCGCAACTTCGAGGTCGGCACCGCCACGATCACCGACCAGCAGGAGGCGCAGGCGCGCTTCGATCTGGCGGTGGCCCAGGAGCTCGCCGCGCAGAACGAGCTCGAGGTCCGCCGGGCCGCGCTGATCCAGCTCGTCGGCAAGCCGGTCGGCGAGCTCGACGTGCTGCGGCCCGGCGTCGACCTGAAGGGACCTCAACCGGCCCGCGAGAGCGACTGGGTCGAGAGCGCCCGCCGCGAGGCATGGCAGGTGCAGCAGGCGCAGATCGGCAGCGAGATCGCGCGGCGCGAGATCGATCGCCAGCGCTACGCGAAGAGCCCGACCGTGGACCTGGTCGGCTCGGTTTCGCACGTGCGGAACTCTTCGGCCAACTTCGTCGGCATCAACTCGAACAACGCGTCGGTCGGCGTGCAGCTCGCGATCCCCCTCTACACCGGCGGCGCGATCGACGCCCGGGTGCGCGAGGCCGCCGCGAACCACGAGAGGGCGCTCGCCGACCTCGACACCGCGCGGCGCAGCGTCGAACAGGGCGCGCGGCAGTTCTTCCTGGGCCTGAATAGCGGACTGGGCCAGGTGCGCGCGCTCGAGGCCGCCGAGCGGTCGAGCCGGCTGGCGCTCGAATCGAACCTGCTCGGCTACCAGGTCGGCGTGCGGATCAACATCGACGTGCTGAACGCGCAGCAGCAGCTGTTCACCACCCAGCGCGACCTGGCCCGGGCGCGCTACGACGTGCTGGTCAACGGCCTGCGGCTGAAGGCCGCGGCCGGCGCGCTGTCCGAGGACGACCTGCGCGAGGTCAACGCGCTACTGGTCGATCCGTCGACGCTGCCGCCGCCGGTGACCAGCAGCCCGGTCGCGGCGCCTGCCGGCGCGCCGATGAAGCCTGCCGCGCCCGCCGGCGCGCCACCCGCGCGCCGCTGAGCCGTCATCGGAGCAGCGGCGCCAGCGCCTCGAGCGTTCGCGCCGTCGCGCCGCGGTGGCGCGCCGCGAAGGCGAGCGCGTGCTCGCCGAGCGACTGCCGGCGCACCGGGTCCGCGGCGATCGCCAGCGCCTCGCGCAACGCCGCCTCGGCATCGGGCGCGCGCAAGGCGGCGTTCTCGGCGATCGCCTGGTCGGCCGCCTGCTCGAAGTTGAACGTGTGCGGCCCCACCACCACCGGCACGCCCACCGCGCATGCCTCGATCAGGTTCTGGCCGCCGAAGGGCAGCAGCGACCCGCCCACGATCGCCACGTCGGCCAGCGCGTAGTAGGCGAACATCTCGCCCATCGAATCGCCGAGCACCACGTCCGCTTCGCAATCGGCCTGCGGCGGCGCGGACGGCCCCCACGCGCTGCGACGGACCATCCGCAGGCCCCTGCGCTCGATCTCGCTGGCCACCTCGTCGAAGCGCTGCGGATGGCGGGGAACGATGACCAGCAGCGGCGGCCAGCGCATGTCGGCCGGCCGGGCGATCCGCGGCTCCGCCGCCGCCTCGGCCTCGGACGGCTCGGCCCCGACGCCGGCCTCGGCCTCCGCCTCGGCTTCGCGCTCGCGCCACGCGCACCACGCATCGAGGATCAGCGCCTCCTCGCCGTCGCGCGTGCTCGCGGCCAGCACCGACGGCCGGTGCGCGCCGCCGTGGCCGGCGCGCAGCAGGCCCAGTCGCCACACGTGACCGAGCACCTCCAGCTTCGGCGGGGGCGCGACGTCGAACTTCACGTTGCCCAGGACGGCGACCTCGCTCCGGCCGAGCGCGCGGATCCGCGCGGCGTCGGCCTCGGTCTGCGCCAGCACGCGCGCCAGGCCGGCCAGCGCCGGGCGCATCAGCCAGCGCGTGCGGCGGCCCTTGCGCAACGAGCGCTCCGACAAGCGGGCGTTGACCAGCGCCAGCGGAATGCCCTCTGCGCGCGACACCGCGACCAGGTTCGGCCAGAGCTCGGTCTCCATCACGATGCCGGCGCGAGGCCGCCAGGCGCGAAGGAACCGCCGGATCGCGAACGGGATGTCGTAGGGCAGCAGCACCTGCTCGATTCGCGGCGGCGCGCCGGCGTCGCCCTGCATCAGCGCGCCGAAGAGTTCCCGGCCGGTGTCGACGCCGGTCGGCGTCATGTGCGTGAGCAGCAGGCGGTGGCCCGGATAGCGCTCGAGCAGCGCGCGCACCAGCGGCTGCGCGGCCCGCGTCTCGCCGACGGACACCGCGTGCACCCAGATCAGCGGCGCATCGTCGGCGCGGCGCGCATGCCCGCCGAAGCGCTCGCCGATGCGACGCCGGTAGTCGGGCTGGCGGCGCGCTCGCCAGAACAGGTAACCGAGCGCGAGCGGCGCGGCCAGCCACCAGGCGAGCGAGTAGAGGCCGCGGGCGAGGCGCTCGTGGATGCGCTCGCGCGAGGGATCAGCCACGCTGCGCCCCGGCCGCCTGCGCCGCGCGCACCCGATCCGCCGCGGCGAGCACCGCGTCGACGTCGGGCCATCGACCGTCCTCGCCGAGGCTCTCGGCCCGCGGCGTCCAGTAGGGTCCGAAGCGCCAGGCCGGCGTGGCCGCGAACAGCGCCACCGTCGGCGCGTCGAGCGCGGCCGACAGGTGCGTGAGGCCGGTGTCGACGCCGACGACGAGCTCGGCGCGCGCGATCGCCGCCGCGCACTGGCGCAGCGTTAGCTTCGGCAGCACGACGGCCGGGGGCGCGCCCGCCAGGCTCTGCGCCCGCTCGCGTTCGGCCGCGCTTCCCCAGGGCAGCGCCGCCGCCAGGCCCTGCCGGGCGAGCCGCGCGATCAGCTCGCGCCAGCGATCGTCGGGCCACTGCTTCTCGGCGCGCGAGGTCGCGTGCAGCAGCAGCGCGTACGGCCGCTCGGGCAGCCCGGGCACCGGCTCGTCGGGCGGCGACAATCCGAACGCCGGCAGGCCCTCGACCCGGTAACCGAGCGCCTGCGCGGCCAGCAAGCGAAGCCGCTCGATCGCGTGCAGCTTCATGTCGACGTCGAATCGCCGGCGGTACGCGAGCGCGGCCAGCGGCTCGCGCGCGCAGCGCCGCGAGAAGCCGGCGACCGGCGCGCCGGTCATCCTGGCCACCCAGGCGCTCTTGACCAGGCCCTGCAGGTCGAGCGCCAGGTCGTAGCGCGCGGCGCGCAAGCGGGCGCGAACCGCCGCGATCTCGCGGCGCGTGCCGGTATCGAACAACGACTTGCGCCAGCGCCGGATCGCGACCGGTATCACCTCGCCGACCGACGGGTGCAGCGCCGGCAGCTCGGCGAAGGACTCCTCGACGACCCAGTCGATCCGCGCGCCCGGGATCGCGCGGACGATGTCGGTGACGACCGGCAGCGCGTGGATCACGTCGCCCATCGAGGAGGTCTTGATCAGGGCGAGCCTCATCCGGCGGCTCAGAACGGCAATTGCGCCCCCGGCTTCACCGCCAGGATCGCCCGCCGGAATTCGGCCTGGATCCGCGCCAGCGCCTCGGGCGTGTCGGCCTCGAAGCGGATCACGACCACCGGCGTGGTGTTCGACGGCCGGGCCAGCCCGAAGCCGTCCGGGTACTCGGCCCGCACGCCGTCGATCGTGATCACCTCGGTGGCGCCGTCGAACCTGGCCTCGCGTTTCAGCGCCTCGACCAGCGCGAAGTTCTCGCCCTCGGCGGTCTTCAGCTGCAGTTCGGGCGTGGCCGGCGAGTCGGGCAGCGCGTTGAGCACCGCGCTGGGGTCGGCGTGGCGCGACAGGATCTCGAGCAGGCGCGCGCCGGTGTAGAGCCCGTCGTCGAAGCCGTACCAGCGCTCCTTGAAGAACACGTGCCCGCTCATCTCGCCGGCCAGCGGCGCCCCGCTCTCCTTGAGCTTGGCCTTGACCAGCGAGTGGCCGGTGCGCCACATCGTGGGGCGGCCGCCGTGCGCGCGCACGTGCGCGGCAACGTTTCGGCTGCACTTCACGTCGTAGATGATCTCGGCGCCCGGGTTGCGCGACAGCACGTCCTGCGCGAACAGCATCAGCTGGCGGTCGGGCCAGACGATGTTGCCCTCCTTCGTGACCACGCCGAGCCGGTCGCCGTCGCCGTCGAAGGCCAGGCCGATCTCGGCGTCGGTCTCGCGGAGGCAGCGGATCAGGTCCTGCAGGTTCTCGACGTGCGCCGGATCGGGATGGTGGTTCGGGAAGTTGCCGTCCACCTTGCAGAACAGCTCGGTGACCTCGCAGCCGAGCGCGCGGAACAGTTGCGGCGCGAGCGCCCCGGCCACGCCGTTGCCGCAGTCGATCGCGATCTTCATCGGGCGGGCGAGCTTCACGTCGCCCGTTATCCGGTCGAGGTAGCGCTGGCCGAGGTCCGCGGTGCGATAGCCGCCACGCTCGGCCGGCGGGACTTCCTCCAGGCTGCCCGCCTCGATCGCGTCGCGCAGCCCGAGGATCGCTTCGCCGTAGATCGCGTCCCCCGCCACCACCATCTTCAGCCCGTTGTAGTCGGGCGGGTTGTGGCTGCCGGTGACTGCCACGCCGGTGCCGGTGCCGAGCTCGAAGGTGGCGTAGTAGACGACCGGCGTGGGCACCATGCCGATGTCGACCACGCTCACGCCGGCGGCGCGAAAGCCGTCGGCGAGCGCCTGCGACAGCGCCGGGCCGGACAGGCGGCCGTCGCGGCCGATCACGGTCTCGGTGGCGCCGGCCTGGCGGGCCTTCGTGCCGAGGGCCAGGCCGATCGCGCGCACCGCGTCGACGGTGAGCGTGCGGTCGACGATGCCGCGGATGTCGTAGGCCTTGAAGATGGAAGGGGAGATGGTCTGCACGGGGAAGTCCGTTCGGGTGCGGGGGATCCGGTGATTCTAAGGGAGCGCCACTGCGGCGGATCGTGACGCCCGGCACCTGCTGCGCCGAGCCGCTGGCCTTCTTTCGCGCCCGCCCCGGCGATCGGCGATAATCGAGGTTTGCCACCAAGACACCGGGCGATCCTCCCGGCCCCCGCGAGCCGGGGCGCCGTGGTCCGTGACCTGAACATCAAATGATCCTGATCACCGGCGGAGCGGGCTTCATCGGCTCCAACTTCGTGCATCACTGGCTCGCGGGCCACGACGAGGCGGTCGCCGTCGTCGACAAGCTGACCTACGCGGGCAATCTGGACAACCTGGCCTCGGTCGCCCAGCGGCCCGACTTCTCGTTCGAGCGGATCGACATCTGCGACCGGTCGGAGGTCGCGCGCGCTATCGCTACCCATCGCCCCCGGGCCATCCTGCACTTTGCCGCCGAGAGCCACGTCGACCGCTCGATCGACGGCCCGGGGGAGTTCATCCGCACCAACGTGCAGGGCACCTACGAGCTTCTGGAAGCGACGCGCGCATACTGGTCGTCGCTGCCCCCGGTCGAGCGAGATGCCTTCCGGTTCCTGCACGTGTCCACCGACGAGGTCTATGGCTCGCTCGACGACGGCGCCCCCGCATTCAGCGAGACGACACCCTACTCGCCGCGCAGCCCGTACTCTGCCTCGAAGGCCGCTTCCGACCACCTGGTGAGCGCCTGGCATCACACCTACGGGCTGCCGACGCTGACGACGAACTGCAGCAACAACTACGGCCCGTACCAGTTCCCCGAGAAACTGATTCCGCTCGTCATCCTGAACGCTCTCGACGGCAAGCCCTTGCCCGTGTACGGCGATGGCTCGAACGTCCGCGACTGGCTTCACGTCGAGGACCACTGCCGGGCGATCGAGCGCGTGCTGGAGCTCGGACGGCCTGGCCGAACCTACAACGTGGGCGGCAAGAACGAGATCCGCAACATCGACGTGGTCCGCACGCTCTGCGCGATCCTCGACGAGCTCCGGCCCGACCCGGCGGGCAGCCACGAGCGGCTCATCACCTTCGTGAAGGACCGGCCCGGCCACGACCACCGCTACGCGATCGACCCCACGCGCATCGAGTCGGAGCTCGGCTGGCAGCCGGCGGAGACCTTCGAGACCGGCATCCGCAAGACCGTTCGCTGGTACCTGGACAACGCCGAATGGATCGCGCGGGTGCGCGACGGACGCTACCGCGAGTGGATCGATCGCCAGTACGGCCGGCGCGCGGCGGCGGAAGGGGCTGACCGATGAGCGCGCCCGGGCGCAAGGGCATCGTGCTGGCCGGCGGCTCCGGCACCCGGCTGTACCCGGTCACGCAGGCCGTGTCGAAGCAGCTCCTGCCGGTCTACGACAAGCCGATGGTCTACTACCCCCTCACCACGCTGATGCTCGCCGGCATCCGCGACGTGCTGCTCATCTCCACGCCGCAGGACACGCCCCGCTTCGCCGAGCTGCTCGGCGACGGCTCGCAGTGGGGCATCTCCATCCGGTACGCGGTGCAGCCGGCGCCGGAGGGACTCGCGCAGGCCTTCATCATCGGCCGCGAGTTCGTGGGCAGCGACCCGGCGGCGCTGATCCTCGGCGACAACATCTTCCACGGCCACGACCTCGCCCTGCAGTTGCAGCGCGCCAACGCGCGCGCCGAGGGCGCCACCGTGTTCGCCTACCACGTGCACGACCCGGAGCGCTATGGCGTCGTCGAGTTCGACCCGGCAGGCCGCGCGGTGAGCCTCGAGGAGAAGCCGGCGCGGCCGCGCTCGAACTACGCCGTCACGGGCCTGTACTTCTACGACAACCGCGTCGTCGAGATCGCGCGCGGGATCCGCCCTTCGGCGCGCGGCGAGCTAGAGATCACCGACGTCAACCGCGAATACCTCCGGCAGGGCGCGCTGTCGGTCGAGATCATGGGTCGCGGCATGGCCTGGCTCGACACCGGCACCCACGAATCCCTCCTCGAGGCGTCGTCCTTCATCCACACGATCGAGAAGCGGCAGGGGCTCAAGGTGGCGTGCCCCGAGGAAATCGCCTACCGCTGCGGCTGGATCGACGCCGCACAGGTCGAGAGGCTGGCCGGGCCGCTCGCGAAGAACGAGTACGGGCAGTATCTGTTGCGCATACTGGGCGAGCGAGTGCTGCCCTCGAATCCGGCCGGGGGATCCCGATGAGAGTCGTCGAGACCACGCTCCCGGGCGTCCTGCTGATCGAGCCGAAGGTATTCGGGGACGAGCGGGGCT
Organism: Zeimonas sediminis; assembly: GCF_023721795.1. Lineage (NCBI taxonomy): Bacteria > Pseudomonadati > Pseudomonadota > Betaproteobacteria > Burkholderiales > Burkholderiaceae > Zeimonas > Zeimonas sediminis. The sequence continues at coordinate 506,515 of NZ_JAMQYE010000002.1, forward strand.
TCTTCATGGAGAGCTTCAACGCGAGGGACTTCGCCGAAGCGACCGGCGTGCGCGAGCCCTTCGTCCAGGACAATCACTCCCGCTCGAGCAAGGGCGTGCTTCGCGGCATCCACTACCAGATCCGGCAGGCTCAGGGCAAGCTCGTGCGCGTCGTCGCCGGCGAGGTCTTCGACGTCGCGGTCGACCTGCGCAGGTCGTCGCCGCACTTCGGCAAGTGGTTCGGAACCCGGCTCTCCGAGGAGAACAAGCGCATGCTCTGGGTTCCGCCCGGCTTCGGCCACGGGTTCCTGACCCTGTCGGACAGCGCGGACTTCCTCTACAAGACGACCGACTACTACGCTCCTGCCCACGAACGCTGCGTTCGTTGGGACGACCCGGCCATCGCCGTCGACTGGCCGCTGGGTGGCGTGCCGCCGTCGCTGTCGGCCAAGGATGCGGCTGCGCCGACGCTGGAGCGGGCAGAGACCTATCCATGATCCGCAGCACGATGGCGCGCGCGAGGTCCGCCGGCGGCGCGCGGCGGCAACCGCCGGAGCTCGCATGACGCCCCACACGCCGCCCAGCGCGTCGCCCCGGGCCCTGGTCGCGTCCCTGGTCGCGAACCGCGGCCTGATCGCGACGCTCGTCAAGAGAGAGGTGGTCGGCCGCTACCGAGGCTCGATGCTCGGGATCCTGTGGTCGCTGTTCAACCCCATCCTCATGCTGGCCGTCTACACCTTCGTGTTCAGCTTCGTCTTCAAGTCGCGTTGGATCGGGGGAACCGGCTCCAAGACCGAGTTCGCGCTCGTCCTGTTCGCCGGACTGCTGGTATTCAACCTGTTCGCCGAGTGCGTCAATCGCTCGCCGGCCCTGGTCCTCGGCAACGTGAACTACGTGAAGAAGGTCGTCTTCCCGCTCGAGATCCTGCCTGTCGTCACCCTCGGCTCGGCGATGTTCCACATGCTCGTGAGCCTGGGCGTCTGGGTGATCTTCTACGTCGTGACGATGGGACTTCCGCAGCCCACGCTGCTGCTGCTGCCCCTGGTCATCTTTCCCTTCGCGCTGCTGACGCTCGGCCTGTGCTGGTTCCTCGCCTCGCTCGGCGTGTTCCTCCGGGACGTCACCCAGATCGTCGGCGTGCTCACCACCGTGCTGATGTTCATGTCGCCGATCTTCTACCAGGTCGACGCCCTGCCGCCGGCCATCCGGCCGGCCATGCTCGCGAGTCCGCTGACGCTCACCGTCGAGCAGATCCGGGACGTGATGATCTGGGGCCGCCCGCTGGACCCGGGTGCATGGGCCGCGTTCACGCTGATCGCAGCGCTCGTCGCCTGGCTTGGATTCAGCTTCTTCCAGAAGACCCGCAAAGGCTTCGCGGATGTCATCTGACGAAATTGCGATTCGCGTCGAAGGCCTCGGCAAGCGCTACGAGATCTACGACAGCCCGCGGGACCGGCTCAAGCAGTTCGTGGTTCCGCGCCTTCGCGGCGCGCTGGGCATGGCGCCGCGGCAGTTCTACCGCGAGTTCTGGGCGCTTCGCGACGTTTCCTTCGAGATCCGGAAGGGGGAGGCGTTCGGCGTCGTGGGCCGCAACGGCAGCGGCAAGAGCACGCTCCTGCAGTTGATCACCGGGACCCTGTCGCCGACCACCGGGTCGGTGCTCACGCAGGGACGCATCGCGGCGCTGCTGGAACTCGGCTCCGGCTTCAATCCGGAGTTCACCGGGCGCGAGAACGTCTTCCTGAACGGCATGGTCCTCGGCCTCACGAGGCGCGAGATCGAGGACCGGTTCGACGAGATCGCGGCCTTCGCCGACATAGGCGAGCACATCGACCAGCCGATCAAGACCTACTCGAGCGGAATGATCGTGCGCCTCGCCTTCGCCGTGCAGGTCCAGATGCAGCCGGACATCCTGATCGTCGACGAGGCACTCGCGGTCGGCGACGCTCTCTTCCAGAAGCGATGCTACGAGCGGATCGAGCGGCTCCTGTCGGACGGCGTGACCCTCATGTTCGTGTCGCACGACCAGGAATCGGTGCGCACGCTCACTCGCCGCTCGCTGCTCCTGAAGAACGGCGGCCCGGTGCTCTGCGCGAGCTCTTCCGAGGTGATCCTCGCCTACAGGAAGCTGCTGCACGACGAGGAGTCCGCGTACTTCGCCGAGGTGACGCGCCGGCTGAAGTCCAAGGGCGGCGCCGGGCAACCCGAGCAGCCCGCCGCGGCCGCGCCGGTCCGGGCGGAGGCCGAGGTCGGCACCGAAAACGTGGCCGAAGCCGGCCCCCCGATGGCGGAAGCCGCGACACCGCCGGCGGCGCCGCCCGCCGAACCCGTCGGTGCCGGCTTGCAGCCGGCCGGGCGCTCGGCGGCGATGTCCTTCGGCGACGGGGGCGTGACGATCGCCGACGTGCAGACCTGCGACGCGGCCGGCGAGCCCTGCTCCGTCTTCTACCCGGGGGACGCGCTCCGGATACGCATCACCTGCCTGTCGGAAGTCGATACCGATCACCTCAACGTAGGCGTCCGCATACGCAACAAGGAAGGCGTGAAGATCTACTCATGGGGCACCCTGAACCAGGACATGCAAGTGCTCGCCGGCCGGGCGCAGGCTCCGGTCTTCTGGGAGCGCCCGGTCAAGGCGGGCGAGCGCTTCGACGTCTGGCTCGAATGCGACTGCCCCCTCGGCCCGAACCTGTACGAGATCCAGGCCTCCGTCGCCTACGAGGCAAAGCCCGATTACACCGCGCAGCGGCTCCTGCACTGGCGAGACGAAGCGGCATTCTTCCAGGTCGCGATGCGGCAGACCGAGTACTTCTTCGGCGGCATCGCCGACCTGCGCATGAAGGCCAGCTGGCGGGAGGCGGAATGAGCGGATCGAACGTCTTCGACCGAGCGGCGTTCGCCCGCAAGGTGCTCGCCGCCTGCGGTACGCGGAGAGTCCTGCAGATCGGCGCGGGCGATGGCGCGCTCGTGGGCGCGCTGCTCGCACAAGGTGGGGACGCATTCGGCCTCGACGATTCGCAGATGGCGGTCGCGGCCGGCAATGCCCGCTTTCCCGGGCGCTTTCGTCGGCACGCGGGCCTGCCGCTTCCCTGCGGCGACGGCGAGTTCGACACCGTGGTCAGCGCCGGATGGATCGAGGGGCTGGCCGACGAGGAGGTCCCGATCGCGCTGGCCGAGATGTACCGCGCCTGCGCCCGGTACGTCTTTCTGCGCGTTCCGATGCAGTCGCCGCACGCCCCCGATCCTGCCGGGCCGCCCCGCGACCGGGCCTGGTGGGAGAAGCGGTGCTTCGAGGCCGGCTTCCGCAAGCACGCCGCCTACTACAGGGTCAATCCGTACGCTGCGCTCAACGACGACGGCGACCACGCGCTGATCCCGCTCGAGAAGGTTCGGCCCGAGACCCTGGCGAGCTACCCGCTGTCGGCGCTCGAGGACGAGCGCCTGTTGCACATGGACATGCTGCGGGAACCCGGCAGGCGGGCCGACGCCCATTGCATCCGGTACCACATGGCCGCCGCCTGGATACGCCCCGGCGATGTCGTGCTGGACCTGGCCTGCGGCTACGGCTACGGAAGCCACATCCTCTTCCAGAACTCGCTCGCCCGATCGGTGCTGGGCATCGACCTCAGCGAGTCCGGCATCGCGTACGCGCAAGCGAACTACGGTCTGGAGGGCGCGGTCCGTTTCGAATGCGGCAACGCGCAGGATCTCTCGACGCTGGCGGACCGCAGCGTCGACTTCATCGCAAGCTTCGAGACGATCGAGCACCTGCCCGATCCGGACGCCTACCTGGACGAACTCCAGCGCGTTCTCAAGCCTTCCGGGCGCCTGATGATCTGCGCGCCGAACGACTGGACCGACGAGACCGGCAGGGATCCGAACCCGCATCACCTGCACGTCTACACCTGGGACCGGCTGAGGGACGAGGTCGGGGCGCGCTTCCTGCTCGAGAAGGGATTCGTCCAGACCGCCGGCGGGGCGATGAAGTGCCACCACTCGCCGAGGGCCTGGGCCGAGGTGCCTCTGGCGCCGCTGGAACGGGAAGCCGAGTGGATCATCCTGCTCGCCATGTCGGACCCCCTGGCCGGCGCCGACGTCCCGTACGTGGAGAGCACGTGGCCGGTCCCGACTGATGCCGACTTCCATGTCTCGGCCTTCGCGCGCGACTACCGCAACCCGTGGCTCGTCAAGGGCATGGTCGCGCTCGGCTCGCGCTGCGAGTCGCCGCAAGTCCTGCGCGCGATGCAGGCCGAAGTGATGCGGACGGAGCCGCCGGATTCCGTGGATCACGGCGCAGCCTTGTGCGGCCACGTCTATTCGCTCCTGGCCGAGCCTTTCGTCGAGGCATCGGCCGCGCTCGAGGCCCTGGAGCGGATACGGGCGTACGCTGCGCTGCCCGATTCCGGCCCCCACCGGCTGCGCTGGCAGGTTTCCCTGCTCTTCGCAGGCGGCGAACTCGCGCGCAAGCGAGGCGACCGGGCGACGGCGCGCGAACTCTACGAGCGGTGCGCCGCCATCGACACGTCGGCCTACAGCCCGCTGCTGGGCAACCGGACCCTGGACGCGCTGTTTCGGCTCGCCGCGTTCGCGATGGACGACGGCGATGCGCTCCGGGCGCGCGCGCTCCTCGCCCGGAGCGTGTCGGAGGCCGAGCGCCTCTGCTCCGGGTCGTGGCTCAACGTGCGAGGCGCCCCGGACCGGCCGCTGCCGTTCGGGCTGGCCGAGCTCTCGCAGCTCCTGGACAAGGCGAGCCGGGCAGCCTACGCGCTCGCCGCGCTGGATTCCGGCGCGACCCGGCCGGCCGTGTTCGCCGCGGAAGCGCAAGGCTTCCACGAGCGGCTCCTCGCTTTCAAGGACGCCGACCTGGCCGCGCTGCGAGAGGGCAACGAGGCCCTGGTGCGCGAAGTGTCCCGCCTGACGGCCAGGATCGACGAGCTCGCGCGGGAGCTGATCGCCAAGGAAGCGCGCACCCACGAGCTGGCCGCCGAAGTGGTCCGGCAGGACGCGCACGCACAGTCGCTCGCCCGCGAGATCCAGCGGCGCGACGCGATGGCGGCCCCGCTCGCGACCGCGGCCGCCAGGCTGGCGTCGCGCCTTCGCGATCCGCGCACGGCCGCCGGCGCGCTCGTCCGGCGCCTGCGCCGAATGCTTCGCGGCGCGGGAAAATGACCGGCGCGGCGGGCAGGCGCCCGATGGCTCGTCGGCCATTCGAGATCGGACAATGAAAGAAAAGATCGGCATCGTCATCGTTTCCTACAACGCGTCGCCCGCGGTCCGTTCGACCCTGGCGAGCCTGCGCCGGGCGAAGAACGAAGTCGCCAGCGAAGTGATCCTCGTCGACAACGCATCGCGCGACGATGAGCGCCCCAGGCTCCGAGGTGCGCTCGAGCGGCATGCCTCGGAGGCGGGGCTGCCGTGGCGCTACCTGCAGGAGCCCAGGAACCTCGGCTTCTCCGGCGGGAACAACGTCGGCATCCGCGCCTTCCTCGAAGACCCGGCGGTCACGCACGTGTGCCTGCTGAACAGCGACGTCATCGTTTCCGACCGCTGGCTCGACCGGCTCGTGGCAGCGGGCAAGGACATCGTCAGCGCGGTCACCAACAAGGCGGACAGCGAGCAGTGCGTGCCGGTCGACTACGCGATCGGGCTCGATCGCTGCCTCGACGAGCCGAACGAATCGCTGGCCGCCGGCGTCTTCGAGACGGTCGACGACTTCTCGCAGCGCTGGCACCGGGCCTGGCGGGGGAATCTCCTCGACTGCGACGCGACCTTCTTCTGCGTCCTGCTGAGCCGCCGCGCGATCGAGCGGATCGGGCTGCTCGACGAGACCTTCTTTCCGGGCGGGTTCGAGGACGACGACTACTGCGCGCGGGCGCGCGCGGCGGGCATTCCGGTGCACCTTGCCCGCGACGTCTTCATCCACCACTGGGGTTCCGCGTCGTTCGGGCAACTGCGTTACGAGTACTTCAGCGAGAACGCCGCGCGCAACAAGCGCTATCTCGAGCAGAAGCACGGATTCACCTGGAAGCGCCGACCGGAGAAGCCCTTCGTGTCGTTCGCGCAGGACGTCGCCCACGCGCTCGCGGGGGGCGGCGACCGGTCGCTCCAGCCCGGCTTCGTGGCCCTCTACACGGAGAGCCTCGATCGTCTGCTCGCCCACCATCGCGACGAGTTCGCGAGGATGAGCGCCGCCATCGCCCGCAGCGGCGTCGCGCCGGCCGAGGACCTCGCGCGCGAGATCGCCGCGGTCGAGGGGCACGCGGAGCTCGGCAGCCTGTGGCGAAGCGTGCTCGACGACGTCGGCGCGGGGCTGGCCTCCGCGCCCTGCCCCCCGGCCCTGCGGGAGTCGGTCGGCCGTCGCATGGACGCCCTCGCCGACGGCGTGCACCGCCTCGCGAGCTGCAACCTGGCGATGCACGCCCATCTTTCCGCCCAGCCGCAGGCGCCGGCGGCCCTCACGGGCCGGCCGCCGGGCCGATTGCGCAAGGCTCTCTGGCTGCTGCGCAACGGCCTTCCCTTCCTGCTGAAGCTCCGGGGCATCGTGTTCTTCGGCGGCTATCCCTATCCCGAACGGGAGAACGACGGGTACTTCCAGCGGATCCGCGCGATCGACCGACTGTTCGACGACCGGTGGCGGATCTACGTCGATTCGCATCCCCTCGAGGGGCAGAACCTGTGGTTCGACCTCCCTGCCCCGCGGACTCTCGTGCTGAGGATGACCGGCGGGCGAAAGCGCCGCCTGTTCGTGAAGGCGCTGGTCATGCTGTGCGCGCTTCGCTGCCGCGCGATCTACTTCCACAGCGTGCTGCGCATGGAGGAATCCCGGTTCGGGCGCCTGATGCGGTGGCCCGGCATCAGGAAGGTGATCGACGTGCACGGCGTGGTGCCGGAGGAGTTCCGTCTCTACAACGACTTCTACAGCGCGGTCCTGTTCGAGGCCCACGAGCGCCTGGCGGTTCGGAAGGCCGACTGCGTCATCGTGGTCACGGAGGCGATGAACCGCTACCTGCGCCAGAAGTACCGTGACGCCTTCCGCGGCGAGGCGATCGCGCTGCCGATCTTCCCGGGCCTGGCGCCGTTCCGCGAGGCGCGTCCCTACGTCGACGGCAAGCCCGTCGTCGTCTACGCCGGCGGGCTGCACAAGTGGCAGCAGGTGCCCAAGATGGTCGACGCCATCGGCCGCACCTACCGATCCTGCCTGCACCGGTTCTACTGCCCGGACCCGGCGGCCGTGCTCCGGATGATCCCGGACGCGGCGCGCGACTCCGGCTCGGTGACCGTCGAAAGCAAGTCCCACGAGGAGCTGCTGCGCCGCTATGCCGAGTGCCACTACGGCTTCATCCTGCGCGACGACATCGTCGTCAACCACGTCGCGTGCCCGACGAAGCTGATCGAGTACCTCGCGATGGGCATCGTGCCGATCGTCGACTGCGAGGACATCGGCGATTTCAGGGAACTCGGCATGCGGTTCGTTCGGCTGGCGGATTTCGTCGCGGGCCGGATACCCGACGAGGCGACCCGCGCAGGGATGGCCAGTGAGAACTTCGACGTCTACGAGCGCCTTCGGGCGCAGCGCGAGTCGGGGGCCGCGAGGCTCAGGCAGGTGCTCGCCGACGGGGCCGGACTCGGTCGGGCGAGGGCGGCGGCGGCCGGGCTAGCCCGGTCGCTGCTGCCCGCCGGCACGATCCGGGGCCGGGCGGCGCGCCGGCTGTGGAGAACGCTTCGCGGCGCGCCCGGCGCCAGGCCGGCACCGGCGGCCGAGACGGCTGCCGCCAGCCCCACCGAGCTCGCACCCTGCGACGTGCTCGTCCAGGTGGGCAACTTCACCGGCGGCGGCCTCGAGAACGTCGTGCTCGACCTCAACCTGGCGCTCCGCGATGCAGGCCACCGGGTCAGCCTGCTCGTGCTGGGCGAGGCCGGAGCGGCCGTCGAAGCGGCTCGGGCACAGGGCGTGCCGGTGTGCGTTGCCTCGTATTCCGACGCTGCCTACCGTCACTGGCTTCGGACCGCGGCGCCGCGCCTCGTCATGAGCCACTACTCGACCGAGGGCGCCGCCGCGTGCGGCGAGTCGCGGATTCCGCTGGTGCAGGTCATCCACAACGTCTACATGTGGCTCGACGACGCGCAGCGCGCGGACTTCGCGCGAGCTGCCGAGCACACGGCGTGCTTCGTCGCCGTGTCCGACTTTGCCAGGCGCTATAGCGTGCAGCGTCTCGGCATGCCCGACGAGAAGTGCGTGGTGATCCCGAACGGGATCGATACGGGCCAGTTCGCGGCGTCCGGCGCTTCGTCGGACCGCGAGCGGCTTCGCGCCGCACTCGGGCTCGGCAGCACCGATTTCGTCTTCCTGAGCGTCGGCTCGGTCAACCACCAGAAGAACCACCTTTCCACGGTCCGCGCGTTCCGCGCCTGCCTGCGCGAGTGCCCGGACGCCCGGCTGGTGGTTCTCGGCCCGGTGCACGAGAAGGCGCTCCTCGACGAGATGACGGCCTACCTGGCGTCCAACGGCATCTCCGACCGCGTCTTCTTTCCCGGGGGCGTGGCCAGGCCCGCCGAGTACTACTCGATGGCGGACGCCTTCGTTCACTCGGCGTTCTTCGAGGGCGGCCCCCTCGCGCTTCTGGAAGCCATTGCCGCGAACCTCCCGGTCGTGGCCGTCGAGACCGGCCTCGCGGGCCACTTCAGGGGCCTGCGGGGCATCCACCTGGTGCCGCCACACCTGGACGTCTTCGCCTACCGCGGGCACATCACGCAGATGCGCGCCTCGCCCGAGACCGAATCGATGACGGCCGCCGCAATGGTCAGGGTATGGCGGGAGAGGCAGCGTCCGGACCTGCCGGAGGACGTCATTGAAAGCTTCGACCGGCGAAACGCGTACCGCATGTACATCGAGCTGGTGGACGCCTTCCTCGCGGGACGCGAGACGCCCGGCGCGTCCGTGCGCCAGGGCTGGCCCGTCCGGCTCGCGGAATACAGAGAATGACCAAGGTAATCTGCATCGTCGGCACCCGCCCGGAGGCCATCAAGATGGCTCCCGTCATCCGCGCGCTCGCGGCCGAGCCGAGATTCGACGTGCGCGTGCTCGCCACCGCCCAGCACCGGCAGATGCTCGATCAGGTGCTCAGGGTCTTCGGCATCGAGCCCGACATCGACCTGGACATCATGCGTCCGAACCAGGGTCTCGCGACGCTGACTGCGCGACTGCTGCTCGAGCTCGACGGCGTGCTCCTCGCGGAGAAGCCCGACGTCGTGCTCGCGCAGGGAGACACCACCACGGTCATGACGGCTGCGCTCGCGTGCTTCTACCACCGGATCCCGTTCGGCCACGTCGAGGCGGGCCTGCGAACCGGCGACCTGTCGAACCCGTTCCCGGAGGAAATGAACCGCGTCGTGGCAGGCAGGCTCGCGCGCTGGCATTTCGCGCCCACCGAGAGCGCCCGACAGAACCTGCTGCGGGAAGGCGTCAGTGATTCGCAAGTCTGGGTCACCGGAAACACCGTGATCGACGCGCTGGTGTCGGTGGCGGACATGCAGCCGGACACCGGGCTGCCGATCGACGACTCGAAGCGCCTGGTCCTCGTCACCTCGCACCGGCGCGAGAATTTCGGTGCCCCCTTCGAATCGATCTGTCGCGCGGTCCGGGAGATCGCCGACCGCAACGAGGACGTGCAGGTCCTCTACCCGGTGCATCCGAATCCGAACGTGCAGACCGTGGCCCACCGGACGCTCGGCGACCATCCCCGGATCGTGCTCTGCCCGCCGCTCGACTACCTGCCCTTCGTCGGCGCGATGCAGCGCGCCTACCTGATCCTCAGCGACTCCGGCGGCGTCCAGGAAGAGGCGCCGGCGCTGGGCAAGCCGGTGCTCGTGCTGCGGCAGGAGACCGAGCGGCCCGAGGCCGTCGAGGCCGGCGTCGTCCGGCTCGTCGGGCACGACTTCGACCGGATCGTCGGCGAAGCCCAGCGGCTTCTCGACGATCCGGCGGCCTACGCGGCGATGGCGCGCGGCGTGTCGCCATACGGCGACGGGCACGCCGCCGGACGGATCGTCGGCGTGCTGCGCGAGCACCTCGGCTGACCGGGTTCCGATGCGGGCGCCGACCCTCGCGCTGGCTCGGGCGATCGCTGGTGCCGCACGGGCGCTGCCGCTGCCCGCAGCGCTGAAGTGGCGCCTGAAGTCCGCGGTCTTCTCGGCCCTGCCGGCGCCTCTGCCGGCCATCCGGATGTACCGGAACTGGTGGCTCGCCCGCGAGAACGTCGAGACCCTGCTCGGCCTGCGGCCGCGACGGCAGGCGCTGGACGCCTCGCTGGCCGGCTTCCCGTCTCCCGAGCGGGGGGAGATCCCCTGGGCGGCGTATGCGCGCCATCGCGCGCGGCTCGGCGCCGCGTTGTGCCCCCAGCCGGGACGGCGCAGCCTGTCGAAGGCGGCGCGGGCGGCCGCCTGGTTCGCTGCGGCCGGTCCGGAAGCCGACGCTTTCGAGGCGGTCGACGACGCGCGCTTCGTCGCCTACCTCGGACAAACGCTGCCGAAGCTGCCCCGGGTCACTCGGGCGCGTGCCTTCGCCTGCCAGGACGCGCCCTGGCGCGAGGGCCCGCTCGAGACGGGCGCGGCCGCCTCGTCGGCCAGCCCGCGATTCTCGATCCTCACGCTGTTCTTCCGGCACCTCGGGCACTTCGAGGCCTGCGCGGGCTCGGTCGACCTGCTGGCCGCCCGCAGCCCGGACGCCTTCGCCGAGTGGCTCGTCGTCAACGACGACCCCGGGGTTTCGCCCGGGGAACTGCTGTCCCGGATCCCTGCCCGGCTGCGCCCTCGCGCGCGCCTGGTTTCCGACGGCCGAAACCTGGGCATCGCCCGCCGGCACAACCAGGCCATCGACCTGGTTGCGGGCGAATGGACGGTCTTCCTCGACTGCGACGACCTGGTCATGCCGCACGCGCTCGAGGTCCTCGGCGACCGGATCGCGCGCGAGCCGACGGCGCGATACCTGAGTTCGGCGATGATCGACATCGACGAGCACGGCCACGTGTTCCGCTACCGGCGCCGGACCGTCGGCCCGGAGAGCCTGCTCTCGCTCGGCATGACGGCGGGTCATCTCAAGGCTATCCGCACCGACGCGCTGCGCGAGTACCGCTTCCTCGAAGGCGTCGACGGGTGCCAGGACTACGAGCTGGCCCTGAGAATGTCCGAGCGGGAGGAACTCCTCTTCCTGCCCGACTTTCTCTACGCCTATCGCTGGCATTCGCGGACGCAATCGGTCTCGCAGAACCTTCGCCAGGAGCTCACCACGGAGGTGATCCTGCAACGATTCTTCCTGCAACGCGCGGCGGGGGGCGTCGCGAGTCCTGCAGCCACGCCGCCGCAGGCCGCACCCGGCGCCGCGGCTGGCGCCGCGGATGGCGAAGTCGCCGCGTGCCGGATCTTCGCGATCGTGGCGACCGACGGCAGCGACGCCGCCGGCCTGCGGCGCTCGGTGTCGTCCGCCCTCCTGCAGTGGTCGGGACTCGAGTGCGTCGTGGTCGTGGCCGGCGGCGAACCGGCGCTCGAGGCGGTGCGCCGCGACCTTGCAGCGGAGCTCGCCGGCGCTGTTCGACTCGTTGCCGCGCCGGACATGCCGGCGGACGCCGCGTGGCTCGCTGCCCTTTCGGACGCGCGGGTCGCGGGCGCGCTGCCTGAGGCCACGGGGATCGTGCCGCTGCGCTGCGGAGACGTGCTGTACCCCGGCTTCGGGGCGGCGATGGCCGAGGCGCTCGCGGCCACCGACGCCGACGTGATCTGCGCCCGCGGCAACACCCGGCGCGAGGGCCGGCACGCCCAGGCGGGAGCGTCGACCTTCCCGAGCGCCCTGATGCTGCTGCGCGAGTGCACACCGCCCACCGCGCCCTGCATCCGCCTGGCAGCCCTGAAGCAGCTCGACACCGCGCGGCGCGGCGATGACGGGCGCTCGCCGAGGGGGCTGCTGCTCGGCCTGCTGGCGGCCGATCGCCGCTTCCTCTTCCTTTCCGACACGCTCTCCGAGAGCTGGGCGGACGGTGGCGAGGCAGCGAGCGGCGGGGACTCGGGCGCAGACGCCCTCGGGCCCGCGGCCGTCGAGGCCGCGCGCGCAATGGGCCTCGACGCGGTCTGCCGCCACATGCTCGATGCACCGCTCCAGGAGATCGACGGTCCGGACGCCGAGCGGCTGGCCGGGAAGCTGAAGGCCTCGCTCGCGCCGGCCCTCGGAGCCCGCTGATGCGCCGGCCGGCAAGCCCGCTGGAACCCACGGTGTCGGTCGTGCTGCCCGTCTACCTTGGCGGCCCGGACGCACGCGACCTGCGACTGCTGCTGCGCGCGCTGGACTCCGCGATCGAGCAGGACTATCCGTCCGAGTGGGAGATCGTCCTGGTCGACGACGGCAGTCCCGTGCCGGTCCGGGACCTGCTCTCAGGGGCGCCCGCCGGGCGGCACCCGCGGCTGCGGACGGTTAGGATGGCGGCCAATTGCGGCCTGGTCCACGCGCTGAACGCGGGCCTCGCGAACGCCCGCTTCGACCTCGTCGCGCGGCTGGACGCCGACGACGCCTGGATGCCCGGGAAGGTCGCTCGCCAGCTCGCCCGCTTCGCGCGCAACCCCGACCTGACGCTGGTCGCCACGGGAATGCGCGTCGTGTTCGACTCGGGCGCACCGCCCTTCGACGACATCCGTCGGGACGGCTGGCCGGAGATACTCCGCTTCGCCGTCGAGCGCGGCTGCCCTTTCCCGCACGGCAGCGTGCTCGCCCGGCGGGACGTCTACCTCGCGCTGGGCGGGTATTCGCACTCGGCAGCGGTGCGTCACGCCGAGGACTTCGACCTGTGGGCGCGCTGGATCCGCTTCTTCGAACCTGCCATGATCGAAGAATGCCTGTACGAGTACCGCGTGAGCGCGGGCTCGGTGTCCAGCGTGCACGCGCAGGCCCAGGCCGCTGCCACGCAGGCGACGCTCGACGCGCTTCGCGCCCACACCGGCCTGGCGGACTGCCCGGGCAACGTGCGCGCGCTGGGGCGGGCCCTGGGCGTCGATGCGATCGGGGCCGGGCTGGCAGCCACGCGCATCTGGAAGCATCGCCCGGCTTCCTGGCTCCTGCCGGCCGACGCGATCGATCCGCTGCGCGCGCTGCTGCCCGATCGACGGCTGATCGAAGCGCCGCGCGGATCGAGCGCCGCCCCACTCTGCGCGGGCCGGCTTCCGGTCTTTCCCGGGCAGGCGGCGCCGAACGATCCCAGACTGGTCGAGGTCTATTGATGAATTCCGCAGGAGAACCGCCGGAAGACGGCGAGGAAGGGCAGCCCGAGGCGAGTTCGCCGGCGCGCGAGCGGCTCGCCGCCGCGCTGCGCCGCTGCCAGGAGTCCCTGGAACGGGCCGAGCTCGCGAACGGGGAGCTCGTGGCGCGGGAGCTGGGCGCGACCGCCCGGGCTCGCGCGGCCGAAGCGGAGCTCGGGCAACGGGTCGGGCGACTGGAGGCGGAGGTCTCGACCCTGCGAAGCGAACTCGAGGCGATGCGAGCGAGCCGATCGTGGCTGACGCAACCGCTTCGCGCGGCGACGACCGCCATCAGGCGGCTCGCGGGCCGCTCATGAAAGGCCACGAGGGCCGGAGACGGCCCGCAGGGCGTCCGCCGGCGGCTGCGCAATGCCCTCGCTGCCCGGCTCCTCGCTGAGCACGCGGAGCGTTCCCTGCGGGAGTCTCTCGGCGAGCGCAAGCGCCTCGGCAAGGTCCGTTCCGTCGGCGTGCAGGAACAGGCGCGCCCCGGAGGCGAGCGCGACGCCGTGCCTGGCCAGCACGTCCAGGACGAGGCCGCCGCCGAAGAGGTGCACGATCGCCGGCGGCCTCTGAAGCAGCAGGCGCGCGACCAGGAGCGGCCGGCGCCAGGCGTCGACGTCGCCGACCTCGATCGCCCACCGACGCTCCTCGCCGCCCTGGTTCAGGCGCAGCGGCCAGCTGGCGCCGGTCGCGCTCACGCCCAGCACGATCGCGGCCGCGCCCTTCTCGCGCAAGGCCGCGTACGCGCGCGCGGCCCGTGCCGCCCCCGGCGCAGCCGGATCCGCGTCGCAGACGACGACTTGCGGAACGCCGGCCGGCCAGCGGGCGAGCGCTTCGCAGAAGGCCCGCCCAAGCGGGGAGAAGACGCGGGCCCAGTCCCAGGGCACGAACTCTCGCACGCGCTGCGCGGTGGGCTCCAGGAGCGGCTCGATCGAGGCCACGGCAGTCATGTCCCCGAGGAAGGCCGGATCCGAGAACGCCTGGTCCAGATACGCCGCATCGTCCAGCGGGGGCGGACAGACGCGGTCCGCCCCTCCCGCGGCGGCTGCCACGCGATCGGCGATCCAATCGAATCCGGCCGAGGGCCGCACGATCGCCGAGTCGGCGATCTCGCGCAGCATCCTGGAGCCGCTGTGCTTGCGGCGGATGTAGACCCTCGTCCCGGCCACGACGCGGTGCCGGACACCCGACGCGAGCGTGACCAGGTTCCAGTCCCAGTCCTCGAATCCGAAACCCGAGCCCTCGGCGTGCGGGCGGTACGGAAACCTCAGCATCGTCTCGCGGTCCACGACGACCGGTGCGGTCCAGTAGTTGTGCTCGACGAAGTTCTCGGCACGCCAGCAGGGATCGTCGGGCGACACGTGCCGCGACAGCACGTGCGCCGCGTCGAAGACCACGTTCCACTCCGGATGAAGGACCACCGGCGCCCCGGGATCGAGCTCCGATCTCGCCCGCACCGCCTCGGCAAGCCAGTTCCCGGACACGAGGTCGTCGCAGTCGATGAACGCGAGGAGCCCGCCGCTTGCCACGCGAGCGCCATGATTGCGGGCAGGGGCGGGATCGCCGAAGTCGACCGTCTCGATGCGATCCACGAGCTCGGACTGCTCCTCGAAAAACTCGGCGGTGGCCCGGTCAGGCCGATCGAGAACGACGACGAGTTCGCAGGCGACGCCCCTGGCCAGCGCTGCGTCGGCAGCGCGCACCACGCTGCGCAGGGTCTTGTGGGCGAGGCGCCCTTCCCGGTGGCCGTTCATGACGACGGTCAGTCGGAGGGGTTCGGCCGGTTCGATGCCTCGAGACATTTGTCGTAAAATCCGCCCACTTGAAAATCAGGTCGGAGAGCGTGCACCGCGGATTGCCGATGCCGCCGCCGTCGACCGGGAAACTCCCCGATCTTAGTCTCGATGAGCCCCACGGCGATGCCTTCGCCGGCCCGCCGACCTGCAGACTCCACCACATTGTCCCGCCCGTCAGTGACAGTCCCCTCGGTTGCCGTCATCACCCGGACGAAGAACCGGCCGATGCTGCTGCGGCGGGCGATCGCCAGCGTGCTCGGCCAGACGGCCGAAGACTGGGTGCACGTGCTGGTCAACGATGGGGGGGACCCGGCCCCGATCGATTCGCTGGTCGCCGAACACGCCGATCGCTACGCCGGGCGGGCGATCGTCGTTCACCACGAACGCTGCCTGGGCATGGAGGCCGCGTCGAACGCGGGAATCCTGGCCTGCGATTCGCGATTCATCGCGATCCACGACGACGACGACAGCTGGCATCCGGCCTTCCTCGAGCGGCTCCTGGCGCGGCTCGGCGAAGCGGGCGCGCCGACCGTACAGGGCGCCGTCTGCCACTCGGAAATCGTGACCGAAGTCATCGACGGCGATCGCATCGTCGAGATCGGACGCAGACCGTTCAATCCCGAACTGGCCACCATCAGCCTTGCGCGGCTCGCGAGCGGCAACCTCTTCCCGCCGATCTCCTTCCTGTTCTCCCGCCGGGCATACGAGCGCGCGGGCCCCTTCGACGAGTCGTTGCCGGTGCTCGGGGACTGGGACTTCAACCTTCGGTTCGCGCGCGGCTTCGACATCGAGGTGCTGCCCGAGATTCTCGCCTGCTGGCACCACCGCGAATCCGCGGTCGGCAGCGAGCTCGACAACTCGTTCCAGGGCCCCGACCGCCCCCACGATCGGATCCGCTCGCTGATCGTGAACCGCGCGATCCGCCGGGCGATGGGCGATCCCGATACGTCGACGGGCCGCCTGTTCGCCAGCGCGGAGCAGATCGACTACGCGAGGGCGCTGATCGAGCGGTCCAACGCAGCGCAGCTCGAGCACCTGCGGGGCCTGATCGAGCAGTCGGGCGCGGCCCGCGCCGAGGCGCAGTTGAAGGCCCTTGCCGAGATCCGCCAGGAGATCGCCAGGATCGAAGTGCAGGTGGCGCCGCTTCGCGAGGCCGTCGAGCGCGCCAGGGCGATCTCCTCGCGCGCCCCCTTCCGCTGGCTGAAACGCCTGCTCGGCGCATGAGCCCAAGCTGGCGCGTCGTCCTGCTCGACACCAAGCCGAGCAACCCGAACCACTATCTGGTCCTGGGCGTGCTGGACGCCCTGCGCGCGGACGCGCGAGTCGAGGCGGCCGAGCGGGTGCACTACGGCAACGCGATCGACACGGCCAGGCGGATCGGCGCCAACCTCCTGATCGCGTTCGACGGCGAGGAACTCGTTCCCGCGGTCTGTTCGCGGCTGGCCTCGCTCTGCGGACACGCGGCGCTGTGGGTCACCGAGGATCCCTACGAGGTCTCGGCGAACGTCGCCAACGCGGACGGCTTCGATCTGGTGTTCACCAACGATTCGGGCTCGGTGGCCGCGTATGGCGCCAAGGGAAGGCACCTGCCTCTGGCGGGCAGCCCCCTGCTTCACCGCCTCGACGTCCGCGAGGACGCCGACCTTCGCTACGACCTCTTCTTCGCCGGCACGCCGTGGCCGAACCGTGTTCCTCTGCTCAGGCGCGTCCTGACCGCCTTCCCCGGCGCGAGGATCAAGGTCGCGCTCGCGTCGAACCCCTTCCTTCCGGAACCCGATCTTCCGGTGGCGCGCAGCGCCTATGCATGGCGCACGAACAACGCCGATTTCGTCAGGTTCTGCAACGCCAGCCGTGTCGTGCTCGGCCTGCATCGAACGTTCTCGTCGTCGGGGAACGCGCCGTCGGCCCGCACGCCGGGCCCACGCGTATTCGAGGCGGCCTTGGCCGGCACCGCGCAAGTCGTCGATCTGGGCCTTCCGGAGGTGCTCGACTGCTTCGACGAGGGAACCGAGATCGCCGGCTTCCGCAGCGAGGACGAGTGCGTCGCACGGATCGGCGCCCTGCTCGCCGACCCGGGCCTGCGCGCCACGCTCGCGCAGGGGGCCCAGGACCGCGCACTGCGCGAGCACACCTATTCGCACCGGGTCGCCCGCCTGCTCGACGAAATGACGGCGATCGCCCCCGCTGCCCGCCGACCGCCCCTGCTCGCGGCCGGACACGCGAGCCCATCGAGACCCCTCATCCTGCACGTCACGCACAACGTCGCCGGGGTCCCGCCGTTCGGCGGCGTCGAGATCTACCAGGACGCCATCGCGCGCCACCTCGACGATCGCTTCGAACACCTCTTCTTCGTGCCCTCCCGCAAGGCGGCACCGGGCAGACGCTACGAGCTGCAGGACGTTTCCCGCCGCGTGGTCGAAACGCTCGAGTTCCCGGACGACCTGCCGCCGCAGACGGCCAGCGAGCCGCGCCGCGAGGAGGCGTTCGCCAGGCTTCTCGACCGGACCGGGACGAGCATCGTTCACTTCCAGCACCTGCTCGGCCATCCGCTGTCGCTGCCGATGGTCGCGCGTGCGCTGGGCGTCCGGTCGGTCCTCACGCTGCACGACTACTACACCGTCTGCGAGAAATTCACCCTGGTCGGGCACCGCGGCGACTACTGCGACGCCCCGACCCGGTCGCTCGAGTACTGCGACGTCTGCCTCAGGGAGTCGCACGGATTCCTGCCGGGAAGCCAGGCGCGTCGCCGCGCCTTCATGCGAGCCGTGCTCGAGAGCGTCGACGTGGTGCACGCGTCCACCAGGGGCACCGCCGGCATCGCGGAGTCGGTCTTTCCCGGGCTGTTCGAAGACAGGCCCCCCTTCCTGTCGCCGGTCGCCACGCCCGCGACGCCGGATGCCTTGCCCGAGCCGCAGGCGCCCGAAGCGGCGAGCGGCGCCGGCGGCCGCCCTCGGCGGCTCAAGGTCGCGATCCTGGGCAACTTCACCGCGCAGAAAGGGGCGGAAACGATCCTCGGGGCCCTGGAACTGCTGCGCGACGAGCCGATGGACTTCACGGTCTTCGGCAGGGTCGACGAGCCCTTCGGCTCGCGGCTCGCGCGCGCGTCGCTCCGGAATCTCGAGATCGCCGGCCCGTACGAGGCCGGGATGGCCAGCTCCCTGATTCGCGGCTTCGACGTCTCGGTCCACGCGTCGATCTGGCCCGAAACCTTCTGTCTCGCGCTCTCGGAAGCCTGGCAGGCGGGGCTGGTGCCAGTCGTCTCGGACATCGGCGCGCTCGGCGAGCGAGTGGCCGACGGCGTCGACGGCCTCAAGATCCGCCGCGACGATCCCGGTGAGCTGGTGCGAGCGTTGCGCGCCTTGGCCGATTCGCCCGACTTGCTCGCCCGCCTGCGGACGGGTGCCGCGGCGTCGCCGCGCCGGGGCTTCGCCGAGCATCTTGCGGACATGGGCGAGCTCTATGCGTCGCTGGCCAAGGCGGCGATCGCGCGCAAGCCTGCCGACGCCGCCCGCGAAAAGGGGCTGTCGGCGTGGGCCTGCGGCGTCACGCTCGCCAATCCGCGCTGGGCGGGGGAAGACGCCCGTCCGCACTTCGTTGCGCTGCCGGCGCCCGTGGCCATGGGCGGCGCCCTGGAAAAGGCGCTGAGGTTCTACCGCCTTCACGGGTTCCGCCGGACGGCGGCGCGCATCGGTCACGAGATCAGACGGCTTCGTGCCGGAAGGGCGCGCTGACGCAATGCACGATCTGCCCTCCACCGGAGCGCGGTCCGAGCCCGCGCCGCGCGCGCCGCGAGGCACGGCCCCGAGGGTGCTCGTCGCCGGCGCGTCGCCGGACCGGCTGAACCGGAATGCGGTGCTGCGAAGCTTCGTCGTGGAGGGTTTCGCCGAAGTGCTGGGTCGCGAGAACGCCCGCGAGGCGCGCGTCGAACTCGCCGCGCGGGCCGTGGAGCAGTGGCGACCGGACCTCGTCGTCTCGTTCGGCTCCTGCATGCCCGACGAGAGCGACTATTCGGCGCTGCGGCGCGCGTGCGACCGGACCGGCGCGATCCTCGCGTTCTGGCTGCACGACGATCCCTACGAGTTCGACTTCCACTACCGAGCGGCACGCGTGGCCGACTTCCTCTTCTCGAACGACCGCTGGGCGGCGCTCCACATGGACCATCCCCGCGCGGCGCACCTGCCGCTGGCAGCGAGCCCGACCGCCCACTTCAGGCAGCGGCCCGCACGCCGCCGATTCGACGTCTTCTTCTGCGGAGTCGCCTTCGAGAACCGCAAGCATGTCGTCTCGGACCTCGCCGAGACCCTGCGGCGCGTGAACACCTTGGTCACCGGCAGCGACTGGCCGACGAAGTCCCTGCCCTTCGCTCAGGACCGCCACCTTTCGAACGAGGAGGTCGCGGACGGGTGCGCCGCCTCGCTGCTGGTGCTGAACCTGGGGCGCAGCCTGCACTTCGCCAACGACCGCTACCGCCTCGACCCCTCGACGCCCGGCCCGCGCACCTTCGAAGCCGCGATGGCCGGCGCGGCCCAGGCCTACTTCGCGACCGGGCTGGAGATCTGCGAGTACTACGAACCCGGTTCCGAGGTCTTCCTGTTCGACTCCCCCCGCGACTTCGCCAGCCTCCTCGACTCCCTGCTCGCCGAGCCCGACCGGGCGGCCGCGGTCGGGCTTGCCGCCCAGCGCAGGACACTGAGGGACCACACCTACGCCAGACGCGCCGAGCGGATCCTGCGGACCTGTCTCGGCTTCGAACCCGACGCCGGCGGCGCCGACCGGCCCGCCGCGAGCGTCGATGCCGGCGCCTGACACGCATCTCGCAGCGCCGCGCGCGCCCGACGCAACGCGGGAAGTCTGCGCGGTGGTGGTCACCTTCCATCCTGACCTCGCAGTGCTCGAGTGCGCGCTCGCAGCGCTCGCCCCGCAGGTCTCGCGGGTCGTGGTCGTCGACAACGGTTCGACCGCAGCGGGTGTTGCAGCCATCGACCGTCTCCCGGGGGCCGGGCGGCGCACCGTGCTCGCGCTGGGCGACAACTTCGGGGTCGCCGCCGCTCACAACCGGGGCATCGATTGGGCGCGACGGCAGGGGTTCGGCTACGTGCTTCTGCTCGACCAGGACAGCGAGCCGGCCCCCGGCATGGTGCAGTCGCTCCTCGAGGCCCACGTCGAGGCCAGCCGGCGGCGGCGCGTCTCCGCCGTCGGCCCCCGCTACGTCGACCGCGAGCGCGGGTTCTCCTCCTACTTCGTGCGCTTCGGCCTGCTCACTTTCCGGCGAATCTTCTGCGACGGGAGCGAGCGCCTGATAGAGACCGACTTCCTGATCTCGTCGGGCGCCCTGATTTCGATCGACGCCCTCGACGCGATCGGCGGCATGGACGAGGCCCTCTTCATCGACCACGTCGACACCGAGTGGTTCCTGCGTGCCCGCTCGCTCGGTTTCTCGTCCTTCGGGGTCTGCGCCGCGGAGATGCGGCACAGCCTGGGGAATGAGACGATCCGGCTCCCTCTGCTCGGCAACCGGAACATCCCGGTACACTCGCCGCTCAGGCACTACTACGTCTTCCGAAACAGCGTGCTGCTGATGAAACGCCCCTATCCGCCGGCTGCCTGGCGTGCCAACAATCTCTTCAGGCTCTCGGCGTCCTTTCTCGTGTTCATGCTGTTCGCGCCCCGACGGCTCGCGCGGCTCGCGATGATCGCCAAGGGCATCGGCCACGGGCTGCGCAACCGCTCGGGCCGGCTGGCCTGAGCGGGAGCCGAGGGTTCCCATGGACATCGTCGTCACCGGGAAGTCCGGGCAACTCGGCTACGAGCTCGCGAGGCGCATGCGGGCCGCCGATCGGGTGGTCATGCTGGACCGCGATGCGCTCGACCTCGCGGAGCCGCACGCCATCGAGAAGACGCTGCGCGGCCTTCGTCCGGCGGTGGTCGTCAACGCTGCCGCCTACACCGCCGTCGACCGCGCCGAGACCGAGCGCGACGCCGCCTTCCGCGTCAATGCCGACGCCCCCGCCGCGATCGCCCGAGTCTGCCGCGAGATCGGCGCGGCGCTCATCCATTTCTCCACCGACTACGTGTTCGACGGCGCGAAGCCCGGGCGCTACGTCGAGTCCGACGAGCCGCATCCCCTGAACGTCTACGGCGCCTCGAAGCTCGCCGGGGAACGCGCGGTGATGGAGTCGGGCGCGGCGGCACTGGTGCTCAGGACCACCTGGGTCTACGGTGACCACGGCGGCAACTTCCTGAAGACGATGCTCAGGCTGTCGATGGAGCGCGAGCGCCTGCGGGTCGTCTGCGACCAGCGCGGGGCGCCGACCTGGGCGGGCCGGCTCGCCGAGGCGGTGCGGCACATCGTCGATCTGGCCGACGGGCAGCCCGATCCTCTCGCCTGGTTCGAGAGCAAGGGCGGGCTGTACCACGCCTGCGCTGCGGGACAGACGAACTGGTGCGACTACGCGCGGGCGGTCGTCGAGACCGCCGCCACGATCCCGGGAGTACGGGAGCGCCTCCGGGTCAGCGCCGACAGGATCGAGCCGATCCCGACCGCCGAATACCCGACGCCGGCCGCGCGCCCGCTGAACTCGCTGCTCGACACGTCGCGTTTCGAGCGGGAGTTCGGCTTCCGCTTTCCCGACTGGCGCGAGGACGTCGAGGCCTGCGTGCGGCGCGTTGCGCCGGCCATGGCCTGACCGGAAGATGGCTCTGCCGCAAGGCGACCGGGAGCCGGCGTCGCTGAGCGCCGCCATCGTCCTGTACCGGTCCGATCCGCGCATGCTCGAGGCGACCATCGCCTCCCTCGGGCGGGCCGCCCGCGCCATGCGGGGCGGGGCGGCTGCGTCGCTGACACTGGTCGACCACTCGCCGGACGCCGGCGGCGAGCGCGCCGCGCAGCTGGAACGGGAAGCCGCTCGCTGGTTCGGCGAGCCGGTCCGCGTCGTGCCCGACCCGTCGAATCCCGGCTTCGGCGCGGGCCACAATCGGCTTCTCGAGCGCCTCGGACGCTACCACCTGGTGCTGAACCCTGACGTGGAGATCCACGAGGAAGCGCTGGCCGAGGCCCTCGACTTCATGGACGCCCACCCCGAGTGCGGCCTCGTCTCCCCGTCGGCCTTCGGCGACGACGGCCAGCGCCAGTTCCTGTGCAAGCGGTATCCCACGGTGCTGGATTTGCTCCTGCGCGGCTTCGCACCGCAGTTCCTGCGCCGTGCCTTCGCGGCGAGGCTCGATCGCTACGAAATGCGCGACCTGATCGGCGACGGCGTGGTCTGGGACCCGCCCATCGCCTCCGGCTGCTTCATGCTGTTCCGGGGCGACGTCTTCCGCCGGCTCGGCGGCTTCGACCCGCGCTTCTTCCTGTACTTCGAGGACTTCGACCTGAGCCTGCGCGCGGGCCGGATCACCCGGCTGGCCTACCTTCCCTCGGTGCGCATCGTCCACCACGGCGGCCACGCGGCGAGAAAGGGGTTCCGCCACATCGGGCTCTTTGCGAGATCGGCGCGCGCGTTCTTCTCGAAGCACGGCTGGCGATGGTTCTGAAGCGCATCCTCGTCACCGGCGCCAGCGGCTTCGTCGGAAGGGCCGTCTGCGCCCGCCTGATCGAGGACGGCCGCGCGGTCACCGCCGGGGTGCGCAGCGCCGACCGCCGGACGGTGCCGGGCGCCACCCTGCGTCCGACAGGCCCGATCGAGGCGGCCGACTGGCAGCGGATCGTCGCCGGCCACGACGCGGTGATCCACCTTGCCGCGCGCGTGCATCGCCTAGCGGAGGACCCGCAGGCTGCCCGCTCGGCCTATCTGCGCGAGAATCGCGACGCGACGCTCGCGCTGGCCCGCGCCGCCGCCGATGCCGGCGTCGCCCGGCTGGTCTTCGTCAGCACGATCAAGGTCTGCGGCGAAGCCACGACGAACCTGCCGTTCGATGCCGACTGCACCCCGGCGCCCTCGGACGCCTACGCCGAGTCGAAACTGGCCGCGGAGCAGGCGCTGCGGGAGATCGAGGCCGGGTCGGCGATGCAGGTCGCGATCGTGCGTCCGCCCCTCGTCTACGGGCCCGGGGTCGGCGCGAACTTCCTGCGACTGCTCGGGCTGGTCGAGCGCGGCGTTCCGCTGCCGCTCGCATCGGTGCGGAACCGGCGCAGCCTCGTCTACGTGGGCAACCTCGCGGACCTCGTCGTCCGCTGCGTCGACCATCCCGCGGCCGCGGGCCGCACTTTCGTGGCGAGCGACGGCGAGGATCTCTCGACGCCGGCCCTGATCTCGCGGATCGCCTTCGCGCTGGGCGTCGAACCCAGGCTGTGGCGCTGCCCCCCCGCCCTGCTGCGGGCCGCTGCGGCGCTGCTCGGCCGGCGGGCCGCTGCGGACCGGCTGCTCGGGTCGCTGCAGGTCGACCCGAGCGCGGCCACGACGCTGCTCGGCTGGCGCCCGCCGTTCTCGTCGGTCGAGGGGCTGGCCGCCACTGCCGACTGGTACCGACGCCGGCCGAGCGCCGGGGGCACCGAGGACCGATGAGCGCGGCGGCTGCATCCGTCGGAGCGATGCCTGAAGGGCAGATCGCGCTCATCGCGACGGTGGCGCTCGCGGGGCTGGTCGGCCTGCTCGGAACCTGGGCGATGCGCGGATACGCCTTGCGCCGCGAGCTGCTCGACCGTCCGAACGAGCGCAGCTCGCACACCGTTCCCACGCCGCGCGGCGGCGGCATCGCGATCGTCGCCGGCTTCGCCCTGGCCGCAACGGGCTGGACGCTGGCGAGCGGAGACGCCCGGGCCGGCGAGCTCTGGCTCGCGCTGGTGCCGCCCGCGCTGCTGGTCGCCTGCGTGGGCTTCGTCGACGATCACCGCCCCCTTTCGGCCCGGCTCCGGCTGCTGGCCCACTTCGTTGCGGCGGCCTGGGCGGTGGGCATGCTGGGCGGCCTGCCCGCGATACCCCTGCCCGCAGGCCCCCTTTACCTGGGCGCCGCGGGCACGGCGCTGGCGATCGTCGGCACGGTCTGGTGCCTGAACCTCTACAACTTCATGGACGGCATCGACGGCATCGCCGCCTCGGAGGCGGTGTTCGTGGCGCTCGCCGCCGCGATGCTCGGCGGCCCCGGCTCGGCCGCCTTCGTGCCGCTGCTGGCGCTGGCCGCCGCGAGCGCCGGCTTCCTCGTCTTCAACTGGCCGCCGGCCAGGATCTTCATGGGCGACGTCGGCAGCGGCTTCCTGGGCCTGGCGCTCGCCGGCCTGCTGCTGGCCCAGCAGGCGGCCGGCGACCTGCCGATCGGCGCCGCGATCGTCCTGCTGGGGGTCTTCCTGTCCGACGCTACCGCCACCCTGCTGGTGCGACTGCTGCGGGGGGATCGGATACACGAGGCCCATCGCAGCCACGCCTACCAGCGTGCGGCTCGCCGCTTCGGCGGCCACCGCCCGGTCACGGTCGCCGTGATCGCCATCGACCTGCTGTGGCTGCTTCCGCTCGCGTGGCTCGCCGCCCGCTTCCCGGGGTGGTCGCTGCCGGTCGCCGCGGCGGCGCTGGGCCCCTTGTCGGCGCTCGCGCTGGCGCTCGGCGCCGGCCGCCCCGACGCCGGGTCGGACAAGGCGTAAGGTCGGCAACAGTCCGTGCCCCGCCCGCCCGGCAAGGGCGGTTTCGGGGATAATCCTGCAATTCGCCGTCAAGGTTTTCCCCTAGTGTCGATCCAAGACCGCTTCCTCGTCGACCTCCGGAAGGCGATCGCCATCGCCTACGACACGATCGCCACCGGACTCGCGTGGGTCACCAGCTTCCTGCTCGGCTACGGCTTCGCGGTGCTGCCCGATGCCTGGCGCGTGCTGTGGACCACCCTGCCGGTGGTGCTCGCCGTGCACGTCGGGGCGTTCGTCGCCTTCCGGCTCTATCGCGGCATCTGGCGCTATGCGAGCTTCCACGACTTCCGCCAGATCGCCGGCGCGGTCATCATCTCCTCGCTCGTCGTGACCTCGGTCCTGTTCATGTGGAGCCGCGCCGAGCTCACGCCGCGCTCCGCGCTGGTGCTGAACCCGCTGCTGCTGCTCTTCTTCATGATCGGCGGGCGGATCTTCTACCGCTGGTGGAAGGAGCATCGCCCTTACGAGCGCATCCGCCACCTCGGCAAGCCGGTGCTGATCCTCGGGGCAGGCGACGCGGGCTACAAGCTGGTGATGCAGCTGTCTCGCAGCGAAGCGTGGTCGGTCGTGGGGCTGCTCGACGACGACGGCCGGAAGATCGGCCGGGAGGTCTACGGCTCCCCGGTGCTCGGCCGCTGGAACCAGATCGGCGCGATCGCCACCTCCACCGGCGCGCAGCACGCGATCCTCGCCGCGCGCGGCACCGACCACACGACCCGGCGGCGTGCCTTCGATCTCTGCGAGAAGGCCGGCGTTCGCCTTCTCGTGCTGCCCGACATCGACGAGCTGATCGGCGGGCAGGTCAGGGTGTCGTCGATCCGGGAGTTCCAGGTGGAGGACCTGCTGCGGCGCGATCCGGTGCAGCTCGACGTCACCGGGCTCACCCAGATGCTCGCCAACAGCACGGTGCTGGTGACCGGAGCGGGCGGCACGATCGGCTCCGAGCTGTGCCGGCAGATCGCGCGATTCGCGCCCCGGCAGATCGTGCTCCTCGACAGCAGCGAGTACGCGCTGTACACGATCTCGGAGGAGATGGCCGACCGCTTTCCCGGCGTCTCGCTGATTCCCTTCATCGGCGACGTCAAGGACGCCGTCAGGCTCGAGGAGATCTTCGCGCGCTGCGCGCCGGACGTCGTCTTCCACGCCGCGGCCTACAAGCACGTGCCGCTGATGGAGAATTCCAACGCCTGGCAGACGGTGCAGAACAACGCGCTGGGCACGGTCCGGCTGATGCAGGCGATCGCGCGGCATCCGGTTCGCCGGGTGATCTTCATCTCGACCGACAAGGCGATCAACCCGACCAGCGTGATGGGCGCCTCGAAGCGGCTGGCCGAACTGCTGCTGCTGCAGTGGAACCGGCGAGTGCCGACCCAGACGGTCGCCGTGCGATTCGGGAACGTCCTCGGCTCGACCGGCAGCGTCGTGCCGAAGTTCAAGGAGCAGATCGCGCGAGGCGGCCCGGTCACGGTCACCGACCCCGAGATCCGGCGCTACTTCATGTCGGTGCCGGAAGCCACCCAGCTGGTCCTGCAGGCCGCGATGATGGGCAACGGCGGCGAGGTGTTCGTGCTCGACATGGGCGAGCCGGTCAAGATCGTCGATCTGGCCCGCGACCTGATCCGTCTGTCCGGCTTCACGGAAGAGCAGATTCCCATTGCCTTCACCGGCCTGCGGCCGGGCGAGAAGCTCTACGAGGAACTGCTCGCCGATTCCGAGACCACGCTGCCGACGCGGCACCCGAAGCTGCGGATCTCGTCTGCGAACTCCGCGCCGGGCGAGGCCTGGGAGCGCGAGGTGATGGACTGGCTCGAGAGCACCCAGCCGCGCAGCGACGGCGAGGTGCGCGCGGCCCTGGCCCGCTTCATTCCCGAGTACATGCCCTACGGCGGCGAGGCGCCCCGCCCCACGGCGGCCCCGAACGTCATCCCGTTCGGCAAGGAAGTCCGCAAGGCCTGAAAGTCGCCGCGCTCTCGGCATGCT
Organism: Zeimonas sediminis; assembly: GCF_023721795.1. Taxonomy (NCBI): domain Bacteria; kingdom Pseudomonadati; phylum Pseudomonadota; class Betaproteobacteria; order Burkholderiales; family Burkholderiaceae; genus Zeimonas; species Zeimonas sediminis. The sequence continues at coordinate 533,161 of NZ_JAMQYE010000002.1, forward strand.
CACTGCGACCTCTCGCCCCGCCCCCCCCGAGACCTGGGCCATCGGCGACGTCCAGGGCTGCCTCGACAGCCTGCTCGAACTCGAGGCCCGGCTCCCCCGCACCGCCCGCGTCTGGCTCACCGGCGACATCGTCAACCGCGGCCCCCGCTCGCTCGACAGCCTTCGCTGGGCGATGGCCCAGGGCGAGCGCCTGGTCACCGTGCTCGGCAACCACGACCTTCACCTGCTGGCGGTGGCCGCCGGCATCCGCAAGGCCCACCGCACCGACACGCTGGCCGACATCCTGGCCGCGCCAGACCGCGACGCGCTGATCGACTGGGTCCGCTCGCGGCCGCTGGCCCACTTCGAAAGCGGGTGGCTGATGGTCCATGCAGGCGTGCTGCCGCAGTGGTCGGTGGCGCGTACGCTGGAGCTGGCCGAGGAGGTGCGCGCGGTGCTGGCCGGCCCGCGCTGGATGGACTTCCTGCGCGAGATGTACGGCAACCAGCCGGCCCGCTGGAGCGATTCGCTGACCGGCCACGACCGTCTGCGGGTCATCGTCAACGCGCTGACCCGGCTGCGCTTCTGCACGGCCGACGGCGAGATGGAGTTCGCCACCAAGGAGGGCGTCGGCGGCGCGCCCGAAGGCCACTACCCGTGGTTCGAGGTGCCGGGCCGCGCCACCGCCGGCGCGCCGATCGTGTTCGGCCACTGGTCGGCGCTGGGGCTGATCGACCGGCCCGACCTGCTGGCGATCGACACCGGCTGCCTGTGGGGCCGGAAGCTGACCGCGGTGCGGCTGTCGGATCGGGCCGTGATGCAGGTGCAGTGCCCGCAGGGGCTCGCGCCCTGGTGAATCAGCCGCCCCCCCGCGCCTTCCTCAGCGTTTCCGACATCTCGTCGTCCAGCGGCAAGCCCAGCCGCTCGGCCATCGCCTGCCGCGCGCGCGCCACGACTTCCTGCCGCGTGTGGCCGGTCACCGGCGGCAACGGATGCAGCTCGGCCAGCACCCCTGGCGCCCCGAGAAGCCGCGACACCGACTCGCCGAGGGTCATCTCGCCGACGAAATTCATCGCATCGGTGGGCTCGCCGCGCAGCCCGGTGTAGCGCACGCCCACCGGCACGACCGGCACGCCGACCTGCAGCGCCGGCTCGACCAGGTTGCCGTGGAACTGCAGCAGGCGCTGCCCGTCGCTGGTGGTGCCTTCGGGGAACACTGCCACCCGCCGCTCGGCGCGCAGCATGTTCTCGATCCGGTCGTTCAGCTGGTGCACCGCGCGGCGCCGCCCCCGCTCGACGAACAGCGTGCCCACGCCGGCCACCAGCGCGCCGACGACCGGCCAGCGCGACACCTCCATCTTCGCGACGAAGTGCGACGGGGAGACCGACAGCACCAGGAAGACGTCGATCCAGTTGATGTGGTTGGCCAGCAGCAGCGCGCCGCCGCGCAGCTGGCCGAGCGGCGCCGCCCCGGGCGCCGGCCGCTCGGAGAGCCGCACGCCGCACACGCGCAACAGCAGTGCCGACCAGCGCGCGACGATCCGGTCGCGCTTCGGGTAGCCGATTCGCGGAAACACCAGGATGACGATCGCCAGCCCGGCGATCAGCAACGCGATCGCGAGCGGCGCCCGGAACGCTATCCGGAGCGTCCGCGCAATGCGATTCATCGAGGGCCGCGCGCGTCAGGCCGAGCGAGCGCCGGCCGTTCGTTCCCAGGCGACCCGCCCGCCGACCAGCGTCATCCGCACCCGCCCTTCCAGCTCGCGGCCCACGTACGGCGTGTGCGCCCCCTGGCTGAGCAGCGTGGCCCGCGACACGGTCCAGGCCTCGCGCGGGTCGAAGACGCACAGGTCGGCAGGCCCTCCGACCTCGAGCCGGCCGGTCGCCTCCGGCACGCCGAGCACCGCCGCAGGCCCGCTGCTGATCTTGGCCAGCGCGGTGGCGAGCGGCACGCCGGCCTCGTTCGCCCACTTCAGCGTGAGCGGCAGCAGCAGCTCCAGGCCGGTCACGCCCGGCTCGGCCTCGCCGAAGGGCAACTGCTTGGCGTCGTCGTCGACCGGCGTGTGGTCGGAGCAGATCGCGTCGATCGTGCCGTCGGCAAGCGCCGCGCGGATCGCGTCGCGGTCGCGCTGCGAGCGGAACGGCGGGTCGACCCGGCAATTGGCGTCGAAGAAGCCGATGTCCAGGTCGATCAGGTGAATGTGGTGGGCGGCGACGTCGCAGCTGACCGGCAGGCCCTCGGCCCGGGCGCGGCGCACCAGTTCCAGGCCGGCCGCCGAGGACAGCCGGCACAGGTGCACCCGGCAGCCGGTGACGCGCACCAGGTCGAAGATCGTGTTCAGCGCCACGGTCTCGGCGATCACCGGCACGCCGGGCAGGCCCAGACGGCTCGCGTAGGGGCCGGCGTGGGCCACGCCGCCGCGCGCAAGGTAAGGGTCCTGCGGATGCAGCCAAACGGTGAAACCATAGGTGCGCGCGTACTGCATCGCCCGCATCAGCACCTGGGTGTCGGTGATCGGTGCCATCGCCTGCGAAAAGCCGACGCAGCCGGCCTCGGCGAGCTCGGCCATCTCGGTGATCACCTCGCCCTTCAGCCCCGTGGTCAGCGAGCCGACCGGGAACAGCCGGGTGCCCTCGATGCCGCGGGCACGATACTTGAGCATCTCGACCAGGCCCGGCTCGTCGAGCGTGGGATCGGTGTCGGGCGGACACGCAAGGCCGGTGATGCCGCCGGCGATCGCGGCCTGCATCTCGGACTCCAGCGTGGCCTTGTACTCGTAGCCCGGCTCGCGAAGCCGCGCGGCCAGGTCGAGCAGGCCGGGCGCCACGACGCAGCCGGCGGCGTCGATCGTGCGGTCGGGGGCGAAGCCTGCAGGCGCATCGCCGATCGCGACGACGCGGCCGTCGGCAACGTGCAGCGCCGAGGCGGCACCCGCCGCCAGGTCGAGGCCGCTGGCCGGATCGACCAGCCTGCCGTTGAGGATCGAGACTTTCATCGGCGCGTTCATCCGTTCAGGCGCTGAAGGTTCGTTCTTGAGAAGGGCGTGTACGGGGCCCGCTCACGACTTGGCCAGGATGCTCATCACGGCCATCCGCACCGCGATGCCGAAGGTGACCTGGTCGAGGATCACCGCCTGCGGGCCGTCGGCCACCGCCGAGTCGATCTCCACGCCGCGATTCATCGGCCCCGGGTGCATGACGATCGCGTCGGGCTTCGCCAGCGCGAGCTTCTCCTCGGTGAGGCCGTAGTGCTTGAAGTACTCCTGGGCCGAGGGCAGCAGCGCGCCGCGCATCCGCTCGTTCTGCAGGCGCAGCATGATGACCACGTCGACGTCGCGCAGGCCCTCGCGCATGTCGGTGAACACGCGCACGCCCATCTGCTCGAGACCGCCCGGCAGCAGCGTGTGCGGGCCGATCACCCGAAGCTCGGGCACGCCCAGCGTGGTCAGCGCGTGAATGTCCGACCGGGCCACCCGCGAGTGCAGCACGTCGCCGACGATCGCCACCCGCAGCTTCGTGAAGTCCTGCTTGAAGTGGCGGATCGTGTACATGTCGAGCAGCCCCTGCGTGGGGTGCGCGTGCCTGCCGTCGCCGGCGTTGATCACGTGCACGTCGGAGCCGCGCGTGCGGTTCACGTGCTCGGCGATCAGGAAGGGCGCGCCGCTCTGGGCATGGCGCACCACGAACATGTCGGCGTGCATCGCCACCAGGTTGTCGATCGTGTCGAGCAGCGACTCGCCCTTGCTGGTCGACGAGGTGGTGATGTTCAGGTTCACCACGTCGGCCGACAGCCGCTTGGCGGCGATCTCGAAGGTGGTGCGGGTGCGGGTCGAGCTCTCGAAGAACAGGTTGAAGACCGACACGCCGCGCAGCAGCGGCACCTTCTTCACGTCGCGATCCGACACGCCGACGAAGGTCGCCGCCGTGTCGAGGATGTAATGGATCATCTCGCGGGACAGCCCCTCGATCGTGAGGAGGTGCCGCAGCTCGCCGTGCTCGTTCAGTTGCGGGTGACGCGCCGCCATCGGTCAGCCCTCGCCTTCTTCGATTCTCAGGTCGAAGCGCCCGTCTTCGCCTCGCGACAGCACGAAATTGCGCTCGGCCGGCAGCGGATGCACCGCGCCGCAGTAGCTCGCCGCGACCGGCAGCTCGCGCCCGCCGCGGTCGAGCAGCACCGCCAGCTCTACGCGGGCCGGGCGGCCGTAGTCGAAGATCTCGTTCAGCGACGCCCGCACGGTGCGGCCGGTGAACAGGATGTCGTCGACCAGCACGATGTCGGCGCCGTTCACGTCGAAGGGCAGTTCGGTGGCCTTCATCTCGGCCGGCAGGCCTCGCCGGCCGTAGTCGTCGCGGTGGAAGGCGCTGGACAGGAAGCCGCAGGGCCTTTCCAGGCCGAGGTCGCGGTGCAGACGTTCGGCGATCCAGGCGCCGCCGCTGTGCACGCCGACCAGCGCGACGTCGCGCCCGGCGATGCCGCTGCGCAGCGCGGTCAGCAGCGAGGCGTAGATCGCCTCGGCGTCTAGGGTTTTCATGGCGTTTCGGTCGAAGTCGGTCCGGCGCCCGGGATCAGCCGCCGGACAGGTATTGTCGCAGGATTGTGGCGGCGGCTTCCGCGTCGTTTCCGGGCTCGCCGGCGTCGCCGGCCACGCTCGAGTAGCGCTCGTCGACCATCGCCACCGGCAGCCCGAAGCGCCCGCCGAGCTGGCGGGCGAAGCGCTCGCACTTCGGCGTGGTGTCATTGGGATTGCCGTCGGCGTGCAGCGGGCGCCCGACCACCAGCGCCGCCGGCTGCCACTCGCGGATCAGCTCGCCGATCCGGGCGAAGCGCGCATCGACCGGCTCGGCCGCGACGATGCACAGCGGCCGTGCCGAGGCGGTCAGCGTATTGCCCACCGCCACGCCGATGCGGCGGGTGCCGAAGTCGAAGCCGAGCAGGACCGCGTCGCGCGGCAACACCGCGCGCGAGCTCTCAGGCATGTCCGGCGGAAGACGCCAGGAAGGTCGGGTCGATGCCCAGCAGCCGGAACGCGCCGAGGAAGCGCTCGTCGACCGGCGTGTCGAAGATCAGTTCGGCGGTGGCCGGCACGGTGAGCCAGGCGTTGCGGGCGATCTCGTCCTCGAGCTGGCCCGGGCCCCAGCCCGAGTAACCGAGCGTGACCAGCATGCCTTCCGGGCCGCTGCCCTCGGCGACCGCCTCGAGGACGTCCTTCGACGAGGTGAGGCCGATCTCGTCGGAGACCGTGACGGTGGAATTCCAGTGCCCGACCGGCCGGTGCAGCACGAAGCCGCGATCGCGCTGGACCGGACCGCCGTAGTAGACCGGCTCGCGCGCCTGCCCGGGCTCCGACAGGCTCAGGTCGATCCGCTCGAACAGCGTGCCGAGGTCGAGGTCGGTCGGCCGGTTGATCACCAGGCCGAGTGCGCCCTTGGGCCCGTGCTCGGCCAGGAACACGACGGCGCCGCCGAAGTTCGGATCGCCCATGTCGGGCATGGCGATCAGGAAGTGGTTGGCGAGGCTGGAAGCGGACTCGGGAAGCATGGCTTCATTGTAAAGGGGCCGCGAGCGCCGGCACAATCGGCCGCTGAATGCCCCCGAGGCGCGCTTCCGGACACCCCCGACACCCCATGACCACCCCACCTCCCGGTTCCGAGACGGCGCTCGTCTGGCTGCGCCGCGACCTTCGCCTGAGCGACCACGCCGCGCTGTCGGCGGCCCTCGACGATTTCTCGCGTGTCCACCTGGTCTTCATGTTCGACCGGGACATCCTCGACCCGCTGCCCGGACAGGAACAAGCGCTTCCGCCCGATGGTCCGTCGGCGACGCCTGCCGGCCCGGCGCAAGAGGGGGTCGCGCCGGCGAGCGCGCAGCCCGCCGGCGGCCACGGCGACCTGCGCCACGACCGCCGCGTCGAGTTCATCTGGCGCTCGATCGCCGAGATCGATGCGCGGCTGCGCGAGCTCGGCGGCGCGCTGCACGTGGTCCACGGCCGGCCGCGCCAGGCGATCCCCGCGCTCGCCGCGCGGCTGGAAGTGGCGGCGGTGTACGCGAACCACGACTACGAGCCGGCCGCGATCGCCCGCGACGAAGCGGTGCGCGCGGCACTGGCCGCGGACGGCCGGGAGTTCCGGACCTTCAAGGACCAGGCGGTCTTCGAACGCGACGAGGTGCTGACCGGCCAGGGCAAGCCGTTCTCGGTCTTCACGCCCTACCGCAACGCATGGATGAAGCGCTTGAGCGACATCGACCTTGCCGAGCGGCCGGTCGCCCTGGCGGCCCGGCTCGCGCCGGCCGCGCACGCGCCCTCGCTGCCCGCGCTGGAATCGCTCGGTTTCGCGGGGACCAACCTTCTCGCGCTCGGCATCGAGCCGGGCGAGGCCGGCGCCCGCCGCGCGCTGTCCGACTTCGCCGACCGGATCGGTCGCTACCGCGAGGCGCGCGACTTCCCCGCGGTGCGCGGCCCCTCGTACCTGTCGGTTCACCTGCGCTTCGGCACGCTGTCGATCCGCGCCGCCGCTCGGCTGGCGCTGCAGACGATGCGCGCCGATCCGGGCGCCGCCGAGGGCGCATCGACCTGGCTCAACGAGCTGATCTGGCGCGACTTCTACTTCCAGATCCTGCACCACCACCCGCACGTCGTGGATCGCGCGTTCCGGCCCGAGTACGACGCGATCCGCTGGGTCGACGGCGTCGCGGGCGACGCGCTGTTCGACGCCTGGCGCGAGGCGCGCACCGGCTATCCGATCGTCGACGCCGCGATCGCGCAGATTCGCCGAAGCGGCTACATGCACAACCGGCTGCGGATGATCGTGGCTTCCTTCCTGGTCAAGGACCTGGGCGTCGACTGGCGGCGCGGCGAGCGCTGGTTCGCCGACCAGCTCAACGACTACGACCTGGCCGCGAACAACGGCGGCTGGCAGTGGGCAGCCTCCACCGGCTGCGATGCGCAGCCGTACTTCAGGATCTTCAACCCGGTCACGCAGTCGCAGAAGTTCGACCCGCAAGGGAAGTTCATCCGCCGCTACCTGCCCCAGCTGGCAAATCTCTCCGACAAGGCGATCCACGCGCCCTGGCTGGCGCCGGCGGCCGAGCTGGAAAGGGCGGGCGTGCGGCTCGGCGTCGACTACCCGTTGCCGATCGTCGACCACGCGGCGGCGCGGGAGGCGACGCTCGGGCGATTCGCGGCGGCGCGCGCGGCTTGAGGGCAGGCGCGAGGCCTCGGCGTTCTCGCGCCTGGATCTCCTGCCCGCCGGCCGGGCCAGGCCGGCTCAGCCGGCCCGGGCCGCGCGCCCCCGCGTGAACGCTGCGACGTGGCCGAGCAGCTCGTCGTCGCGATACGGCTTGCCGAGGTAGACGTCCACGCCGAGCGACATCGCGTAGTTGCGGTGCTTGTCGGCGGTGCGAGAAGTGATCATCACGATCGGGATGTCGCGATAGCGCTCGTCGCCGCGCAGGTTGCGGGTCAGGTCGAAGCCGTCCATCCGGGGCATCTCGATGTCGACCAGCATCACGTCGGGCCGGCGGTCCTGCAGCTGGCGCAGCGCGTCGACGCCGTCCTTGGCCAGCATCACGTCGTAGCCCTCGCGCACGAGCAGCCGCTGGGTCACCTTGCGCACCGTCAGCGAATCGTCGACCACCATCACGGTCGGCGGCACCTCTGCGAGCGACGCGCTCGTGCCGCCCGAGGCGCCGCGGTCCAGCCAGGCATCTCCCAGCACCGCCTGCGCGAGCCGCACCGCATTGAGGATCAGCACGATCTCGCCGTTGCCGAGCACCGTGGCTCCGCCGATGCCGCGCACCCGGGCCACTTGCGGGCCCACGTTCTTCACGACGACCTCCTGCGTGGGGCTCACCGTGTCGACGTGGAGCGCGAGACGCTGGTTGCCGGAGCGGATCACGACGACCGGCGACTGGTGCTGGGCCACCGGCTGCAGGTCGCGCGCGTCGACCAGCGTGCCCAGGTAGTGCATCGGCACCCGCGCGCCTTGCCAGTCGATGCTGCCCGAATCGTAGGCGTCGGCCAGCACCTGAGGCCTGAGCTGCAGCACCTGCTCGACGCTCGACGACGGGATCGCGTACTTCAGCGGCCCCACCGTGACCAGCACGACCTGCGCGATCGCCAGCGTGAGCGGCAGGTGGACGACGAAGCGCGTGCCGGCGCCCGGCGCCGACTCGATGTCGATCCGGCCGCCGAGCGACGCGACTTCGGTGCGCACCACGTCTAGCCCGACGCCGCGCCCGCTGATCTCGTCGACCGAACCGGCGGTGCTGAAACCGGGCAGGAAGATCAGCTCGCGGGCCTCGGCGTCGGAGACATCCCGGCCCTCGGCAAGCAGGCCGCTCGCCCTGGCCTTGGCGACGATGCGCGCCGTGTCCAGCCCCCCACCGTCGTCGGCGAACACCAGGACGACCTCGTTGCCTTCCTGGCGCACCTCGAGCCGGATCTCGCCGGCCTCGGCCTTGCCCGAGGCGACGCGCGCCGCCGGCTTCTCGATTCCGTGGGCCACGGCGTTGCGCAGCAGGTGCTCGATCGGCGCGGCCATTCGTTCGAGCACGCCGCGGTCGATCTCGACCGAGGCGCCGCGCAGGTCCATGCTGACCCGCTTGCCGAGCTCCTTCGCGGCCTGGCGGACGACCCGGTAGAGACGGTCGGAGATCGATCCGAACTGGACCATCCGCATCCGCATCAGGTTCTGCTGCAGTTCGCGCAGCACCTGGGCCTGCCGGTGCATGTCCTGGGTGGCGCCATCCAGGCTGCGCATCGCGTTCTGCTGCACGGTGGCCACGTCGTTGACCGACTCGGCCAGCATCCGCGTGAGCTCCTGGAAGCGCGTGAAGCGATCGAACTCGAGCGGGTCGAACTCGCTGTCCCTGTCGCGGCGCTGCGCGTTGCGGGCCTGGATCTGCGACTCGGCCTGGATCTCGATCTCGCGCAGCTGCCCGCGCAGCCGCCCGACGTTCTCGGTCAGGTCCTGCAGAGACTGTCGCAGTTGCGACAACTCGTTGTCGAGTCGCGAGCGCGCGATCGACACCTCGCCGGACTCGTTGACCAGGCGATCCAGCAGATCGGCGCGCACCCGCACCAGGCCGCTGGCCGGCGCCTGGGCGCCGGCCTGAGCAGCCTGTGCCGGCACGGCCGCAGGCGAGGCAAGCGCGGCCGGCGGCTCGGCTTCGGAAAACGGCGCCGCTTCGGGCAGTCGACTCCCGGTGGCGAGGTCGTCGCGCTGCGCGCCCTCCCCGGTTGCCGGAGCGGGCAAATCCTCGCCGGCAGACGAAGCCGGCGCCGCGGCCGGCGGCGCGGCGACACCGCGCTCGCGGATCGCCTCGAACATGCCGACCACCTCGTCGTGCTCGGCGACGAGCTCGTCGATCAGCGCGGTCGGCACCACGGTGAGGCCGCTGGCGGCTTCGACCCGCGTTTCCATCTCGTGCACGCGCTGGCCCAGCACCATCGCGCCGGCCATCCGGGCGCTGCCCTTGACCGTGTGCAGCTGGCGCATCAGCAGCTGCTGAAGCGCGCGATCGGCCGGCTGGGCCTGCCAGCGCCGCAGGTTCTCGCCGATCTGCGGCAGGATGTCGGTCGCTTCCTCGATGAACAGCGGCAACAGGTCGGCGTCGAGCTCGCCGGACTCGGCGGTCCCGGATCGCCGCTGGGCGCCGCGCGAGCTCTCCCAGCGCGCCGCGAGCTGATGCGCGAGCGCGAGCGCAGCCGGCTCGTCGCCGGGCATCGCGCCCGCCGCGAACCGGCGGAGCATCGCCTGCATCGCCTCGATCGCCTGCGCGTAATCGGCGATGTCTTCGGGACCGACCGCGCGACCGCTCGCGCGCTGGGCCAGCAGGAAGGCCTCGAGCCGGTCGGCCATCGCCTGCACCGGCCGCAGCGACACCACCGCAGCGCTGCCCTTCAGCGAATGCACGGCCCGCTGGGCCTCGTCGGTGGCCGCGCGCGCGGGCATCGCGGCCCAGGCGTCCGCGTCGGCCAGCAGCGTCGCGATCAGCGAGTCGGCCTCGTTGAGGAAGATCTCGTACAGCGCACGGCTCAGCACCAGCGCGCCGATCCGGACCTCGTCGGCCGCCTCGGACGGGGCGGCACTTTCGGCCGGCACCTCGACCGGGGCCACGCTCTCCGCCTGGAGATCCGGCGTGGCCGAAGCAGCAGTTGCGTCGCCCTCCTCGATTGCGACGAAATCCGCGGCCTCTACGACTTCGACGGCGTCGACGGCTTCCGGCACCTCGACGACCTCGACGGTTTCCGGCACCTCGACGACCTCGACGATTTCCGGTTCCTCGACGACCTCGTCGGCGTCGCGGACGTCGATGGGCTCACCGATGTCCAGGACCTCGACGAAATCGCTCGCGTCCTGCGATCCCCCTTCACCCTCGTCGGGGAGCACGGCGATCGCGGCCTCGATCTCGACTGTCTCGTCGAGTCCGAGCTCCGGGCGATCGGTGGCTGCATCGGGCGCGTTCGACTCGTCGGCAGCAGCGATGGCCAAGCCGGTGCCCGCGGCGACCAGGCGGGCCAGCGACTCGCCGGACGGTCGACCGTCGCGGATCGCCTCGGCCGCCTCGACGACCGGCGTCGGATCCATCCTCGCGCCGGGCTCGTCGGCCAGCGCGCCTATCCATCCGCGGAAAAGGGCCGCGGCCAGCTCGATCAGGTCCTGCAGCTCGGGGGTCGCGGCCCGCGACTCGGCCAGCCACAGGTTCATCGTCTGCTCCAGCGACCAGGCCGCCTCGCCGAGCTCGACCAGGCCGACCATGCGGCCCGAGCCCTTCAGCGTGTGGAAGCCGCGACGGATCGCGGTCATCGCGTCCGGGTCCGACGGCGCCTCGCGCGACATGCCGACCGCCTGCTCGATCGCGTCGAGCACCTCGGCGGCCTCGCCGAGGAAGATCTCGAGCAGTTCCGGGTCCGGCGATTCGGTCGCTTGCGGCTGCGGCGCCGCCGGCACGCCGGCCGCGTCGCCCGATGAAGTCGCTTCGACGATCGTCGCCCCGCCCGCGGCGTGCGCCATGTCGACGCGAGGGCCCGCGGCAGGCGCCTCGCCAGTGCCCGCCTCGGCCGCGGCCGACACCGCCGACGCCTTCGATGCCGCCGACACCCCCTGCCGCCTCGGGCCGGCGGCGTCGGAACTTCCATGGACAGAGGCCTCGATCCGCCCGGTATCGGGATCGAACACGACGCCGATGCCGGCACGTTCGGGCGCCAGCAGGCCGTCGACGAAGAATCCCAGCGCGCCCAGGCTCGCGGCCACGTCCTCGAAGCGCGCCGGATCGAGCACGGCGACCGTCTCCTCGAGCACGCGGGTGTCGGCCTCGTCGGCGGCCTCGCCCGTCGCCGGCAGCGCGGCGGCGGCGAAGCCCTCCACCTGCCCGGCCACCGCGTCAGCGGCATCGCCGGCTTGCGCATGACCGAGCAGCCTGAGCGCCCCGCCGACCTGGCGCAAGTGTCGCACCGCGCCGGGAAGGCCCTCGCGCTGCGCCGGATCGCGGAAGAAGGCGTCGAGCGATTGCTCGACCTGGTTCAGCGTCGCGCGCGTTTCGGCCACGAACGCCGACATCGTGACCCGCTCCTGGGCGGCCTGGCCCAGCGCGCGCATCCAGTCGGGCAGCGGCGGCAGTTCGCCGGCGGCCTTCGCGGCCACGCTCAGGCGCTCGCCGAGCTCGGCGGCATGCGACTCCAGGTCGGCCGTCCGGCCGGGGCCTCTTTCGAGGAACTGCTCGGCGAACAGCAGGCCGCTGGCGGCCTCGAGCGCGAGCGCCTCCTCGGCCTGCCGCTCCGGCGCGCAGGCAGCCCGCGCGCACTCCACCAGACCGGCTGCCATGCGCTGCAGGCCGGCCGACGGGAGCCTGCCCACCGCATCGGCGAAGGCCTCGGACGCCTCGAGCCGCGCGGCAGCGGCGCCCGCGCCGACGGCGTCCCAGCGCAGCCTGGCGGTCGCGAGCGCGGCGCGCGCCGCGTCGAGCGCAGCCGGGTCGGTGCCGCCGAAACGCCGGACCTCGTAGTCGGACGGTATCGCGCCGTCGAGGCGGAACGCCTCGCGGACCTCGGCCACCCGCTGCGAGCCGGCGCCGGCGCCCGCCAGCAGGAACAGGGTCTCGGCGAGCAGGCGCTCGCCGACCGGCAGCAGCTCGCTGACCGTCTGCCGGATCTGCAGGTTGATTCGCGCGAGCAAGCGCTTGGCCGCAACGTCCAGCGGCAGGCTGCCGCCGGCCCAGGCTTCGAAGCAGGCGAGCGCCGCCCGCCAGAACACCGCCTGCCTGGCGCCGCGCTCCGAGTGCAGGACCGTGTCGACCGCCGCGCGCATCGCGTCGAGGGCGGCGCGGTCGGCCGGATCGCGCATCAGCTTGAGCAGGCCGCGCTCGAAGTCCGCCCGGGCAGCGGCGAGCTGGCCGCCGTCGGTCACGCGGATCGGCGGCGGCTCCACGATCGGGCCGGCCGGCGCCGGCACCACGAACAGGTCGGAGGCCTGGATCCGGCTCTCGCCGCGCGCGGCCAGAAGGTCGCGGTAGTAGGGAAACAGGTAGAGCGGCTGGTGCGCATCGCCGGCGAGCAGGCCGTCCAGGTATTCCGCGACCGCGCCGCAGGCGCCGGCGAAGGCCTCGACCGCAGCCTCGTCGAGCGAGGCCGCGCCGCGCTCGATCGCATCGATGAAGCGCTCGGCCTCGGCGGTCAGCGCCGGAACGCCCGACAGGCCCACGATCGCCAGCGCGCCGTGCGCCTGGTGCACGCCGGTGCGCGCGGCGCGCAGCGCGCTCGCGTCGTCGGGGCCGGCGGCCAGCTGGCGCCGAAGCGAGTCGACCGAATTCTGCAGCGACTGCCGGATCTCGGCCGCGCACCAGGACAGCACCGAAAGGTCGGGCGCTGCGTCGAACTGCTGGACTTCGTCCATGGCCGCCCCCATCGTCAGCCGACCTTGAAGCGCGACACCGAGCTCTTCAGTTCCTGCGCGAGTTCGGAGAGCTGCCGGATCGAGCCGGCGGTGTGCAGCGTGCCCTCGCTGGTCTGCTCGGTCACGAGCAGGATGCGCTGGATCGACTGCGCGACGGTGCCGGCCGAAGCGGCCTGCTTGGAGGTGGTGTTCGAGAAGTCCTCGATCAGCTCGGCCAGGTGCCGGGACACGCGACCGATCTCGCCCAGCGCGCGGCCGGCCTCGTCGGACAGCCGCGTGCCCTCGACCACGCCCTGCGTGCTGCGCTCCATCGCCGCGACCGCGTCCTGCGTGTCGGTCTGGATCGTGCGGATCAGCGCCGCGATCTGCTTGGTCGCCTCGGCCGAACGCTCGGCCAGCCGCTGGACCTCCTCGGCGACGATCGTGAAACCGCGGCCCGCCTCGCCGGCCGACGCGGCCTGGATCGCCGCGTTCAACGCCAGCACGTTGGTCTGCTCGGTGATGTCCGAGATCAGCTCGACGATCTCGCCGACCTCCTGCGAAGACTCGCCGAGCCGCTTGATCCGCTTGGCAGTCTCCTGGATCTGGTCGCGAATCCCGTTCATGCCGCTGATCGCGTTGTCCACCGCCCGCGAACCGTCCTCGGAGGCCGCCAGCGAGTGCCGGGCCACCTGCACCGATTCGGCGGCCCGCGCCGACACCTCGTTGATCTGCTGCGCCATCCGCAGCACCGCCTCGCCGGTCTCGCGGATCTCGCGCGACTGCTGCTCGCTGGCCGCCTGCAGGCTGGACGCGGTCATCTGCGCCTTGGACGAGGCCTCGTTGACCATCTCGGCGGTCGCGTTGATCCGCGACACCAGGCTTCGCAGCTCCTCGACCGTGTAGTTGACCGAGTCGGCGATCGCGCCAGTGATGTCCTCGGACACGGTGGCCTGGATCGTCAGGTCGCCGTCGGCGACTTCCTGCAGCTCGTTCATCAGGCGCAGGATCGCCGACTGGTTCTGGTCGTTCGCGCGCTTGGCCTCCTGCTCGAGCCGCTCGGCGACCGCGCGCTGGCGCTCGGCTTCCTCGGCGCGCTGCTCGCTGTCGGACAGGAAGGCGCGGAACAACCCGAACAGCGCCAGCAGCGCGATGAAGCCCGAGCCCGCGGCGATCCACTTGTTCCACATGGCCAGCCCGCCGCCGCCGCGCAACGCATCGCGCAGCGACTCGAGCCTGCCGCGCACGGTTTCGCTGTCCGCGAAGATCCGTCGTTCGGCGGCGCGCGCCTGCTGCAGGCCCTGGATGCCGGTCATCACCGAAGCCAGCGAGGCTTCGGTCGCGGTGCTCGCCTGGCGCAGCCACTCGAGCGAACGCCTGGCCTCGCCGTCGCCGACCGGCGAGATCCGCATCCGGTCGCTGCCGTTGAGCAGCGCATCCGACAGTTGCCGCAACGACGCGACCGCCTGGCGCAGGCCGTCGACGTCGACGACGTCGGCAATGCCGAGCGTGCCGGCGTCGCGGGCGATCCGCTGCGACAGGGCCACGAGCTCGCCGGCCGCGGCCACCTCGCGCGACGACGCGCCCGCCTGCAGCCGCTGCGTCGCCACGACCTGCGTGGCGGCCAGCAACTGGGGATTGGTCTTCGCGACCTGCTGGCGGAACTCGGCCAGGGCCACCAGCAGCGACTGCTGCGCGAGCAGCGCCCCTGCCGCGGCGTCGCTCGGGCGCCAGGCCTCGAGCAGCGCGACCGCGCTGGGCGCGCCGACGCCGGCCGGTGCCGCCACGCCGGCATCGACCAGTTGCCTGAGCGAGCGGTCGACGACCTGGCGGCTCTCGGCGAGCTGCCGAAACGCGTCGACGTTGCCGGCGATCGCATTGGGCGCGGCCTTGGCCAGGCGCTGCGAGTGGGTCAACGCGTCGCCGAGCAGTTGCGTGGAGCGCGCGGTCTCGGCGGTCTGGCGCGCGTCGAGCCACAGAAAGGCCACGCCGAGCAGCGCGGACAGCACCAGCACAGGCAGCCACACCTGCAGCTGCTTCTGGATCGGCAGGTGGCCGACCAGGGGGATCGTGAAGCGCTTGCGGCGACGCGCCGACGACCCGGCGAAGGCCTCGGCGGCGGCGGCGTCCCGCGCTTCGTCGACGGTCGGCCCGCCGTCGTCGTCGGGCAGCAGCGTCTCGATCAGCGCGGTGTCCGGCGCGGCGTCCGCCGGCGCGTGCGCCTTCGGGGTCGCGAAACCGGGCAGCTTCAGGGACATCTTCATCATGATCTTCTTGGTCCTCGCGTCAGCGGGCAACCGTCATGAAACGGTCGTCGACGGCGAGCCTCGCGAGGCTCAGTTCGGTCCACAGGCGCCCTTCCGCATCGAGCCAGTCGGCGCCCAGCCAGCCCGGGCGCGCCTCGGTGGCTGCCTCGGCGGATGCTTCGGCCGGCGTCATCGCCTCCACGTTCTGCAGCCCGAGCATCCGGGAGACGACGATCGCCGCGTTCAGGCCCAGCCGCGGCGCGAACGCGATCAGCCGCGCGTCGCGGCCGGCCGGCGCGAAGGAATCGCCGACGAAGCGCCCCAGGTCCGAAACCGCGTACAGCGATCCCCGGAGATTGACCAGGCCGCGGAACCAGTCGCGCGTGAGCGGCACCGCGGCGATCGTGGCCGGCACCGGCACGACTTCGCCGGCCTCGGACAGCTCGACCAGCAGCCGGCGCGCACCCACCTGCACGCCGAGCCGCGCGGTGGGCGCGGCGCCCGACGCCGCCTGGCGCAGGCGCTCGGACAGTCGCGCCTGGAACTCGCGCAGGTTCTTCTTGCGGTCGGTGCTGGTCTGCGCTTCCACGGCTTCTCCGGTTCGGCGGCGCTCAGGCGTGCGCGAGCTGCGCGACCCGCTGCAGCAGCTCTTCCGGACGCACCGGCTTGGTCAGGTAATCGCTGGCGCCCTGGCGCAGGCCCCAGATCCGGTCGGTCTCGGCGCTCTTGCTCGAGCACAGGATGATCGGGATGTCCTTCGTGGACGGATCGCGCGACAGCGCCCTGGCGATCTGGAAGCCGCTCTGCCCGGGCATCACCACGTCGAGCACGACCAGAAGCGGACGCTCGAGCTGCACCTTCTTCAGGGCCTCCTCGCCGTTCGAGGCGGTGGCCACCTGGTAACCGTTCCTGAGCAGCAGGTCGGTCAGGAACCAGCGCTCGGTCGGGGAATCGTCGACGACCAGGATCTTCATGGACGGGGGACTGCGATCACGATTCAGACGATCGGGGCGAAGGAGAACGAGGCTTCCTGGGCACCGCTCTCGGCGTGCGCCGTCGCGCCTGTCGCGTGCCGGTTCAGGTGCTCCCCTACCGTGCGGATCAGCCCGTCCTTCGTGAAGGGCTTGGTCAGGTACTGGTCCGAGCCCACCATCCGGCCGCGGGCGCGGTCGAACAGGCCGTCCTTGCTCGAGAGCATGATGACCGGGATGTCGCGATAGCGGACGCTCTTCTTGATCAGCGCGCAGGTCTGGTAGCCGTCGAGCCGCGGCATCAGGATGTCGCAGAAGATCAGGTGCGGCTCGTGGTCGGCGACCTTGGCCAGCGCGTCGAAACCGTCCTCGGCGAGCAGCACCTCGCAGCCCGCCTGCTTCAGGAAGATCTCGGCGCTGCGGCGGATCGTATTGCTGTCGTCGATCACCAGGACGCGCAGGCCCGACAGTCCGGCTTGGCTCATGTCATATCTCCACCATCTCGAAGTCCTCCTTGCGGGCGCCGCATTCGGGACAGGTCCAGTTGATCGGAATGTCTTCCCAGCGCGTGCCGGGAGGGATGCCCTCGTCCGGCAGGCCTTCTTCCTCGTTGTAGATCCAGCCGCAGATCAGGCACATCCAACTACGAAAACCCGCGTTCGCTGCGTCGCTCATCCTCGTTTTCCCTGGCTGAAGGTTCGAATCGGGACCCGCGGAGCGAGGATCCAACGCCGCGGTTCAGACCGCGATCCGCCCTCGCCCGCGCGGGCCTCTTCCCTGTGAGCCGATGTTAACCTCGGCCCCGAAGCGCCACCGGCCGGCACCGACCAGTGGCGAGGATGTTGCGACGAACGCACAGGAGCGCGAATTGCCCGAAGAATCCAAGGCCGGCGAGGCGGTCGTGAACGCCGCTGCGCCGGGTTCCCACACGGCCGCGACCGATTCCGGCGAAGCCCTGCCCCCGCCGCCGCCCAAGGCGCCGATTCGCGGCCTCTACGTGCTGACGCCCGACACCGACGACGACGAATGGCTGGCCGCGGCGGTGGCCGCCGCGATCGCAGGCGGCACGAGCGCGGTGCAGTACCGGAACAAGACCGCGGACGCGACGACCCGGCTGCGCCAGGCGAGGATGCTCATGAAGCTGTGCCACGCGCGCGGCGTGCCGCTGATCGTCAACGACTCGGTCGACATGGCGATCGCCTCCGGCGCCGCCGGCGTGCACCTGGGCCGCGACGACGACGACCCCTTCGACGCCCGCCGGCGACTGGGGCCGGACGCGATCGTCGGCGTGTCCTGCTACGACGAGTTCGAGCGGGCCGAGCAGTATGCGGGAGTGGCCGACAACCTGGCCTTCGGCAGCCTGTTCGGGTCGAGCACGAAGCCGGGGGCGGTGCGCGCGCCGCTCGAGCTGCTGACCCGCGCAAGGGCGCGGGGGTGGAACGTGGTGGGGATCGGGGGGGTGGATGCTTCGAACGCGCGGCTGGCGATCGAGGCGGGAGCGGATGCCGTGGCGGTGATCACCGCGGTGTTCGGTACTGGCCGAGGCGCCGCGGAGGCAATCGAGGAAGCGGCCCGAGCGGTACGGGCGGTTCTTCCGCGATGACGCTCCGTGCCAATGATTCGGTCGGACCGTCGCTCCCGTCCGGCCGACCGGGCTTCGATGTCGCCTCCGGCATGCCACGCTCCGCGACGCCCCGAAAGCGAAAGGGCCGCCAAGGCGGCCCTTTCGGGTGGTTCCCCTGGCGAGGGCAGCTTCGTGCCCTGCCAGTTCAGCGCAAGCTTACTTGCAGCTGCCGGGCATCCACTGCGCCGGCGTGCCGGTGCAGGCCCACGAAACGACGGCGGTGGGGGTCGCCGCGTTGTCGAACGTCGGGGTCAGCGTGACGACCGTGTCGCCAGCCGCCACGATGTCGCCGGTCACTTCGATCACACCCTGGGCGTCGACCACGATGCTCTTCGCGTACTGGGTGGCGGTGAAGCTGTCGTCGCAGGTCGTCAGGTCGCCGGCGGCGCCTGCCGACTGAACGATCTCGGTCACGCAGGTGCGGGCGCTGCTGGCGGCCAGCACGATCTCCGAGGCCTTCGCGCGGTTCGAGTAGTCGGAGTACGCCGGCAGCGCCACCGCCGCCAGGATGCCGATGATCGCCACGACGATCATCAGTTCGATCAGCGTGAAGCCTTTCTGGACCTGCTTGCGAACTTTCTGGAACTTCATCATTTCATCTGCTCCTGTTGAGAATCTGGGTTCGGGCCGATCCCTGTCGGCTCGCGGATGTATGTGCAGGGGGTGTGCCAGGACCCGGTTGCGGCGGCTGGCGGCCGACGAACGGTCGGCGGCGAACGAGAGCGTGAAAAAGGTCACGCGGCCGAGGGCCGCAGGACGAGGAACCCGCCTCGCAAGCGACGCATCGCGTCACGCGAGGCACTTGGCGAGTGACGCGTTGCGTCACCTTCGGGTGACGATGTACGTCAACTGCGCGGCGTCCCTGCCCCGGTGCATCTAGGCGCCAGCCGGCGCACTCCTTCGACCGCCGGGCTCGGTGCTCGCCCCACCCCTAGAGCGCCGCGCCAATCAGTTCCGCCGAGACACGGCGCAGCACGGAGGGTGAAGCCCGTTCGAGGCCGCCGACCGCCGCCAGCGAAGTCAGCGGGCTGGCGTCGGCGAGAACGATCGAGGATCTTTTCGTCGTCCAGGTGCACGAGCACCGCATCGGGATGATTCCGGCGGGTCACGACGACGAAGTCCGTCCGCGCCATTCGGAGCACCGCGGACGGATCGTTCTGCGGTTGTCCGATGCCGACGGCCTTCGTGCCCCTTCCTCGTGACGGAAGAAGATGCCGGGCCGCCGCTCAGACCTCCAGCACCTCTCCCCGCTCCAGCACCCGCGGCGAGAACCTTCCCGCCCAGGCCTCGATCTCGCGCTCGATCGTCACCCGGTCGCTCGGCTTCAGGTGCGTGATCAGCACCTGCGGCTCGCGGCGCAGCTTGGCGAGCTCCTCGCCGAGCTGGATCGGGTAGAGATGCCTGGCGGTGGTGGCCAGGTCCTGGTCGCGGTTGGCGAAGGCGGTCTCGATGATCAGGAAGCGCAGGTCCTCGACGCCGTTCACCTGGCGCCAGAACTCGTCGTTCGGGCCGGTGTCGCCGGAGAACACGAAGGAGCCGTTGCGCGAGTGCACGTGGAAGGCCAGCGCCGGCACCGTGTGGGTGGCGGCCAGGCTGCGCACCGAGCGGGTGCCCACGTGCACAGTCTGGTCGATCGACAGCGGCTCGAACTTCATCCACGGCCGGTCGTAGTGCGGGATCTCGGTGAAGTCGGGCCAGATCACCCAGTTGAAGATGTGAGTGCGCAGCGCGTCGATCGTCTCGGGCAGCGCGTGCACGGTGATCGGCTTCTTGCGCAGCCCGCCCACCGAGTCCACCAGCAGCGGCAGCGCGCAGATGTGGTCCAGGTGCGAGTGCGTGAGGAAGACGTGGTCGATCGCGGCAAGCTCTTCGACCGTGAGGTCCTCGACCCCGGTGCCGGCATCGAGAAGGATGTCGGAGTCGACCAGGAACGAGGTCGTCCGGGCGCGCGCGCCGATCCCGCCGCTACACCCGAGAACCCGTACCTTCATCGAACGCTCCTCGGCGTCGGCATCTGTCATCGGTCGGCTTGAGCCAGCGGCGCCGACTCCGTGCGGCCCGCCCGGATCGGCGGCGGCTCGACGCCTGCCGCCGTCTCCGGCCAGGCCGGCGAATCGCCGGCAAGGTCCGCCGCGCCTTCCAGCCGCCCGGCCTCGGGCTGCACAAGCGCCGGGGCATCCGCTCGGACCCCGGACCGCCCAGCCGGCAGCGGAACGAAGAGCCGCACCGCGTCGGAGCGCCCCTGGATCCGGACCGGACCGAGCTCCGCGAACCGCCGGCCCGTGCAGGCCCTTGCAGTCGCTTCGCCGACGATGATCGGCACTTCATGGTGCTTGGTCAAGGTCTCGAGGCGCGACGCCAGGTTCACCGCGTCGCCGATCGCCGTGTAGGTGCGCCGCGCCGCGGAGCCCATGTCGCCGACCTGCGCGAAGCCGGTGTTCACGCCGACGCCGATCGACAGCGCCGGCAGGCCGCGCATGATGAAGTCCGCCGAGAGCCGGCGCGCCGCCTCCTGCATCGCCTGGGCCGCGGCGACGGCGTGCTCCGCGTGATTCGGGTCTTCCATCGGGGCGCCCCAGAACGCCATGACCGCGTCGCCGATGTACTTGTCGACGGTGCCCCCGTGCTCGTGCACGACGTCCGTCATCGCCGTGAGCACGGTGTTCAGGTACTCGCGAAGGGCCGCAGGCTCCATCGACTCGGCCATCCGGGTGAAGCCGCGGATGTCGGCGAACAGGATCGTGATCTCGCGGTTCTCGATCTCACCCGCCCGCCAGCGCACCGGATCCCGCGCCATCTGCTCGACGAGCGTCGGGGACAGGTACTCCCCGAACAGGCGCACCACCGCGCGCCGCGCCCGGCCCTCGGCCATGTAGCCCAGCAGCAGGTTGAACACCGCCAGCACGAGGATCGCGACCATCGGCCCGGCCAGCGGAAGCACCAGGCCCAGGGTCCAGTACGCCGCCGAATTGCCGCCCACCACCAGGACCAGCGCGGCGCCGCTCGCGGCGACGGTGCCGATCGGGCCGAGCATCGGGAGCAGCACTGCCAGCGTCCCTCCGACCAGCAACGTGACCAGCGCCGCGCCGATGCCGGCCTCGAGAGGCCTGCGCGGGACCGCGTCGTCGAGCGCCCCGGCCAGCAGCGAGGCGTGGATCTCGACGCCCGGAAACACCTCGTTGACGGGCGTCGCGCGCAGGTCGGTGAGGCCGGGCGCGCTGGTGCCGACCAGGACGATCCGGTCGCGCATCACCGACCAGTCGACCCGGCCGTCGAGCACGTCGGCGGCCGAGACGTAGCGGAAGCGTCCGCCCGAGGCGCCGCCCCGCCCCGCGAAGGGGACCATGGCCGTGTAGCCGACCGACACCGGGATCGAGACGTCGCCCCGCTCGCCTGCCAGCCTCAGCAGGTCTCCGTCGACGATGACCGCGCCCGCGCCGAGGTACTGTCGCAGCACCGCCAGCGCGAAGGACTCGTGGACCACTTCGCCGTACGAGGCCAGCATCGGCAGGGCCCGGATCGTGCCGTCGACGTCGATCCCGGCGCCGATGAAGGGGTTGAAGAAGCCCTGCGCCGCGGCCGCCCTGGCCAGCAGCGGCAGGTTGCTGCCGTAGCCGTCGGCGTCGATCAGGTCCAGCAATCCGGTCTCGGCCACGGCGCCGCGCCCGAAGACCGGCGCCGGAAGCATGCCGCTGGCTCTGCCGCTGCGGTCGCTGGTCAGGTAGTAGCCGAGGACGGTCGGGCGTCCGGCCAGCGAGCGCGCGAACGCCGCGTCCCCGGCGCCGCCGTCGCGCTGGGGCTCGCCGAACAGGATGTCGTAGCCGACGACCGCCGGCTTGCCACGCTCGAAGATCGCGTCGTTGAGCGCCGCGACCGTCTCGCGCGGCCAGGGCCAGCGGCCCCGCTCGGCCAGGCTGCGCTCGTCGATGTCGACGATCACGATGCGCGGATCCTGCTTCGGGGACGCCGCTTGCTGGCGGCTGTCGTAGACATGCCGGTCGATGCCGGTCAGCATCGATACCGGCTGGACGCCGGCGTCGTGGGCAGCGAGCAGGAGGACGTAGGCGAGCCCGTTCAGGGCCCTGAGCAGGCGGATCCGCCGCAGCGCCGTCATCGCGGGCGACCGCTCACGCGCCCAGCCTGAAGCGCAGCATCGTGCCGGCCAGCTCGATCAGGTCGCCGTCGGCCAGCCGGTGCGCGGTCAGGCCGATCGGCTCGCCGTTGACCTGCGGGAAGGTCAGGCCCTCGAGGTGGGTGATGAAATAGCCCCCGCGGCGCCGGGAGATCACCGCCACCTGGCCGGCGATCCCGCCGACCCGGCAGATCGCCTGATCCAGCGGCTGGGACTGCCCGGCCTGCGTGCCGCTCAGGTATTCGACCCGGCCGGGCTGGACGGGCTCGGCGTCGGCCGCCGCGAGCGGATCGCCGGCGGACTGCGTACCGCGCGACGCGCCGTGGGAATCGGGCACGGCCGAGCCGGCTGCGAGGTCGGGCAGCCCGCCCTCGGCCGGCGCGCCGGCGTGCGCCAGGTCGCTGCGGCCCTGCTGGCCGGGCGCGGACCCGCCGGCCTCGGCGGCGGACGAACGGGCCGCCTCGAAGCGCAGGCGGTAGATGCCGATGTCGACGATGTCGCCGTCGACCAGGGTGCGCTGCTTGATCGGCAGGCCGTTGACCATCGTGCCGTTGCGGCTGCCGAGGTCGTGGATCGCGACCTCGCCGTTGCGCACGCGGACCAGCGCGTGCTCGCCGCTGACCGTGAGGTCGTCGAGCTGGACGTCGTTGTACGGCCGCCGCCCTATCGTCAGCATGTTGGCGACGATGGCGACCGTGCGCAGCTCCACCGCGCCGGCGGCGAGGTAGAGCCGCAGCGTGGGGACGAGTCCGCGCGGGGCGGAAGCGGGGTTTCCTTGGTCAGACACGGGCCGCCTGCGGCAAACGGAGATCGGAGTTCGACGATTCGCGAAGCCTACCGTCACTCGCCGGCCGCCCGGAGGAACTATGTCATGAACGGCCGCGCGCTGCCGCCGGGCGGCGGCTGCGCGCTGCCGCCGGTCAGTGCGCGGCCCCCGCCGGGCGACGCCGGGCGATCGCCATGCCCCAGCCGACCACCACGATGGCACCGACGATCGAGGCACCGTACTTCAGCGCCGACGAAGGCTCGCCGATCTGCCCGACGGCGACCGGGTCGGTGATCATCATCCCGCCCGCGATCCAGCCGAGCAGCGCGCCGCCGGCGGTGACCACCAGCGGGTAGCGCTCGATCAGCTTGAGCACCAGGGTGCTGCCCCAGACGATCAGCGGGATGCTGACCAGCAGGCCGAAGATCACCAGGCCGAGCTGGTGGTCGGGATCGGCCTGGTTGGCCGCGCCGGCGATCGCGATCACGTTGTCGAAGCTCATCACCAGGTCGGCGACGATGATCGTCTTGATCGCCGCGAACAGCGTGCTGCCGCCTTCCAGGTTGCCGTGGCCGTCTTCGTCGCCCGGCGCCACCAGCTTGATGCCGATCCAGATCAGCAGGGCGCCGCCGATCAGTTTCAGGAAGGGCACCTGCAGCAGGGTGACCGCGAACGCGATCAGGATCACCCGCAGGACGATCGCGCCTGCCGTGCCCCAGAGGATGCCCTTCATCTTCTGGTGCTGCGGCAGGTTGCGGCAGGCCAGCGCGATGACGACCGCGTTGTCGCCGCCGAGCAGGATGTCGATCAGGATGATCTGGAAGACCGCGCCCCAGTGGAGCGTGGTGAGGAACTCGATCGCGGAATCCATCGGGCGCGGTCCTCCGGGCTCAGAGCACGCTCTTGAGCAGGCGGGCCATCTCGGACGGATTGCGCGTGACCTTGATGCCGCAGGCTTCCATGACCTCGAGCTTGGCATCGGCGGTGTCGGCGCCGCCGGAAATCAGAGCGCCGGCATGGCCCATGCGCTTGCCCGGGGGTGCGGTGACGCCGGCGATGAAGCCCACCACCGGCTTCTTCATGTTGTCCTTGACCCAGCGCGCCGCGTTGACCTCGTCGGGGCCGCCGATCTCGCCGATCATGATCACCGCGTCGGTGTCCGGATCGTCGTTGAACATGCGCATCACGTCGATGTGCTTGAGGCCGTTGATCGGGTCGCCGCCAATGCCGACCGCCGACGACTGGCCCAGGCCCAGCTCGGTGAGCTGCGCGACCGCCTCGTAGGTCAGCGTGCCCGAGCGCGAAACGACGCCGATGCGGCCCTTGCGGTGGATGTGGCCCGGCATGATGCCGATCTTCAGCTCGTCGGGGGTGATCACGCCGGGGCAGTTCGGGCCGAGCAGCAGGGTCTTGCTGTTCGCCTTGCGCATGCGGTCGCGCACCACGATCATGTCGCGCACCGGGATGCCCTCGGTGATGCAGATGACCAGGTCGAGCTCGGCGTCCACCGCCTCCTGGATGGCCGCGGCGGCGCCGGCCGGCGGCACGTAGATCACCGACACGGTCGCGCCGGTCTCGGCCTTGGCTTCCTTGACGCTGGCGTAGATGGGGATGCCCTCGAAGTCCTCGCCGGCCTTCTTCGGGTTCACGCCGGCCACGAAGGCGGCCTTGCCGTTGGCGTACTCGCGGCACATCCGCGTGTGGAACTGGCCGGTCTTGCCGGTGATTCCCTGCGTGATGACCTTGGTGTCCTTGTCGATCAGGATGCTCATCGGGTGATCCTCGTTGTCAGTTGCCGGCCGCGGCGGCCACGACCTTCTGGGCGGCCTCGGCCATCGTGTCGGCCGAGATGATCGGCAGGCCCGATTCGGCCAGCAGCTTCTTGCCCAGGTCCTCGTTCGTGCCCTTCATGCGGACCACCAGCGGCACCTTCAGGCCGACGGCCTTGCTGGCCGCGATCACGCCCTCGGCGATGACGTCGCAGCGCATGATCCCGCCGAAGATGTTGACGAGGATCGCCTTCAGGTTCGGGTTGCGCAGCATGATCTTGAAGGCCTCGGTGACCTTCTCGGTCGTGGCGCCGCCGCCCACGTCGAGGAAGTTCGCGGGCTCGCCGCCGAACAGCTTGATCGTGTCCATCGTGGCCATGGCCAGGCCGGCGCCGTTGACCAGGCAGCCGATGTTGCCGTCGAGCTGGATGTAGGCCAGGTCGAACTTGCTGGCCTCGATCTCGGCCGGGTCTTCCTCGTCGAGGTCGCGCAGCTCGACGATCTCGGGGTGACGGAACAGCGCGTTCGAGTCGAAGTTCAGCTTCGCGTCGAGCGCGACGACCTTGCCGTCACCGGTGAGGATCAGCGGGTTGATCTCCGCCAGCGACGCGTCGGTGTCCCAGAAGGCCTTGTACAGCCCGTGCAGCACGGTGCGAGCCTGCGGCAGGCTTTCGGCCGGGATGCCGATCTTCGTGGCGATCTCGTCGGCCTCGGCGTCGGTGAGCCCGGCGGCCGGGTCGATGAAGACCTTGTGCAGCAGCTCGGGGGTCTTCTCGGCGACCTCCTCGATGTCCATGCCGCCTTCGCTGGAGGCCATCAGCGCGACGCGCTGCGTGACGCGGTCGACGACCAGGCCCACGTAGAGCTCCTTGCGGATGTCGGCGCCTTCCTCGATCAGCAGGCGGCGGACCTTCTGGCCCTCGGGGCCGGTCTGGTGCGTGACCAGCTGCATCCCGAGGATCTCGTTCGACAGCTTGCGGACCTCGTCGATCGAGCGGGCGAGCTTCACGCCGCCGCCCTTGCCTCGACCGCCCGCATGGATCTGCGCCTTGACGACCCAGACCGGGCCGCCGAGGGCCTCGGCAGCCTTGACCGCCTCGTCGACCGAGAAGCAGGGAATGCCGCGGGGCACCGCGACACCGTACTTCTTCAGGATTTCCTTGCCCTGGTACTCATGGATCTTCACGACTCTTCCCCCAATTCGACTCGGTTTTCTTGTGCAAGGACGACATCGGCAGGCCGACGCCAACACGGTTGATAGCAGACATTCACCTCGCCACACGGACGCACGCCGCTGTGCAGCGGCGTGTGGCAAGGACTGACATCGATCGGTTCGACCTCGGGAAGCCGACCGAACGGCCGGCGGAAAAGCCTCGGAGTTTAGCACGCGACCAGGTGCGCGCTGCGGTGCGGCAAGGCCCGCCGCAGCCTGCGGACGGCGTCTGCGCGAGCGTAACTAGCCGGCCGGATCGAAGGGGTCGTCCGCCGGGTCGAAGGGCTCGGCCTCGTCGGGATCGGAACGACCGCCGACGACGCGGCGGACGACGTCTGCGCGAAATCCGCGCGACATCAGGAAACGGATTTGCCTGGCACGGGCCTGCGGAGAGTCGGGCGGCGCGCCGAACCGGCGCTGCCAGAGGGCCCGCGCACGAAACAGTTCGCTCTTCTCGAGCTCCGACACCTCCCGCTCGACCAGCGCCGGCTCGACCGCATGCGAGCGCAGTTCGTGCCGGATCAGCGCCGAGCCGAAGCGCTCGGCCTTTCGATGCACCAGCGACTCGGCGAAGCGCTGGTTCGACAGCAGCCTGGCAGCCTCGAGCTCGTCGAGCACCCGCTCGAGCGCCTCGGGCGACTCGGCATGCGGCGCCAGCTTGCGTTGCAGCTCGAGCCGGCTGTGCTCGCGCCGCGACAGGAAGCGCAAGGCCCGGCCCTTGAGCGAAAGCTGCGGACGCCTTCGCTGCGGCGAGCCCGACGCGTCGCTCACTGCCCGGCGCGGCACCGGCCGCCGATCAGGCCGCCTGCTCGGCGGAACCGCGACCGGCGACGCCGAAATGCTCGCGAATGCGGTTCTCGATGTCGAGGGCCATTTCAGCATGCTCGCGCAGGTACTCGCGCACGTTGTCCTTGCCCTGCCCGATGCGTTCGCCGCCGTAGCTGTACCAGGCGCCGCTCTTCTCGACGATGTTGCAGTTGACGCCGAGGTCGATTATCTCGCCCTCTCGCGAGATGCCTTCGCCGTAGAGGATGTCGAACTCCGCCTGCTTGAACGGCGGCGCCACCTTGTTCTTGACGACCTTGACACGGGTCTCGTTGCCGATGACCTCGTCGCCCTTCTTGATGGAGCCGGTGCGCCGGATGTCCAGGCGGACCGACGAATAGAACTTCAGCGCATTGCCGCCGGTGGTGGTTTCGGGATTGCCGAACATCACGCCGATCTTCATCCGGATCTGGTTGATGAAGATGACCAGGCAGTTGGTGCGCTTGATCGTGGCGGTCAGCTTGCGAAGCGCCTGCGACATCAGCCGCGCCTGCAGGCCGGGCAGCGAGTCGCCCATTTCGCCTTCGATCTCGGCCTTGGGGGTGAGGGCCGCGACAGAGTCGACGACGATCAGGTCGACCGAGCCCGAACGCACCAGCGCGTCGGCGATTTCCAGTGCCTGCTCGCCGGTGTCGGGCTGGGAGATCAGCAGGTCTTCGAGCTGCACGCCCAGCTTGGAGGCGTACTGGACGTCCAGTGCGTGCTCGGCGTCGATGAAGGCGCAGGTGCCGCCCAGCTTCTGCATTTCGGCGATGACCTGCAGCGTGAGCGTGGTCTTGCCCGAGGACTCGGGGCCGTAGATCTCGACGACCCGGCCGCGCGGAAGGCCGCCGACGCCCAGCGCGATGTCCAGCCCGAGCGAGCCGGTGGAGACGACCTGGATGTCGCGCTCGACCTCGGCGTCGGAGAATTTCATGATCGCGCCCTTGCCGAACTGCTTTTCGATCTGGGCCAGGGCGGCGCTGAGTGCCTTGCCGCGCTCGGTGCGGGATTTCGCGTCGTTCATGTCGATGACTTTTTCCATGGTGCTGGCCCTCGTCCGGATCGGGATTCGATGGTCCGGATTATTGCACAGCGATACTGTATAAACAATCAGTCTTTCGGCCTAGGCCGCCCGCTCAGGCGCCGGCGTCCAGCCCGATCTCCATCAGCCGCTCGCGCGCGCGCCTGAGCGCGTGCAGCGCCGCCCGGGCCCGCACGGCGCTCCGGTCGCCGGGGAAGCGGACCGTTTCGGTGCGCGCCTCGGCATCGAGCGCCGACCAGCCGAAGCAGACGGTGCCCACCGGTTTGCCGGGCACCGCGCCGCCCGGGCCGGCGATGCCGGTGATCGACAGCGCCAGCTGGGCCCGGCTGCGCGCCAGCGCGCCGTCGGCCATCTCCCGGGCGACTTCCTCGCTGACCGCGCCGTGCGCCTTCAGCGTGTCGGCTGAGACCCCGAGCAGGTCGGCCTTGGCGGCGTTGCTGTAGGTGACGAAACCGCGCTCGAACCAGTCGCTCGAGCCGCCGATCTCGGTCAGCGCCCGGCTGACCAGGCCGCCGGTGCAGGACTCGGCGCAGGCGATCGTCCAGCCGCGGTCGCGAAGCGCGTGGCCAAGGGCCACGGCCGCCTCGACCACCTCGTGCTCCAGGTCGGCGATCTCTTCGCCGCGCGTTTGCGCTGCCTCCATCCGTTTCCTCCGGGAATCGGTTCAGCCGGCCGGGGCGCCGCCGACCCAGGCATCGAACAGCGCGAACACGAACAGCGTGTACAGCGCCGCGAGCAGGTCGTCGAGCATCACCCCGAACCCGCCTTTCAGCTTCGCATCGTAATGCCTGATCGGCGGCGGCTTGACGATGTCGAAGAAGCGGAAGAGGACGAAAGCCGCCAGCTGGGACTGCCAGCCGGCCGGCACGAACAGCAGCACCAGCCAGAAGGCGACGACCTCGTCCCACACGATTGCGCCGTGGTCGGCCACGCCGAGGTCGCGCGCGGTGCGCTCGCAGGCCGGCACGCCGACCGCGAAGGCCAGCGCCAGCACGACCGCCCAGAGCACGGGCGAGAGCAGCGGGTCGAAGGCCACGAAGACCAGCCAGGCCCACAAGGTGCCGACCGTGCCCGGCGCGCGCGGCGAAAGGCCGCTGCCGAAGCCCAGCGCGATCCAGCGCGAAGCCCGCGCCCGCATGAAGCGCGCGGAGGGGCGGACCGGCTGCCGCGCCTCGCCCTCAGGCGAAATGGTCGAAACCATGGCCAGCCCAGGCGATCGGGCGGTCGCGCTCGTCGAGGATCCGGACCGCGTCGCCGGCGTCGAACTCGCCGATCCGGGTCAGGCGCAGGCCGAGCCGCTCGCCGAGCGCCTCGATCGCGATCCGGTTCTCGGGCGCGGCGGCGAACAGCAGCTCGTAGTCGTCGCCGCCGGCGAGCGCCAACCGCATCCGCCGCTCCTGCGGCAAGGCCCGCAGGGGCCCGGACACCGGCACGCGCGGCCAGACCAGCTTCGCGCCGACGCGCGAGCGCTCCAGGACGTGGCCGAGGTCGCCGGCCAGCCCGTCGGAAAGATCGATCGCCGCGCTGGCGAGGTGGCGCAGCGCCAGCCCCAGCGCGACCCGCGGCTCGGGGCGGTCGAGGCGGATTCGCGCCGGATCCTCCTCCGCAAGCGGCCGGCCCTGCTTTCGCTCCTCGACCGCGAAGGCCGCCGCGCCGAGTTCGCCCGACACCCACAGGTCGTGCCCGGGCTGCGCGCCGTCGCGCCGCAAGGCCGCGCCCGCCGGCACCCGGCCGATCACCGTGATGCAGACGTTCAGCGGCCCGCGCGTGGTGTCGCCGCCGATCAGTTCGCAGTCGTGGCGGTCGGCCAGCGCGAACATCCCGCGGCTGAACTCGGCCAGCCAGGCCTCGTCGGCGCTCGGCAGCGCCAGCGCGAGCGTGAAGGCCAGCGGCTGCGCGCCCATCGCGGCCAGGTCGGAGAGGTTGACCGCCAGCGCCTTGTGGCCCAGCGCAGCCGGGGCGACGTCGTCGAAGGCGTGGCGGCCACCGACCAGCATGTCGGTGGCGATCGCCAGGCTCTCCCCGGGCGCCGGCGCGCCGAGCAGAGCGCAATCGTCGCCGATGCCCAGCTGCGCATGGCGGGCCGGGCCGCGGTCGAAGAAGCGGCCGATCAGCTCGAACTCGCCCAGCCCGCCGGCCGGGCTCATTGCCGCGCGCCCGCCTCGACCGGCCGGAGCTTCGCGGCCACCCGGTCGAGGACGCCGTTCACGTACTTGTAGCCGTCGGTGCCGCCGAAGGTCTTGGCCAGCTCGACGGCCTCGTTGATGACGACCCGGTAGGGCACCTCGGGCGTGCGCGCGAGCTCGTAGGCGCCGAGCAGCAGCACCGCGTGCTCGACCGGGCTCAGCTCGGTCGTCTTGCGGTCGAGGTGCGGCGCGATCGCCTCGTCGAGCTCGGCGGCCGCCTCGATCGTGCCGTGCAGCAGCAGCTTGAAGTGGTCCTGGTCGGCCTTCTCGAAGCCCGGGCTGCTGGCGGCCACGTGGGCCTCGATCGCGCCGGCGTCCTCGCCCGAGAGCAGCCACTGGTACAGGCCCTGCACCGCGAGCTCGCGGGAACGGCGCCGCGCGTTCTTCGGCGCGGTGCCGCCCGCCCCGCCGCGCGCCGCCGGGCGCCCGGTGGCCATCAGTGCGCCTTGCGGCTGCCGGCGCCGCCCTCTTCGTCGTCGTCGAGATCGTCGTCGAGGTCGTCGAAGTCCTCCTCCCCGACCTCGTCCTCGTCGAAGTCGTCGTCTTCGTCGTCCTCGTCGTCGCCCGCCAGCGTGGACAGCGACAGCGACATGTTGGCCATCTCGACCGCTACCCGGGCCGCGTCGGCGCCCTTCTCGGCGGCGCGGACCTCGGCCTGCTCGTCGTTCTCGGTGGTGAGGATCGCGTTTGCGATCGGCAGGTTGAAGTCGAGCGCCACCCGGCTCACGCCGGCCGCGCTCTCGTTCGACACCACCTCGAAGTGGTAGGTCTCGCCGCGGATCACGGCGCCGAGCGCGATCAGCGCGTCGAAGCCGCCCGAGGCGGCCAGCTGTTGCAGCACGAGAGGAATCTCGAGCGCGCCCGGCACGGTGCAGACGAAGATGTCGTCGGAGTCGACGCCGAGGTCGACCAGCTGCTGCAGGCAGGCGTCGCGCAGAGCGTTGCAGACAGGCTCGTTGAAGCGGGCCTGCACGATGCCGATCCGCAGGCCCGCGCCGTCTAGGTCAGACTGGAACACGCCGATTTCCATGATTACCGATTCTCCTGTGGCCCAGGCTCGAATCCGACCACCTCGAGGTCGAAGCCGGCCATGCTGGGGATCTTGCGCGGCTGCGAGAGCAGCCGCATTCGCCCGACGCCCAGGTCCTTCAGGATCTGCGCGCCGATGCCGTAGGTTCTGAGGTCGACCTTGCCCACCCTGCGCCGGGTCGATGCGGCCGTTTCCGCTTCGCCCTGCGGGGCGGCGGCCGCCAGTTCGGCGAACAGCACGTCGGCCGGCTGCGCGCAGTTCAGCAGCACGACCG
Organism: Zeimonas sediminis; assembly: GCF_023721795.1. NCBI lineage: Bacteria > Pseudomonadati > Pseudomonadota > Betaproteobacteria > Burkholderiales > Burkholderiaceae > Zeimonas > Zeimonas sediminis. The sequence goes on from NZ_JAMQYE010000002.1 coordinate 564,073, forward strand.
CGCCGCAGCCTTCGTCGGCGATCCGGCGCATCGCGCGCGGCAGCGGCCACGAGTGCCCGTGCGCCCCGGCGTCGAGCAGGTCGAGCACGGTCAGCGGCTCGTGCACCCTCACCAGGGTCTCGCGGTCGGGAAAAATCTCGCCGAGGCTGAGCGCGAGATGGGGCGCGCCGCCCGGCTTGTCGCGGTAGGCCGTCAGCGTGAAGGCCCCCCACGGCGTCTCGATCGGCCGCTGCGACAGCCGCTCGACCAGGCTCTCGTTCGCGTTGCGGTACTGGATCAGGTCGGCGATCGTGCCGATCTTCAGGCCGTGCTCGCGACCGAACTCGATCAGGTCGGGCAGGCGCGCCATCGTGCCGTCGTCTTTCAGGATCTCGCAGATGACGGCGGCCGGCGTGAGCCCGGCCAGCTGGGCCAGGTCGCAGCCCGCCTCGGTGTGGCCGGCGCGCATCAGCACGCCGCCCGGCTGGGCCTTGAGCGGGAAGATGTGGCCGGGCTGGACGATGTCGTCGGGCTTCGCATCGCGCGCCACCGCGACCTGGATCGTGCGGGCGCGATCGGCCGCCGAGATGCCGGTGGTCACGCCCTCGGCCGCCTCGATCGAAACGGTGAAGTTGGTGCCGTGCACCGTGCCGTTGGCCGAGACCATCAGCGGGAGCCGGAGCTGCCGACAGCGCTCCTCGGTGAGCGTCAGGCAGATCAGGCCGCGCCCGAACCGCGCCATGAAATTGATCGCCTCGGGCGTGACGAAGTCGGCGGCAAGGACGAGGTCGCCCTCGTTCTCGCGGTCCTCCTCGTCGACGAGGATGACCATGCGGCCGGCCTTGAGCTCGGCGATGATCTCGGGGGTGGTGGCGAGTGACATGGCGGCATTTTACGCCGTCCGACCGCCCCAGCCGCCGCCCGGCCGCCGGCGTTCGACCGGCCGGCGCCCGCCGGGCGAGACTGCCCGCGTTCCGGGCCTGCGCCCGGCAGGAGGGAGCCCCGACGATGGACATCGACCCGATCGACCTGCAAGGCTACCGCCGGCTGGAGGCCCGCGGCCCGGCCCGCGAGGCCTTCGACCGCTGCCTCGCGCGGGCGCGCCGCTCGCTCAGGATCTTCGACGACAACGGAGAGTTCTGGGGCCTGGAGCGAAAGGCCTTCGCCGACGCGGTGAAGGCGCTGCTGGATCGCGACCGCGACGCCTCGGTGGCGATCGTGCTGCACGACACCGGCTTCGTCGAGCGCCACTGCCCGAGGCTGCTCGCGCTGCTCGGCACGCACGCGCCGCGGCTGCGGATCGCGCCGGCCGACCCGGCGGTGCGCGCCTATGAGCGCGGCTTCGTCGTCGTCGACGACACGGTGGTGCTGCGCCGGCCGAGCTTCGGCAGGTCGCGCGCTTTCCTCGACTTCGACGAGGCCGAGGTCGCGGCCGCCGGGAAACTGCTCGACGAGCTGCTCGACGGCGCCCTCCCCAGCCTGTCGGTCAACGTGACCGGCCTTTGACGCGCAGCGCGCGGCACGGCGCGCGCCCCGGGCGGCGAGCCGCTCGCCGCGCCTACTGCCGCTCCTGCGACAGCATCCGTTCCACGTAGCGCGCGATCAGGTCGACCTCGAGGTTCACCCGCGCGCCCGGCGCGAGCGCCTTCAGCGTGGTGACCTCGATCGTGTGCGGGATCAGGTTGATCTCGAAGACGCAGCCTTCGGCAGTGTCCTCGACCCGGTTGACCGTCAGGCTCACGCCGTTGACCGTGATCGAGCCCTTGTAGGCGAGGTACTTGCCCAGGGCCGCCGGCGCGCGCACCGCGAGCAGCCACGACTCGCCGACCGGCTCGAAGCGCACCACCTCGCCGAGTCCGTCGACGTGGCCCGACATCAGGTGGCCGCCGAGCCGGTCGGCCAGCCTCAGCGCCTTTTCCAGGTTGACCTCGCCGGGCGCGTCCAGGCCCGCCGTCTTCGACAGGCTCTCGCGGGAAACGTCGACGGCGAAGCGCCCGCCTTCGATCGCCACCGCGGTCATGCAGGCGCCCTGGATCGCGATCGAGTCGCCGATCGCGACGTCGGACAGGTCGAGCGACCCCGCATCGACGGTGAGCCTGACGCCGGCCCGGGGGCCGCCGGCCAGCGGCTCGATCTTCTCGATGCGGCCGATCGCCGCGACGATTCCGGTGAACACCTTGTCGCTTCCTCTACGAATTGGGATGCAGCTCGGCCGCACCGCCGGTGGGGGCCGCCGGCAGGCGGTCGGGCAGCCGCGCCAGCAGCCGGACGTCGTCGCCGACCCGGTCGACCGCGCGGAACTCCAGGCGCCGCGCCGCTTCGAGCTCGGCCGGCGGCATCAGTTCGGCCATGCCGGTCGCGTTGCCCAGCAGCACCGGCGCCAGGTAGACGAGCAACTCGTCGACGCAGTCCTCGCGCAGCAGCGAACCGTTCAGCCGGTGGCCGGCCTCGACGTGCAGCTCGTTGACGCCGCGCGCCGCGAGCTCGCGCAGCAGTGCCGGCAGGTCGACCTTGCCCTGCGCGTTGGTGATCTCGACGACCTCGCAGCCGCGGTCCTTCAGCTCGTCGACCTTGGCCGGGATCGACCGCGCGCAGGCGACCAGCAGGTTGCCGCCGCGGACGATGTTCGCGTCGAGGCCGACCTCGAGCCGCGAGTCGACCAGCACGCGCAGCGGCTGGCGCGGCGTGTCCACCGCGCGCACCGTGAGCCGCGGGTCGTCGTCCTTCACCGTGCCGATGCCGGTCAGCACCGCGCAGGCCCGCGCGCGCCACGCGTGGCCGTCGTCGCGGGCCGCCGGCCCGGTGATCCACTGACTGCGGCCGTCGGGCAGCGCGGTCCGGCCGTCGAGGCTGGCGGCGATCTTCATGCGCACCCACGGCCGCTGGCGGGTCATCCGCGACACGAAGCCGATGTTCAGCTCGCGCGCCTCGTTCCCGAGCAGGCCGCAGCGCACGTCGACGCCCGCCTCGCGCAGCTTCGCCAGGCCGCGGCCGCTGACCAGCGGGTTCGGGTCCTCCATCGCCACCACGACGCGGCCCACGCGCGCCTCGAGCAGCGCGTCCACGCAGGGCGGCGTGCGGCCGTGATGGCTGCAGGGCTCCAGCGTGAGGTAGACGGTGGCGCCGCGGGCGGCGCCGTTGGCCTGGGCCAGCGCGAGCACCTCGGCGTGGGGCTCGCCGGCGCGGCGGTGCCAGCCCTCGCCGACCACCTGCCGGTCGCGAACGATCACGCAGCCGACCCGCGGGTTCGGCGTGGTGGACCACATGCCGAGCGCGGCGAGCTCCAGCGCGCGCGACATGTGCTGGTGATCGGCTTCGGTGAACATCCGCGAGGCCCCGGAATGGATCGTTGCGATGCCGGATTATCGCCGCAGTCGCGGCGATGCCCCTGCCGGCGAGGCTAGAATCGGGGCGATCCCGGCAATCGAACATCGGCGCAGCAGAGCCTGCGCGCAGGAGCCCCAGTGACCGCGACCACCGCCCCCAGCGCCCGCCCCGGCGGCCAGATCCTCGCTGACGCCCTCGCCGTGCACGGCGTCGACACCGTGTTCGGCGTGCCCGGCGAGAGTTACCTGGCCGTGCTCGACGGCCTGTACCCGCATCGCGACAGCATCCGCTTCGTGATCTGCCGGCAAGAGGGCGGCGCCGCGTTCATGGCCGACGCCTACGCGAAGCTCACCGGCAAGCCCGGCGTGCTGATGGTCACGCGCGGACCCGGCGCGACCAACGCCTCGATCGGCATCCACGCGGCCTTCCAGGACTCGGTCCCGATGGTCGTGTTCGTCGGCCAGGTCGGCACCGACTTCATGGACCGCGAGGCCTTCCAGGAGGTCGACTACCGGCGCATGTTCGGCCAGATGGCCAAGTGGGTCGCCCAGATCGACCGCGCCGACCGCATCCCTGAATACGTGGCCCACGCCTTCCAGGTCGCGACCAGCGGCCGGATGGGGCCGGTGGTGCTCGCGCTGCCCGAGGACATGCTGGTCCAGCAGGCCGCGGTGGCCGACGCGCGGCCGCACTCCCCGGTGCGCGCCGCGCCCGCGCCGGCGCAGCTCGAGTCCTTCCGCACGATGCTCGCTGCCGCGCAGCGCCCGCTGCTGATGCTGGGCGGCACCGGCTGGACCCGCGAGGCCTGCGACGACATCCGCGCCTTCGCCGAGGCCAACCGCCTGCCGGTCACCTGCGCCTTCCGCTACCAGGACCTGTTCGACAATCGCCATCCGAACTACGTGGGCGACGTCGGCATCGGCATCAACCCGAAGCTCGCTGCCCGGGTGAAGGAGTCGGACCTGGTCATCGCGATCGGCCCGCGGCTCGGCGAGATGACCACCTCGGGCTACACGCTGCTCGCGGTGCCGCGGCCCGCGCAGAAGCTGGTCCACGTGCACGCCGGCACCGACGAGCTCGGCACCGTCTACCAGGCCGACCTGATGATCGCCTCCGGCATGCCCGAGATCGCCGCGGCGCTGCGCGGCATCGAAGTCGAGTCCTCGGCGTGGGCGGCCAGCGTCGGCGAGGCCCGCGCGCAGTACGAGGCCTGGCAGCGCCAGCCGCCGATCTACACGCAGGCCGGGGAGCCGCCCGCGCTGAACCTGTGGGAGATGGTGCAGGTGCTCAAGCGCGTCGCGCCCGCCGACACGATCGTCACGAACGGCGCCGGCAACTTCGCGACCTGGGCCCATCGCTTCTGGCCCTACGCCGGCCTGCGCACCCAGCTGTCGACCACCTCGGGCGCGATGGGCTACGGCGTGCCGGCCGCGGTGGCCGCGGCCATCGCGGCGCCCGAGCGCACCGTGGTCTGCTTCGCCGGCGACGGCGACTTCCTGATGAACGGCCAGGAACTGGCCACCGCCGCCCAGTACGACGGGGCGCTCGTGGTCATCGTGTTCAACAACGGCATGTACGGCACGATCCGCATGCACCAGGAACGCGAGTACCCGTCGCGCGTGCTGGGCACCGCACTGGCCAACCCCGATTTCGCCAAGTACGGCGAGGCCTTCGGCGGCTTCGGCGCGCAGGTCGCGCGCACCGAGGAGTTCGAGCCCGCGCTGAAGGCCGCGCTGGCCTTCGCGAAGGAGAAGCGCCGCCCGGCGGTCATCGAACTGAAGGTCGACCCGCAGGCGATCACGCCGAACGCGACGCTCGACGCGATCCGGAGCGCGAAGCGATAAGCGGTGACGGGAGGGCCGGGGGCGGGGTTTCCTGCTCGCGGTCCTTGTGCCAGCCGAGTGCTTCCGAAGGGACCGGCGATCAGCGAGGGCGCTGTCCGAGCGATCCCGCAGGGATCGCGAGTTGCGCCCGAGCCGCCGCGGACGAGGAAGACGAGGGAAGCCCCCGCGCAGCGGGGGCCGCAGCACCCGGACCGCGAGCAGGAAACCCCGCCCCCGGCCCCAGCGACTCAGTCGCTTGCGCGCTTGCGCCGCGCCCTGACCTCGAGCACCGCCTCGGCGAACTCGTCGACGTCCTCGAACTTCCGGTACACCGACGCGAAGCGCACGTAGGCGATCTTGTCGAGCTTCTTCAGCTCGCGCATCACCAGCTCGCCGATCTGCTCGCTGTCCACCTCTCGCAGGCCCAGGCTCAGCAGCTTTTCCTCGATCCGGTGGATCGCGGCGTCGACCGCCTCGGCGCTGACCGGGCGCTTGCGCAGCGCGAGCGACATCGACGCGCGCAGCTTGCGCCGGTCGAACTCGGTGCGCGTGCCGTTGCGCTTGACCACTGCCGGCAGCGACAGCTCGATCCGCTCGTAGGTGGTGAAGCGCTTCTCGCAGTGCAGGCAGCGCCGCCGCCGGCGAATGCTGTCCCCCTCGTCGGACTCGCGGGTCTCGACGACCTGCGTGTCGGGGTGATCGCAGAAGGGGCAGCGCATCGCCGCTTACCGGTCGTCCCTGTCCGGACTCGTCGCCGACGGCTTTCCGCTGCCCGTTTCCGACCGGCGCTCAGCCGCCGTAGACCGGGAACTTCGCGGTGAGCTGGTCGACCTTGTCGCGGATCCGGGCCAGCTTGTCGGAATCCTGCGGGTTGTCGAGCACGTCGGCGATCAGGTGGCCGACCTGCGCGACCTCGTCCTCGCGGAAGCCGCGCGTGGTCATCGCCGGCGTGCCGAGCCGGATGCCGCTGGTGACCATCGGCTTTTCCGGGTCGTTCGGAATCGCGTTCTTGTTGCAGGTGATGTGCGCGTCGCCCAGCACCTTCTCGGCTTCCTTGCCGGTGATCTTCTTGGCGCGCAGGTCGACCAGCATCAGGTGCGACTCGGTGCGGCCCGACACGATGCGAAGGCCGCGCTCGGTCAGCGTCTGCGCCAGCACGTTGGCGTTTGCCACCACCTGCTTCGCGTAGTCGCGGAAGGCCGGCTGCAGCGCCTCGTGGAAGGCCACCGCCTTGGCGGCGATCACGTGCATCAGCGGGCCGCCCTGCAGGCCGGGGAAGATCGCCGAGTTGATCGGCTTCTCGTGCTGCGGCGGCATCAGGATGAAGCCGCCGCGCGGGCCGCGCAGGCTCTTGTGCGTGGTGGACGTGACGATGTCGGCGTGCGGCACCGGATTCGGGTAGACGCCGCCGGCGATCAGGCCCGAGTAGTGGGCCATGTCGACCATCAGCAGCGCGCCGACGTCCTTCGCGACCTTCGCGAAGCGCGCCCAGTCGATCCGCAGGCTGTAGGCCGAGGCGCCGGCAATGATCAGCCTGGGCTTCGTCTCGTGCGCCTTGCGCTCCATCGCGTCGTAGTCGATCTCCTCGGCCTCGTTCAGGCCGTAGGACACCACGTTGAACCACTTGCCCGACATGTTCAGCGCCATGCCGTGCGTGAGGTGTCCGCCCTCGGCCAGGCTCATGCCCATGATCGTGTCGCCGGGCTTCAGGAAGGCGAGGAACACCGCCTCGTTGGCCTGCGCGCCCGAATGCGGCTGCACGTTCGCGCACTCGGCGCCGAACAGGCGCTTGATCCGGTCGATCGCGAGCTGCTCCGCCACGTCGACGAACTCGCAGCCGCCGTAGTAACGCTTGCCCGGATAGCCCTCGGCGTACTTGTTGGTGAGCTGCGAGCCCTGCGCGGCCATGACCGCCGGGCTCGCGTAGTTCTCGGAGGCGATCAGCTCGATGTGCGCTTCCTGGCGCTGGTTCTCGAGCCGGATCGCGTTCCAGAGTTCGGGGTCGGTCTGCGCGATGCCGTGGTTGCGGTCGAACATGGCGGAATTCCTCGAAGGCGTCGTCCCGAAGGACGCAAAACCCGGAATTTTACGCGATCGCCCCGATCAGCCCCGCGCCTCGACGTCGTCGAGCGCCTCCTCCAGGTGCGCCACGTCGGCCCAGTCGACCAGGCGAAAGCCCTCGCCGTCGAACGCGATCCGGTTCAGGCTCGCGTTCAGCAGGTCGTGGCCGCGCGGTGCGTCGAGCGGCAGGCCCGCCGCGATCCGGAACGCGCAGTCGAGCACGCCGCCGTGGGCGACCGCCACGACCGTGGCCGACGGGTAGCGCGCGGCCAGCCCGAGCAGCGCGCGCTCCACCCGCGCGTGGAACTCGCGCAGCGATTCGCCGCCCCCCGGCAGCGCGAAATCGGGCTCGCGCGAGCGCCAGCGCTGCCAGGCCTCGGCCTGGTCGCGCTCGAGCTCGTCGTGGGTACGGCCCTCGAAGGCGCCGTAGTGCCGCTCGCGCAGCGCAGGATCGCTCAGCATCGGCAGGCCCAGCGCCCGGGCGATCGGCTCGGCGGTCTGCGCGGCGCGGGACAGGTCGCTGGTGTGCACGGCCGCGATCCGGTGCCGGTGCGGATCGGAAGCGATGCGCCGGCCGGTCAGCTCGGCCTGCCGGCGCCCCTCTTCGTTCAGCGGGATGTCGATCTGGCCCTGGAAGCGGCGCTCGCGGTTCCAGTCGGTGACGCCGTGCCGGACCAGGACGATCGTGGTGCCGCGATCGCTCATTTGCCGGCCAGCCGCGGGTTCAGCGTGTAGGTGCCGGTGATCGAGGCCTGGCCGAGCTTGTGGTGGTCGATGACCTTGCGCGCGTCGGCACCGCCGAAGCGGCCCATCAGCGGCAAGCGGGCCACGTCGAGCGCGTACACGGTGAACACGTAGTGATGGACGATCGAGTCGTTCCACGGCGGGCACGGGCCGTCGTAGCCGAAGTAGTCGCCCGACATGTCGGGGTCGCTGGCGAACCATCCGGTGTAGTCGTTGACGCCCTGGCGCGCGCCGTGCCGGGCAGCGGGCCCCATCTTGCCCTTGGGCGTGACCTTGTCCGAGAACTCGCCGGCTGCGATCGAGGTCACGCCGACCGGCAGGTCGACCAGCACCCAGTGGAAAAAGTCGACCCGCTTCAGCGTGGACGGAATCTCGCGGTCTTCCTGGTTGACGTCTTCGGGGCTGCTCGGCACGTCGTAGTCGTGGCAGACGATCGCGAACGAGCGCGTGCCCACCGGCGCATCGCTCCAGGCGAGATGCGGATTGCGGTTGGCCGACAGCGCCACGCGCGACCTGGGATCGATCTTGCAGAAGGCGAACTCTTCCGGGATCTGTGCACCGTCTGCGAAGGACTCGCTGACCAGTTTCATCGGGGCTGCTCCAGGAGGTTGGTATCGATGCGCCAGACTAGGCCGAGCGCTTCCCGGCAGTCAAGGCGAGGGGTTCCGGCCTCAGGCCGCACGCGCGGCCTCGCGCGCGGGGCTTCGCAACCACAGCGTGACCGGACCATCGTTGACCAGCGAGACCTTCATGTCGGCGCCGAACCGGCCAGCGGCCACCGGACCGTGACTCGACCGGAGGCGCTCGACGAAGGCCTCGTAGAGCCTGCGCCCGTCGTCGGGCGCCGCCGCTCCGGAGAATCCGGGCCGGTTGCCCGACGCGGTGTCCGCCGCCAGCGTGAACTGAGAAACGACCAGCAGCCCGCCCGCGACGTCCTGCACGCTGCGGTTCATCCGGCCGGCCTCGTCGGCGAAGCAGCGCAGCTTCAGCAGCCGCTCCGCGAACCGGTCGAGGTCGGCGTCGGCGTCGCCACGCTCGGCGCAGAAGAACACGAGCAGCCCGCGGCCGATCTCGCCGACCGTCTCGCCGTCGATTCGAACCGCGGCCTCGCTCACGCGTTGGATCAGCGCGAGCATCAGGCGAGCGCTCCTGCGGAATCGAGCACTACGCCAGCTCGACCCGCGCGAACCGCCGCTTGCCCACCTGCACCACGTAGGTGCCGGCGGCCAGCTTCAGGCCCTTGTCCTCGATGCGCTCGCCGTCGATCCGCACGCCGCCCTGCTCGATGTTGCGCATCGCGTCCGAGGTCGACGCCACCAGCCCCGCCTGCTTGAGCAGCTGCGCGACGCCCAGCGGCGCGCCCGACAGCTGCACCTCGGGCATGTCCTCGGGCAGCGCGCCCTGCCGGAAGCGCGCCTCGAAGTCGGCCAGCGCCTGCCCGGCCGCCGCCTTCGAGTGGAAGCGGGTCACGATCTCCTGGCCGAGCATCACCTTGGCGTCGCGCGGATTGCGGCCGGCCGCGCACTCGGCGCGCAGCGCGGCGATCTCGCTCATCGGCCGGAACGACAGCAGCTCGAAGTACTTCCACATCAGCTCGTCGGAGATCGACATCAGCTTGCCGAACATCTCGCCCGGCGCCTCGGTGATGCCGACGTAGTTGCCCTTGGACTTCGACATCTTCTCGACGCCGTCCAGCCCCTCGAGCAGCGGCATGGTCAGGATGCACTGCGGCTCCTGGCCGTACTCGCGCTGCAGCTCCCGCCCGACCAGCAGGTTGAACTTCTGGTCGGTGCCGCCGAGCTCGATGTCCGACTTCAGCGCGACCGAGTCGTAGCCCTGCATCAGCGGGTACAGCAGCTCGTGGACCGAGATCGGCACGCCCGAGCGAAAGCGCTTGGTGAAGTCGTCGCGCTCGAGCATGCGGGCCACCGTGTACTTCGCCGCGAGCTGGATCATGCCGCGCGCGCCCAGCGGATCCGACCACTCGGAGTTGTAGCGGATCTCGGTCTTCTCGCGGTCGAGCACCAGCGCCGCCTGCTCGAAGTAGGTCTTCGCGTTCTCCTCGATCTGCTCGCGGGTCAGAGGCGGGCGGGTCGCGTTGCGGCCGGACGGGTCCCCGATCATCGCGGTGAAGTCGCCGATCAGGAAGATGACCGTGTGCCCGAGGTCCTGCAGCTGGCGCATCTTGTTCAGGACCACGGTGTGGCCCAGGTGCAGGTCGGGCGCGGTCGGATCGAGCCCGAGCTTGATCCGCAGCGGCCTGCCGTCGGCTTCGCTTCGGGCCAGCTTGGCGACCCATTCGGACTCGACCAGCAGTTCGTCGCAGCCGCGCCTGGTGACCGCGAGCGCCTCGAGCACCCTTTCGCTGACGGCCGGCCGCCCCTGCGCCGCACTGCCGGTCGGTCGCTCTCCGCCGTCCGTCGTAAGGGAATGCCTTTCAGGAGCCATTTCCGCGCCCTTGTCGCCCATTTTTCGATATGTTTCCTGTAATATTTCCGCTTTGCCGAGTCCGGGCAGCGGTGCGGGGATCGTTCGTGCCGTTTTTTGTCGACGGACCCGAAGGTTCGGATTCTAACGAACAGGCCCAATGACCCGAATTTCCGATCCCCGCTTCAACAAGGTCGCCGTCGCGGTCGCCGCAACGCTCACCTTCGCCGCGGTCACCGCCTTCGGCGTCGCCCCGTTGCGGGAGGCCGAGCTCCCGGCCCCCGAAACCGTCGTCGAGTCGCTGGTCTTCCAGCCCGAAATCGCCGAGACCCCCGACAGCTTCGTCCAGACCGAGCGAATCCGCCGCGGCGAGACCCTCGCCTCGCTGCTCGAGCGGCTCGGCGCGGCAGACGCCGACTTCCTGCAGTTCGCCAGCAGCGACAAATCCGCGCGCAAGCTGCTCCAGCTCTACGCCGGCCGTTCGGTCACCGCCGAGATCGACGGCCTGGGCCGCGTGATGTCGCTGCAGTACCGCTACGGCAACCTGGTCATCGACGGCCAGGAGAACGCCACCCGCCTCACGATCAAGCGCGAGGGCGAAGGCTTCGTCGCGGTCGACGAGCCGGTGCCGCTGGACCGCCACACCGCGATGGCCGCGGTCACGATCAATTCCTCGCTGTTCGCCGCCACCGACGCGGCCGGCATCCCCGATCGCGTGGCCTCGATGGTCGCCGACATCCTCGACGGCGAGGTCGACTTCCGCCGCGACCTGCGCCGCGGCGCCGAGCTGCGGGTGCTGTACGAGACCGTGCGCGAGGCCGACAGCCTCGACGGCCCGGTCGGCACGCGCGTGCTGGCGGTGCAGCTGCTCAACGACGGCGAGCGCCACGAGGCTGTCTGGTTCGAGCGCGACGACGGCAAGGGCGAGTTCTTCGGCTTCGATGGCCGCGGCATGCGCAAGGCCTTCCTGCGCAACCCGATCGAGTTCAGCCGGGTCAGCTCGGGCTTCACCAATCGCCGCCTTCACCCGGTGTTCGGCAGCGTGCGCGCCCACAAGGGCGTCGACTTCGCGGCGCCGTCGGGTACGCCGGTCCGCGCGTCCGGCTCCGGGGTCGTGGACTTCGCAGGCTGGCAGAACGGCTACGGCAAGGTCGTCGTGCTGCGTCACCGCAACGGCGTCGAGACGCTGTACGCGCACCTGCGCGGCTTCGCCTCGGGCCTGAACAAGGGCGACAAGGTCGAGCAGGGCGAGGTGATCGGCTACGTCGGCATGACCGGCTGGGCCACCGGTCCGCACCTGCATTACGAATTCATGGTGGACGGCCGGCAGGTCGACCCGATGAAGGTCGCGATGCCCGAGTCCGAGCCACTCGAGGCTGCCGAGCGCGAGCGCTTCGCTTCCCACGCGGAGCAGGTGGCGGTGCAGCTGGCCCAGCTCGATCCGCTTCGCATCGCAGCCCGCTTCGAGTGAGTCCGCCGGTCCGGCTCTGCGCCGGGCTGATGTCCGGGACCAGCGTCGACGGGGTCGATGGCGCGCTGGTCGAGTTCCCGCTCGATTCATCCGTGGCAGCCGGCACGGCCCTGCCGCGTACCCTCGCCTTCCGTTCGCGCCCGTTTCCCGCCCCACTGCGCGGGCAGCTGCAGGCCCTGCAGGCACCGGGCCACGACGAGCTGGGCCGCGCCGCGCTAGCAGCCAATGCGCTGGCCGACCTCTATGCCGGGGTCGTCGGCGACCTTCTCGAAGCGGCCGGCACCGCCGCTTCCGACGTGTCCGCGATCGGCGCGCACGGCCAGACGGTCCGCCACCGGCCGGAACTGGGCTACACGATCCAGCTGCTGAGCCCGGCGCGCCTCGCCGAGCTGACCGGCATCGCAGTCGTCGCCGACCTGCGCAGCGCCGACGTGGCCGCCGGCGGACAGGGTGCGCCGCTGGCGCCGGCCTTCCATGCCACGGTGTTCGCCCATCCCCGGCTTCGAAGGGCGATCGTCAACCTGGGCGGAATCGCCAACGTGAGCCTGCTCGAGGCGTCGGAAGTCTTCGACGGCCGGCTCGACACCACCGGGTCCGTGCCCGCTGCCCCGGTGCTGGGCTTCGACACCGGCCCCGCGAACACGCTTCTCGACCTGTGGTGCGAGCGGCACACCGGACAGGCCTTCGACCTCGACGGGAAATGGGCAGCGGGCGGCCGGGTACTCGACGGCCTGCTCGAGAGTCTGCTCGACGAGCCCTATTTCCGGATCGCGCCGCCCAAGAGCACCGGGCGGGACCTCTTCGATGCCCGCTGGCTCGAGCGCAAGCTGGCCGAGTCGGGCGCGGGCGGCGCCGAGCCGCGCGACGTGCAGGCGACGCTGGCCGAGCTGACCGCGATCACCGTGGCCGAGCCTTGCCGGCAGTTCGCGGCAAGGGAAGTCTGGGTGTGTGGAGGAGGCGCGCGCAACGCGCACCTGATGGGCCGGCTCGCCGCGCTGCTGCCGGGCGTGTCACTGGCGGATACCGGCCGTCTGGGGATCGATCCCCAGGCCGTCGAGTCGATGGCCTTCGCGTGGCTGGCGCACCGGCACCTTGCCGGGTTGCCGGGGAACCTGCCCTCCGTGACGGGGGCCGGCGGCCCTCGCCTGCTGGGGGCGCGGTGGCCGGCCGGCGGGAACCCGATCAGGCGCTGAACGAAGACCCGCAGCCGCAGGTCGTGGTCGCGTTCGGGTTCTTGATGACGAACTGGGCGCCCTCGAGGTCTTCCTTGTAGTCGATCTCGGCGCCGACCAGGTACTGGTAGCTCATCGCGTCGATCAGCAGCGTGACGCCGTTCTTCTGCATGACGGTGTCGTCGTCGTTGGTTTCCTCGTCGAACGTGAAACCGTACTGGAAGCCCGAGCAGCCCCCGCCCTGCACGAACACGCGCAGCTTCAGGTTGTCGTTGCCTTCTTCCTCGATCAGCTGGCGGACCTTGTCGGCCGCGCTGTCGGTGAACAACAGGGGAGCCGGCATCTCGGCAACAGCATTCATTCGATCACCTCCGTGAGTGTCGGAAATTGTAGTGGCGGCGCGATAACCCCGCCACCGAAGTGGGTCAGCCGTTCAGGGCAGGACGGGCAGCTGGGTCAGTCCGGTGTCCTCGGGCAGCCCGAACATCAGGTTCATCACCTGCACGCCCTGGCCCGACGCACCCTTGACCAGGTTGTCCTCGACGACCAGCACGATCAGCAGGTCGGTGCCCGCGGGCCGGTGGACCGCGATCCTGACCATGTTCGAGGCGCGCACCGAACGCGTTTCCGGCGTGGAGCCCGCAGGCATCACGTCGACGAAGGGCTCGCCGGAGAAGCGCTCTTCGTAGAGCCTCTGGAAGTCGAGCTTCGCGCCGGCCGGCGTGAGGCGCGCGTACAGCGTCGAGTGGATGCCCCGGATCATCGGCACCAGGTGCGGCGTGAACTGCAGGGCGACCGGCTTGCCGGCGATCGCCGCCAGCCCCTGCGCGATCTCGGGCGAATGGCGGTGCCCGGTCACGCCGTAGGCCTTGAAGTTGTCCGAGGCCTCGGCCAGCAGCGTGTGGACCTCTGCCTTTCGCCCCGCGCCCGACACGCCCGACTTGCAGTCGGCGATCAGCGAATTCCGATCGACGATGTCGCCGCCCGCCGTGGCGACCGCCTGCGGATCGAGCACCGGCAGCCAGCCCAGCTGGACCGATGTCGGGTAGCAGCCCGGCAGGCCGATGACCCGCGCCTTGCGGATCGCGTCGCGGTTGACCTCGGGCAGGCCGTAGACCGCCTCGGCCAGGATGTCCGGACAGCTGTGCGGCATCTTGTACCAGCGCTCGAACTCGGCCGTGTCCTTCAGGCGGAAGTCGGCCGCCAGGTCGATCACCTTGACCCCGGCGGCGAGCAGCTCCGGCGCCTGCGCCATCGCCACGCCGTGCGGGGTGGCGAAGAAGACCACGTCGCACTCGGCGAGCGGCGCGCTGGCCGGATCGGTGAAGGCCAGCTTCACGCGGCCGCGCAGCGACGGGTACATGTCGGCGACCGGCATTCCGGTCTCCTTGCGCGAGGTGATCGCCACCAGCTCCACCTGCGGATGCTGGGCGAGCAGGCGCAGCAGCTCGACCCCGGTGTATCCGGTGCCCCCTACGATTCCGACCTTGATCATCGCCGACTCCTTTTCGGTCGATTGTCCGCGAAGACCCGGCCAGATGGCTACGCCCGGAAACCAGCGGACAACAAACGAAACACCCGGAAAACAAAAAAGCCGCCTGCGGAAGCGAGGCGGCTTTCCTTCGAAGCACCGGCCGCCTCCGAAAACGAAGCGCCCGGCCCTTCCGGAGACCGAAGTCTCCGATCAGCGCTTCGAGAACTGCTTGCGGCGTCGCGCCTTGTGCAGACCGACCTTCTTGCGCTCGACCTCGCGCGCGTCGCGCGTGACCAGGCCGGCAGCCGAAAGCGCGGGCTTCAGCGTTTCGTCGTAGTCGATCAGCGCGCGGGTGACGCCGTGGCGCACCGCACCGGCCTGGCCGGACTCGCCGCCACCGTGCACGTTGACCTTGATGTCGAAGGCCTCGAGGTTGGCGGTCAGCTCGAGCGGCTGGCGCACGACCATGCGGCCGGTCTCGCGGGCGAAGTATTCGTCGAGCGGCTTGCCGTTGACGACGAACTTGCCCGAACCCTTCTTGATGAAAACCCGCGCGACCGAGGTCTTGCGGCGGCCGGTGCCGTAGTAGTAATCGCCGATCATCGCGTCAAACCTCCAGAACCTTCGGCTGCTGAGCCGTATGCGGATGGGTGGGCTCGGCGTAGACCTTGAGCTTCTTGATCATCGCGTAGCCGAGCGGGCCCTTCGGCAGCATGCCCTTGACCGCCTTCTCGAGCGCGCGGCCCGGGAAGCGCGACTGCATCTTGCCGAACGTGGTTTCGGTGATACCGCCGGGGTAGCCGCTGTGGCGGTAGTACTTCTTGTCTTCGGTCTTGGCGCCGGTGACGCGCAGCTTGCCGGCGTTCACGACGACGATGAAGTCGCCGGTGTCGACGTGCGGCGTGTACTCGGGCTTGTGCTTGCCGCGCAGGCGGAGCGCGATCTCGGCGGCCAGGCGGCCGAGAACCTTGTCGCTGGCGTCGATGACGAACCAGTCGCGCTTCACTTCATGCGGCTTGGCGGAAAACGTCTTCATGACTTCTCTCTCGGGGAACCCGCCGGCGCGCCCCGGGCCCCGCCGGGCTTGTGCCCGCGGAACCCGCCGCGCTGCGAGTCGAATTCAGCCGCCCAGACGGCGGAAAGCTTTAAATTATAGCGGCGAACCGGCCGCCGCGTCAAAGGCCTGCGTTCGGGCAACCGTGGCGCCCCTGTCGACGCGCCCCGCACGTGGCGCGAAGCCAAAAAAAAGCCCGAACTCTAGGGTTCGGGCTCAATCCACCAAAGGAGGAGGGTGGAGGAGACATCGGGGGTCGTCGTCGACGACCGATGGCTGCACTATAGCGAAGCTTATTGTGCAATGCAAGATCGGTAGCCGGCTCCCGACTGTCCGGCCGACCGAGGCCGACGAACGGCCCCGGAATACAAGAAACTCGAAAATATTCAATAGATTACAGACCACCCGGCGATGCGGCGCCGCCAGCCGCCTACGTGATTCCCACAATTCGAAAACGGAAACCGACGCGCGGAACCGGAATCCGCGCGATTTATTGCGTCGCAAAACGGAACGCCGGCCGGCGGGCCGGTCGCGATGCGGCGCCCCCGTACAATCGCGATCGTTCGAATCGTCCCGACAGGAGCCCCGAGAATGGAATGCACGGTCAGATGGACCGGCCTGAGCGGCATGAGCTTCGTCGCCGAAACCGGCAGCGGCCATGCGGTGGTGATGGACGGCGCCCCGGAGGGCGGTGGCCGCAACCTCGCCCCCCGGCCGATGGAGATGGTGCTGCTCGGGACCGGCGGCTGCAGCGCCTACGACGTCGTCGTGATCCTGCGCAAGAGCGGACAGGACATCCGCGGCTGCGAGGTCCAGCTGAAGTCCGAGCGGGCTGAAACGGACCCGAAGGTCTTCACCCGGGTCCACTTCCATTTCGTCGTGCGCGGCCGCGGCCTGAAGCCGAACCTGGTCGAACGGGCGATCAAGCTGTCGCACGACAAGTACTGTTCGGCGTCGGCAATGATCGGCAAGACCGCCGAGATGACGCTGGACTGGGAGATCGTCGAGGACTGACCGGTCGGCGGGCGCCGCATGCGCCGGCCGCGATCGCGCCAGTCTTCCCTCTAGAGGTAGTGCGCGGTGCCGGTCATCACCCTGGCGGCCATCCGCATGGCCAGCCGCACCGGCAGCGGCAGCTCGGCGCCACCGAGCCGCATCGCGTCCTCGGCGTGCCTCACCTCGTCTTCCTTCATCTGGTCGACGATCAGCCTGGAGCGCCGGTCGTCGGCAGGCAACCTGTCCATGTGGCCGGCCAGGTGCTCCTCGACCTGCCGCTCGGTCTCGGCCATGAAACCGAGGCTGACCCGGTCGCCGGCGCGGCCGGCCAGCATCCCCAGCGCGAAGGCGCCCGCGTACCAGAGGGGATTGAGCAGCGACGGCCGGGCGCCGAGCTCGTCGAGCCGCTGGCGCGTCCAGGCGAGGTGATCGCCCTCCTCGACCGCGGCCTGCCTGAACTGGCGAGCGAGCGCCGGATCGGACGTGGTGGCCGCCTGCCCCTCGTAGAGTGCCTGCGCGCAGACCTCCCCGACGTGGTTCACCCGCATCAGCGCGCCCGATAGCCGGCGATCGTCGGGACTGGCCGGTCCGTCGTCGGCAAGGCCGGCGGCCGGGTTCGGCCGGGTGGCCGGCACTGCGTCGGCCAGCGTGGCCATGGCGCGGCCCAGGCCGGCCAGCGATCGATCCAGGGCGGATTCGCGGCGGAAGGCGGACGACGGGTTCGCGGACATGGCCGACTCCGGGTGAGGCGCCCAAGGGGGCGGGCGCTCGAAGTGTTGCGTGGTGGCGACATCATAGCGTCGAAGCGCGGCGAAAGCCGCCGCGGCGCGGGCAGACCGTATCCGCGGCGGGCGGACGTCACCGATCTGCAATTGTCCAAACATACCTTGAGTCCACGCCGGCCCGCATCCGCGCGGCCGGCGTTTACAGCGCATCCAGGAGCTCAAGATGAAGAAATCCCTCCTCGCCCTCGCGATCCTCGGCGCCTTCGCCGGCGGCGCCGCGGCCCAGGCCAACCTGACCCTGTACGGCATCGCCGACGTCGGCATCGGCATGGCCGACACCGACGGGCCGGGCAGCGACAGCGCGGTCAACGTGTTCGACAGCGTGCAGTCGAGCAGCCGGCTCGGCATCCGCGGCTCGGAAGACCTCGGCAACGGCCTGAAGGCCGTGTTCAACATCGAGGCCGCGGTCAACTACGACACCGGCGCCGCCAGCAGCCGGTTCTGGGGCCGCCGCGCGGTCGTCGGCCTGGCCGGCGGCTTCGGGGAGATCCGCCTCGGCCGCGACTACACCCCGGGCCGCTCGGTGATCGGCAAGACCGACGTGATGGACCTCGGCCTGTTCGGCAACTGGCTCACCTTCAGCGACAACGGCGGCGTCACCAGCCGCGCGAGCAACGGCCTGCACTACACCGGCAAGTTCGGCGGCGTCACGCTGCGGGCGATGTACGCGAGCGGCGAGGCCGACAACGTGAGCACACCCTCGGGCGACGGCGACATGGTCGGAGTGTCGGCCGTCTACGAAGGCGGTCCGCTCACGGTGCAGGGCTACTACCAGAGCCGGGAGTTCGACAACGGCACCGGTGGCACCGATAGCGCGGACGAGTACGGCCTGGGCGCGCAGTACCGCTTCGGCGGCATCCGCGTGGCGCTGAACTACGGCATGGCGGACACCGACCAGCCGGCCGGCGGCAGTGTCGAGCACCAGGCGATCGGTCTCGGCCTGGGCGCGAAGCTCGGCTCGGGCGAACTTCTGTTCAACTACATCCGGCAGGAAGTCGACGCGGCCGGCGACCCCGAAGCGAAGTCCTTCGCGATCGCCTACGTGCATCCGCTGTCCAAGCGCACGAACCTGTACGCGACCTACGGTCAGCTGAAGAACGAGGGCGGCGCCGCCTTCGAACTGGCCAAGGCCAGCGGCAGCGTGGGCGGCGCGGCGGACACCACGCCGAAGGCCTTCGCGGTCGGCGTGCGTCACCGCTTCTGACCGCGGACCGGGCGCGGCCGCCGGCCCAGGCCCAGGCCGGCGGCTCTCACCGGATCCGGTGTGCCGGCCGGCCCCGGCCCAGGGACTCCGACAGGGTCGCAAGATCGAGTTCCGGGACAGACGCCCCGCTGTTGCGCCCCCGCGACAGAAATCCGTGAATCCGGTCACCGGATGGCCGCGACTGTTTGCCTGCCCCCCGAATTTGGCGAGAATAAGCCAACTTCTGTCCGGGGATGGCCACTGGCTGGTCCGGGGGGGTGCGGTGGCGTGGAGGCCGCCGATTTCCAGAAACCTAGGAGATTGATCAATGAAGAAATCCCTGCTTGCTCTGGCCGTGCTCGGCGCCTTCGCCGGTGCCGCCGCTGCGCAGACCAACGTCACCCTGTACGGTATCGCCGACGCCGGCATCGGCATGATCGACGACGACGCGGTCGGTGGCGACTCGTACGTCAACGTCTTCTCGGGCGTCCAGTCGACCAGCCGCTTCGGCATCCGCGGCACGGAAGATCTGGGCGGCGGCCTGAAGGCCCTGTTCAACATCGAAGCCGGCGTGAACTGGGACACCGGTGCCGCCGACAGCGTGTTCTGGCAGCGTCGCGCCGTCGTCGGCGTGGCCAGCAGCTGGGGCGAACTGCGCCTCGGCCGCGACTACACCCCCGGCTTTAGCGCGGCGGGCGCCACCGACGTGATGGGCTATGGCCTGTTCGGCAACTGGCTGACCTTCACCGCCCAAGCCGGCAACCTGGGTATCACGACCCGTGCCAGCAACGGTCTGCACTACACCAGCCCGACCTTCGGCAACACCAAGTGCGCGGCCACCCCGGCCCCGACCGAGTGCGGCGCGTTCGGCGGCGGTCTGAGCTTCCGTGCGATGTACGCCACCGGCGAAGATCCGACCGGCAACAACACTGGCGACATGTACGGTCTGGCCGGCGTGTACAAAGGCGGCCCGCTGACGGTCCAGGCCTACTTCCAGTCGACCGACAACGGCACTGGCAACGACGACCAGTACGGCGCGGGTGCCCAGTACGTGGCCGGCATGTTCCGCGTCGCGTTCAATTACGGCATGGCCAAGCGTGACGACGGCGTCGAGCACGAGGGCATGGGTCTGGGCGCCGGCGTGAAGCTGGGCGGCGGCGAGCTGCTGGTCAACTACATCCAGCAGGAAGTCAACACCGCCGGCACGCCGAAGGCCACGTCGATCGGCGTCGGCTACGTGTACCCGCTGTCGAAGCGCACCAACGTGTACGCCACGTACGGCCAGCTCGACAACAAGAACGGCGCCAACTTCGGTCTGCGTTACTCGCAGTCGGTCGTCGGTGCCGGCGGCGTGGATCGCGACCCGAGCGCCTTCGCGGTCGGCGTCCGCCACTTCTTCTGAGTCGACGCAGGCTCTGCCCTGCAGCCACCGCCTGACGGCGGTGGCCGACGAAGAGTCAAAGCGCCGGGGCAACCCGGCGCTTTTTTTCATGTCTGTCGGCGGACGAGCCTGCCCGCGTCGCAAAGGCCCGTTCCAGCCTGCGCCGCAAACAGCCGTCCCGACCCGAAAGCGGTCCCCGCAGTCCGCCGGGCGCCTCCCCTCCGGGAAAGGATTGCCCCTTCCGGGCGACCGCCTTCCCCATGCAGACCCGTTCTTCGCCGGACATCGCGCCCCGTCACCGGGCGCGCCGCCTGCCGTGATCCGCCGCTGGCGAAGCCTGGCGGTCGCGCTGGCCCTGCTGGCCGCGGCCGGCGGCTGCGCCACGCTGGACAACTGGCAGCGGCAAGCGATCTTCCAGGTCGGCCACGCACAGACCCGCTGGTACAGCGAGCCGCCGCCCGGCACCGAGCGCTTCGACCTGCTGCTGGAGAACGGCCACCGGGTCCACGCCTGGTACCTGCCGTCGGCCTCCGATCCCGATGGCGCGCCGACCGTGCTGTACCTGCACGGCTCGCGCTGGAACCTGCACAACAGTGTGTTCCGGCTGCGCCGCTGGCACGAGCTCGGCTTCAACATGCTGGCGATCGACTACCGCGGCTTCGGCGACAGCACGCCGCTGCTGCCCAGCGAGGACAGCGCCTTCGAGGACGTGCTGGCCGGCTTCGACGAACTGCAGCGCCGCCAGCCCGACCCGTCGAAGCGCTTCGTCTACGGCCACAGCCTGGGCGGCGCCCTGGCGATCCGGCTGGCGGCCGAGAACGGGCGCCTGCTGTCGCGCGACGCCTACGAAGCGGATCGGGAGTCGCCCGGCCCGGTCTCGCCTGGACCCGGCGCTTTGGCCGGCGTGGTCGTCGAGTCGAGCTTCACCAGCATCGCGGAGCTCGCGAAGGGCACGAAGTGGGGCTGGCTGCCGGGCCTCGGATGGCTGGTCACGCAGCGCTTCGATTCGCTCGACCGTGTCGCCAAAGTGGACGAACCACTGCTGTTCATCCACGGCACCGGCGACAGGGTGGTGCCGCACGAGATGAGCGACCGGCTGCACGCCACGGCCAACGGCGTGCGCGGCGGGCTGAAGCAACTGCTGAAGGTCGAGGGCGCCTCGCACTCTGGCGTGAGCCGCTCGGGCGGCGAGGCCTACGAGCGCGCGGTGCGGGAGTTCGTGGAGGCGGCGAGCGGGCTGCTGCGCCGCCCGCCTGCCGCCCGCGGGTGAGGCCCGCGGCCGGAACCAGCCACCGGGCCCGACGCGCGCGCCTCAGGCAGCCTTCTTCTTCAGCGCCTCGTCGCGCAGCTCGCGCCGGAGGATCTTGCCGACGTTGGTCTTCGGCAGCTCGGTGCGGAACTCGATGTGCCTGGGCTTCTTGTAGCCGGTCAGGTTCTCGGCGCAGAACTGCATCAGCTCGCGCTCGGTGAGCCCCGGGTCCTTGCGGACCACGAAGGCCTTGACCGCCTCGCCCGAGTTCTCGTCGGGCACGCCGACGACCGCGGCCTCGAGCACGCCGGGGTGCATCGCGATGACTTCCTCGACCTCGTTCGGGTACACGTTGAAGCCCGAGACCAGGATCATGTCCTTCTTGCGGTCGACGATCTTCACGTAGCCGCGCTCGTCCATGACCCCGACGTCGCCCGACTTGAAGAAGCCGTCTGCGGTCATGACCTTGGCGGTTTCCTCGGGGCGGTTCCAGTAGCCGGCCATCACCTGCGGGCCGCGGATCGCGATCTCGCCGCGCTCGCCGAGCGGCACCAGGTTGCCGTCGTCGTCGAGGATCGCGATCTCGGTCGACGGCAGCGGCAGTCCGATCGTCCCCGAGTACTCGTCGGTGTCGGTCGGGTTGCAGACCGCCGACGGCGAGGTTTCCGACAGGCCGTAGCCCTCGCAGATCGGGCAGCCGGTGATCTCGAGCCAGCGGTCGGCCACCGCCTTCTGCACCGCCATGCCGCCGCCGTTGGACACGCGCAGGCCCGAGAAGTCGAGCTTCCCGAACTCCTCGTTGTGCGCCAGCGCGTTGTACAGCGTGTTGACCGCCGGGAAGGTGTTGATCCTGTAGGGCCGGATCTCCTTGATCAGCGCCGGGATGTCGCGCGGATTCGGGATCAGGACGTTCAGGCCGCCGGTGCGCATGCCGAGCAGGCAGCAGACGGTCAGCGCGAAGATGTGATACAGCGGCAGCGCGCAGACGGTGACCAGCTGCTCGGGCGGCGCCGGCCGCTTCGGGTCGTGCAGCGCCGGCTGCATCCAGGCCTCGGACTGCAGCACGTTGGCGATCACGTTGCGGTGGACCAGCGTGGCGCCCTTGGAAACCCCGGTGGTGCCGCCGGTGTACTGCAGGAAGGCCGGATCGTCGTGACCGATCTCGGCCTTGCGGAAGGCCTGGCGCTCGCCCTCGGCCAGCGCGTCGTTGAAACGGGTGACGTTGTGCAGCTCGAAGGGCGGCACGATCTTCTTCAGGTGCCGCACCGCGAAGTTGATGAAGTTGCCCTTCGCGAAGCCGAGCATGTCGCCCATCGAGGCCAGCACGACCTCCTTGACCTGCGTGTGGCCGACGACCTGCTGCAGCGTGTGGGCGAAGTTCTCGAGGATGACGATCGCCTTCGCGCCGGAGTCCTTCAGCTGGTGCTCGAGCTCGCGCGGCGTGTACAGCGGATTCACGTTCACGACCACCAGGCCGGCGCGCAGCACGCCGGCGATCGCGACCGGGTACTGGAGCACGTTGGGCATCATGATCGCCACCCGGTCGCCCTTCTGCAGGCCCTTGCCCTGCAGGAAGGCGGCCAGCGCCTTCGACTTCTCGTCGACCTCGCCGAAGGTGATCTCCCGTCCGAAGCCCACGTAGGCCTTGCGGTCGCGGTACTTCTCGAAGGCCTCCTCGATCAGGTGGACCAGCGACGAGTACTGTTTCCAGTCGATGTCGGCCGGCACCGCGCTCGGGTAGCTCTTGAGCCAGAAGCGCTCGATCTTCGTGTCCATTTTGGTCGTCGTCTCCGTGTCATCGTTCCGCCGTCGTCGCGGCGGTCGCGGCAATCTTACCCGGAGCGACGCCCGGTTCCCCGGCGAGCCCCGCCAGCGCCTGCGCCCTTTCGGGCGCCGACAGCTTCGCCAGCGCCGAGGCCGCGTCGTGGAAGCGCGAGAGGTTCCCGCCCTCGCGCGCGAGCAGCGCGCTGAAGGCGGGCACCAGGTCGTTGTAGGCCGCCACCGAGGCCAGGTGCGCGGTGGTCAGCGGACGGGCGAACCAGCGGTCGTAGCCCGCGAAGCCGCCCCAGCGCTCGCGCAGGGCCGCGTAGTCGGCCCGCAGGGCGTCGAAGACCGCGTCGCGGCCGGCGCGCTTGTCGGCCTCGGGCAGGGCCGACGCGAACAGGCGCTCCAGCGATTCGCGGTGCCGGCGCAGCAGCGCCAGGAAATCGGCCCGGCGCGCCGAGTGCTGCCGCCAGGCCTCGCGCAGCGCCGGATCGCCGCCCGCCGCGATCCGTGTCTCGAGCCAGCGCTCGACGCCGGCCCGCTCGACCGCGGTGGCGTAGGACTCGTTGAAGGTCGAGTCGCCCTTCAGGTACACACGCTGGTGGGCAAGCTCGTGGAAGACCAGCCGGGCGAGCTCGACCTCGTGACGGTTCACGAAGGTGCTCAGCAGCGGATCGGAGAACCAGCCCAGCGTGGAGTAGGCCGGCACGCCGGTCACGAAGGCCTCGTAGCCGTCCGCCCGAAGGCGCTCGGCGAAGGCCTCGGCATCGTCCTGGTCGAAGTAGCCGCGGTAGGCGACGCAGCCGGCCACCGGGAAGCACCACTGACGCAGCTTCAGCGACAGCGGCGGCGCGGCGAACACGTTCCAGACCACGAAGGGCCGGTCGAGCGCCACGTAGCGGGTGTAGCTGTCGTTGTCGGGCAGCGCGAGCTCGCGCGATGCGAAGGCGCGGATCTCGAGCGCGAGCCTCAGCCGCTCGCGCAGTCGCTGGTCGGTGGCCGGGTCGGCGATCAGCGCGGCCGCCGGCTCGGCGCGACGGATCAGGTCGAGATGGCCGGCCGCCGACTGCCACCAGTAGCGCGGGCCGTCGTCCCAGGCGGCGCAGCCGGACAGCAGCGTCGCCAGCAGCAGGGGCAGCCAGCGCCCGCGCGTCATGGCCGTCAGCCCGCCGGCGCGCGCCGCAACTCGACCAGGCAGTCGTAGAAGGTCGGGCCGCGCCCCAGGTCGGTGATCGCCTGGCTGGTCACCGCGTTGACGTTGCGCCCGCCCTGGGTGAGCTTGTGCCACCAGATGCCCCAGGCGACGACCACGCCGGTGCGGGCCCGGTCGCTGACGCTGGCCTTCGCCAGGAAGCGGCCGCGGTCGTTGAACGCCTCGACCAAGTCGCCGTCGGCGATGCCGCGCGCGGCGGCGTCTTCGGGATGGATCTCGATGGCCGGCTCGCGCTCGGAAGCCCGCAGGCTGGGCACGTTCACGAAGCTGGAGTTCAGGAAGGTGCGCGCCGGCGGCGAGATCATCGCCAGCGGGTAGCGCGCGGCCAGCGCCGGGTTGGAGGCCGCCGACTCGTAGGGCGGCACCCAGTCGGGCAAGGGATCGAGCCCCTGGTCGGCCAGCCGCTGGCTGTAGAACTCGCAGCGGCCCGAGGGGCTGGGGAAGCCCCCCTGCGCGAAGGGCGCCGGCGCGTGGCGCATCTTGGTCCAGCCCTCGCGCCTGAGCTGCTCGAGCGAGGCGCCGACCTGCGGCGAGTTCCAGTCCATCGAGTCGCGGACGATCTCCTCGTCGCTGGCGCGCAGCGCGGGCTCGTCGAAGCCCATCCGGGCCGCCAGCTCGCGGAACACGTCGCTGTTGGGGCGGGCCTGGCCGAGCGGCGCGATCGCCGGGTTGTTGGCCAGCACGTACCAGTGGCCGTAGGTCTTGTGGACGTCGAAGTGCTCGAGCTGGGTGGTGGCCGGCAGCAGCCAGTCCGCGTAGTCGGCGGTGTCGGTCTGGAAGTGCTCGAGCACCACGGTGAACAGGTCCTCGCGCGCGAATCCGGCGATCACCTTCTCGGACTCGGGCGCGACCGCGACCGGGTTCGAGTTGTAGACGACGACCGCCTCGATCGGCGGGTCGGCCGACAGCAGCGCGTCGCCGATCTGCACCATGTTGATCGTGCGCGGCGGCTTCTCGGGCCAGCCGGGCATCAGCTCGGGCCGGACCTGCCGGCCCGGGGTGACCGGCACCATGTGGCTGGAGCTGAGCAGCATGCCGCCCGCCGGGTCGCGCCAGGCGCCGATCAGCGCCGGCAGCGACGCGATCGCGCGCACCCCGTTGGCGCCGCCGTGGGTGCGCTGCATCCCGTAGTTCAGCCGGATCGCGGCCGGCCGCGTCGTGGCGTAGTCGCGCGCCAGGCCGACGACCTCTTCCACGGTGATGCCGCAGATCTGGGCGACCCGCTCGGGCGGGTACTGCGCGGCCCGCTCGGCGAGCGCCTCGAAGCCCAGCGTGTAGCGCTCGATGTAGTCGCGATCGAGCCGGTCCTCGGCGATCAGCAGGTTCATCATGCCGAGCGCCAGCGCCGCGTCGGTGCCTGGCATCAGCGCCACGTGCTGGTGGCACTTCAGCGCGGTGTCGCTTCGGTATGGGTCGATCGCGACCAGCTTGGCGCCTCGCCGCTTGGCCTGCTGCGCGAAGGTCCAGAAGTGCAGGTTCGAGGTGATCGAGTTCGAACCCCAGATCAGGATCAGCCCCGAGTCGGCAAAGCGCTCGACGTCCATGCCGACCGCCCCGCCCAGCGTGTAGGTGAGCCCGGCGATCCCCGGCGACGAGCAGATCGTGCGGTCGAGCTGCGAGGCGCCCAGCCGGTGGAAGAAGCGGCTGCCCATGCCCTCGCCCTGGACCCAGCCCATGGTGCCGGCGTAGCTGTAGGGCAGGATGCGCTGCGGGTCGCGGGCGGCGATCGCCTTCAGCCTGCTCGTGATGTCGGAGAGCGCTTCGTCCCAGGTGGCCGGCTCGAAGCGCCCCTCGCCCTTGCGGCCGACCCGGCGCATCGGCGTGAGGATCCGGTCGGGCGAATAGGTGCGCTCGGTGTAGCGGGACACCTTGGTGCACAGCGCGCCGTGGGTGCCCGGGTGATCGGGATCGCCTGCCACCTTCACCGCCTTGCCGTCGCGCACCGTGACCAGCAGCGCGCAGGTGTCGGGGCAGTCGTGCGGGCAGGCGCCGCGAACGACGGTCTCGGCCGCGTCGGCCGCGGCCGGTCCGGGGGCCGGCCCCGGAGCGCCGGACGTCGAGGTCAGGGAAGCCTGTGAAATGTCCATCGGATACCCGCAGAAGGCGCCCTCCGGGCGCGCGTTCGCACAATTCTCGATGCTAAGCTAGCAGACCAAGCATTTGTCTGAGTTTCGGCCATTTTCCGGGGTTCCGCAAAGCCATGCAGCTCGTCGAAGAAATCATCGCCCAGCACGCCGAGATCCGCACCCTGCGTCGCGACATCCACGCCCATCCCGAACTGAAGTTCGAGGAGTTCCGAACCGCCGACCTGGTGGCCGGCAAGCTCGAGGAATGGGGCATCCCCTGCGTGCGGGGCCTGGGCGGCACCGGCGTTGTGGGCATCGTCAAGGCCGGCTCGTCGCACCGGGCGATCGGCCTGCGCGCCGACATGGACGCGCTGCCGATGACCGAGTTCAACAAGTTCGCGCACGCGTCGCGGCACGAGGGCAAGATGCACGCCTGCGGCCACGACGGCCACACCGCGATGCTGCTGGCCGCCGCGAAGCACTTCTCCAGGCACCGCAACTTCGACGGCACCGTCTACCTGATCTTCCAGCCGGCCGAGGAAGGCGGCGGCGGCGCCCGCGAGATGATCAAGGACGGCATCTTCGAGAAGTTCCCGATGGAAGCGGTGTTCGGCATGCACAACTGGCCGGGCCTGAAGGCCGGCCAGTTCGCGCTGAAGGCCGGCCCGGTCATGGGCTCGTCCA
This sequence comes from Zeimonas sediminis, assembly GCF_023721795.1. NCBI lineage: Bacteria > Pseudomonadati > Pseudomonadota > Betaproteobacteria > Burkholderiales > Burkholderiaceae > Zeimonas > Zeimonas sediminis. The sequence continues at coordinate 590,926 of NZ_JAMQYE010000002.1, forward strand.
ACGAGTTCCGCATCCGCATCCACGGCAAGGGCGCGCACGCGGCGATGCCGCACACCGGCGTGGACCCGGTGCCGGTGGCCTGCCAGATGGTGCAGGCCTTCCAGACGATCATCACCCGCAACAAGCGCCCGATCGAGACCGCGGTGCTGTCGGTCACGATGATCCACGCCGGCGAGGCCACCAACGTGGTGCCCGACTTCGCCGAGATCCAGGGCACGCTGCGCACCTTCACGGTCGAGGCGATCGACCTGGTCGAGCAGCGGATGAAGGCGATCGCCGAGCACACCGCGGCCGCCTTCGACTGCACCGTCGATTTCGAGTTCGTGCGCAACTACCCGCCCACGATCAACCACCCGGCCGAGACCGACTTCTGCCGCGAGGTCATGAAGGACGTGGTCGGCGCCGACAACGTGTTCGAGTTCGAGCCCACCCTCGGCTCCGAGGACTTCTCCTACTTCCTGCTCGAGAAGCCCGGCTGCTACGTGGTCATCGGCAACGGCGAGGGCGGGCACCGCGAGGCCGGCCACGGCCTGGGCCCCTGCGTGCTGCACAACCCGAACTACGACTTCAACGACGACCTGATCCCGATCGGCGCCAGCTACTGGGTGAGGCTGGCCGAGCGCTGGCTGGCCGCCCGCTGAGCCGCGGCGCAAGGCCCACCGGCGCGCCTACCCAGGGGTTCCCCAGCAGATGCTCGCTTTCGTCGTCCGGCGGCTGTTCCAGGCCGTCGTGGTCATGCTGGTCGTCGCGTTCATCGCGTTCTCGCTGTTCCAGTACGTCGGCGACCCGGTGCTCTCCATGGTCGGCCAGGACGCCACGCCCGAGGAGCGCGAGCAGCTGCGCAGCTCGCTCGGCCTGGACAGGCCCTTCTACGTGCAGTTCGGCCACTTCCTGGGCAACGCGGTGCAGGGCGAGTTCGGCCTGTCGTACCGGCAGGGGCGCAAGGTGTCCGCGCTGATCGTCGAGCGCTTCCCGGCCACGCTCGAGCTGTCGCTGGCCGCCGGCCTGCTGGCGCTGGCGATCGGCATTCCGCTGGGCGTGTACACCGCGCTGCGGCGAAAGGGCTTCCTGTCCAACCTTTTCCTCGCGGTGTCGCTGATCGGCGTTTCGCTGCCCACCTTCCTGATCGGCATCTTCCTGATCCTGCTGTTCGCGGTCGTGCTCGGCTGGCTGCCCTCGTACGGCCGCGGCGACACGGTGATGATCGGCTGGTGGTCGTCAGGGCTGTTCACCGCCAAGGGGCTGCAGCACCTGATCCTGCCGGCGATCACGCTGTGCCTGTTCCAGCTCACGCTGATCATGCGGCTGGTGCGCGCCGAGATGCTCGAGGTGCTGCGCACCGACTACATCAAGTTCGCGCGCGCCCGTGGGCTGTCGGACAAGGCGGTCCACTTCGGCCACGCGCTGAAGAACACACTGGTCCCGGTCATCACGATCACCGGCCTGCAGCTCGGCTCGATCATCGCGTTCGCGATCGTCACCGAGACCGTGTTCCAGTGGCCGGGCATGGGGCTGCTGTTCATCCAGGCGGTGCAGTCGGCCGACATCCCGGTGATGGCGGCCTACCTGTGCCTGATCGCGCTGGTTTTCGTGGTCATCAACCTGGTCGTCGACCTGCTGTACTTCGCGGTCGACCCGCGGCTGCGGATGGACCGCGCCGCCGCAGCGCACTGAAGCGACACCCGGACGGCACCCCGCAGCCTCGGCACGCCCCCGTCGAGATCGACCCCAAGCCAACACAGATGAACGTTCGCGAGACCCTTGCCACGCCTGCCGGCGAACCCGAAGCCCGGGAAGCCTGGCTGGGCGGGCATCCAGCCGTGGCCGCGATCCGCGCGTGGCACCGCGAGCTCACCGCGATCCGCCGCGAGCTGCACGCGAACCCTGAGCTGGGCTTCGAGGAGCACTTCACCTCCGAGCTGGTCGCGCGCCAGCTCGCGCGCTGGGGCGTCGACGAGATCCACCGCGGCATCGGCCGCACCGGCGTGGTCGGCGTGATCCGCGGCCGCGACACGCACAGCGCGCGAACCGTGGGCCTGCGGGCCGACATGGACGCGCTGCCGATGCAGGAGGAGAACGACTTCGCGCACCGCTCGCGCAAGGCCGGCTGCATGCACGGCTGCGGCCACGACGGCCACACCGCGATGCTGCTCGGCGCCGCGCGCTACCTGGCGAAGACCAGGGACTTCGACGGCACCGTGCACCTGATCTTCCAGCCCGGCGAGGAAGGATTCGGCGGCGCGCGGGTGATGATCGAGGACGGCCTGTTCGAGCGCTTTCCGTGCGACGCGGTCTACGCGATGCACAACTGGCCGGGCCTGCCGCCGGGCAGCATCGCGGTGCGGCCCGGCCCGATGATGGCCGCAGCCGATCGGGTCACGATCACCGTCGAGGGCCGCGGCGGCCACGGCGCGCATCCGTACCAGACGATCGACCCGGTGCTGGTCGCCGCGCACATCATCACCGCCACGCAGTCGATCGTGTCTCGCAACGTGCGCCCGCTCGACTCGGCGGTGGTCAGCCTGTGCGCGATCGAGGCCGGTCACCTCGGCGCGATGAGCGTGATGCCGCGCGAGGCGAAGATCGTCGGCACCGTTCGCACCTTCAAGCCCGAGACCCAGGACATGATCGAGCAGCGGCTGTCGGCGCTCGCCTCATCGGTGGCCGCTGGCTTCGGCGCGCAGGCGCGCGTGGACTACGAGCGGATCTACCCGGCCACGATCAACAGCCGCGCCGAGGCACTGTTCGGCCAGCGCGTGGCCGAGGAGCTGGTCGGCGCCGACAACACGGTCACCGATCTCGAGCCGAGCATGGGCGCCGAGGACTTCTCGTTCATGCTCCGGGCCCGGCCGGGCGCCTATTTCCGCATCGGCCAGGGCGGCGCCGAAGCCGGCCGGCTGCTGCACAATACCGTTTACGACTTCAACGACGAGATCCTGCCGCTGGGCGCCGCGTTGTTCGCGCGGCTGGCCGAACGCTCGATGCCGCTCGGCGGGAGTCGCTGACCGGCGGGCCCGAAGAGCACGCCATCCCCCTGGAGAGAGGAAACGATGATGCAGAAGAAGCAATCGATGCTGCGCAAGAGCGCGCTGGCCTTCGCGCTGACCGTCGCGCTGACCGGCGTGGCGGGCGCCAAGACCTTCCGGATCGCCGACCAGGGCGATGCGCTGTCGATGGACCCGCATTCGCTGAACGAGTCGCTGCAGCTCTCGTTCACCGGCAACGTCTACGAGCCGCTGGTCGGGCGCGACAAGAAGCTCGGCCTGGTGCCGGCGCTGGCCACCAAGTGGGAGCAGGTCAACCCGACCACCTGGCGCTTCGACCTGCGCAAGGGCGTGACCTTCCACGACGGCACGCCTTTCACCGCCGACGACGTGGTCTTCACCTTCGCGCGAGCGGCCGGCGAGGGCTCCGACATGCGCTCGTACACGAACACGATCGCCGAGGTGAAGAAGATCGACAGCCACACGATCGAGATCATCACCAAGTCGCCGTTCCCGATCCTGCCCGACGTGATCTCGCTCGTGTACATCATGAGCAAGAAGTGGGCGGAGGAGAACAACGCGACCCGGCCGGTCGACAAGCGCAAGGGCGTCGAGAACGCGGCCTCGTTCCGCGCCAACGGCACCGGCCCGTTCCGGCTGCGCTCGCGCGACCCCGGCGTGCGCACCGTGCTGGTCCGCAACCTGAACTACTGGGACAAGGTCGAGACCAACGTCGACGAGGTCGTCTTCACGCCGATCGGCAGCGACGCCACCCGCGTGGCCGCGCTGATCTCGGGCGAGATCGACATGATGCAGCCGGTGCCGGTGCAGGACGTCGCCCGGCTCAAGCAGAACCCCAACCTGAACATCATGCAGGGGCCCGAGCTGCGCACGATCTTCCTGGGCATGGACCAGGCGCGCGACGAGCTGCTCTTCTCGAACGTCAAGGGCAAGAACCCGTTCAAGGACAAGCGGGTGCGGCAGGCCTTCTACCAGTCGATCGACATCGAGGCGATCAAGAGCCGGATCATGCGCGGCGCGGCCACGCCCACCGCGCTGATGGTCGCCCCGGGCATCAAGGGCTTCGACCCGGCGCTGAACAAGCGCCTGCCCTACGACCCGAACGCCGCCAAGAAGCTGCTGGCCGACGCCGGCTACCCGAACGGCTTCGAGGTCAAGATGAACTGCCCGAACGACCGCTACGTGAACGACGGCGAGATCTGCCAGGCGGTGGCCGGCATGCTCGCGCGCGTCGGGGTCAAGGTGACCCTCGAGGCCGAGAGCAAGGCGACCTACTTCCCGAAGATCCTGTCGCGCAACACCTCGTTCTACCTGCTCGGCTGGACGCCCGGCACCTACGACTCGCACAACCCGCTGAACGCGCTGATGGCCACGCCGGGCGCCGGCGGCCAGGGCCAGTTCAACCTGGGCAGCTACAGCAACCCGAAGCTCGATGAGCTGACCGCGAAGATCGCGTCCGAGACCGACGAGGCCAAGCGCAACGCGATGATCTCCGAGGCCTTCAAGATCCACCAGGACGACGTCGGCCACCTGCCGCTGCACCAGCAGGCGCTCGCCTGGGGCACGCGCAAGAACGTGTCGCTGGTCCAGCTGCCCGACAACTTCAACCAGTTCAAGTGGGTGGTCATCAAGTGACGGCAGCGGCGCCTTCGGCGCTGCGGCGCTTCCTCGACAGCGACCTCTGGTACAGCTTCCGTACCAGCCCGGTCGCGGTCGGGGCGGCGCTGGTCGCGGCGGTCATGATCGTCGGGGCGCTGTTCGCGCCCTGGGTGGCGCCGCACCAGCCCTTCGACCTGGCGACGCTGTCGCTGATGGACTCGCTGCTCCCTCCGGCCTGGATGGAGGAGGGGCAGATGGGCTTCTTCCTGGGCACCGACGACCAGGGCCGCGACGTGCTGTCCACGATCCTCTACGGTTCGCGGATCTCGCTGCTGGTGGGCCTGGCCTCGGTGGCCGTGGCCATGGTGCTGGGCGTGAGCCTCGGCCTGCTGTCCGGCTACGTGGGCGGCCGGCTCGACGCCTTCATCATGCGCGTGGCGGACGTGCAGCTGTCCTTCCCGGCGATCCTGATCGCGCTGCTGATCGACGGCTCGGCGCGCGCGCTGCTGCCGCGCGACGTTCACACCGACTGGCTCGCGATCGGCGTGCTGGTCGGCTCGATCGGCCTGGCGAACTGGGTGCAGTACGCGCGCACGGTGCGCGGCTCCACGCTGGTCGAGCAGGGCAAGGAGTACGTGCAGGCCGCCCGGGTGATCGGCGTGAAGCCCTGGCGGATCATGATCCGCCACGTGCTGCCCAACGTGCTCGGGCCGGTGCTGGTCATCGCCACGATCAACGTGGCCCAGGCGATCATCACCGAGGCCACGCTGTCCTTCCTGGGCGTGGGCGTGCCGCCGACCTCGCCGTCGCTCGGCACGATGATCAACAACGGCAACAACTTCCTGTATTCCGGCGAGTGGTGGCTGGTGATGTTCCCCGGCCTCGCGCTGGTGCTGCTGTGCATGTCGGTGAACCTGCTCGGCGACTGGCTGCGCGACGCGCTGAACCCCAAGCTGCAATGAGCGAAGCCCTTCTCGAAGTTCGCAACCTGCGCGTCGAGTTCCCGACGCGCCGCGGCACGCTGCTCGCGCTCGACGACATCTCGTTCTCGATCGCGCCCGGCGAGGTGCTCGGCGTGGTCGGCGAGTCGGGCGCCGGCAAGTCGCTGACCGGCGCCGCGATCATCGGCCTGCTCGAGCCGCCCGGGCGCGTCGCCGGCGGCGAGATCCTGCTGTCGGGTCGCCGCATCGACAACCTGCCGCCGGCCGAGATGCGCAAGGTGCGCGGCCGCGAGATCGGCGCGATCTTCCAGGATCCGCTCACCTCGCTGAACCCGCTGTACACGGTGGGCCGCCAGCTGGTCGAGACGATCCAGACCCACCTGCCGCTCACCGCCGCGCAGGCGCGCACGCGGGCGATCGACCTGCTCAAGGCCACCGGCATCCCGGCGGCCGAGGCGCGGATCGACCACTATCCGCACCAGTTTTCCGGCGGCATGCGCCAGCGGGTCGTCATCGCGCTGGCGCTCGCCGCCGACCCGAAGCTGGTCGTGGCCGACGAACCGACGACCGCGCTCGACGTGTCGATCCAGGCGCAGATCATCACGCTGCTGAAGAAGCTCTGCCGGGAGCACGGCACCGCGGTGATGCTGGTCACGCACGACATGGGCGTGATCGCCGAGACCGCCGACCGGGTCGCGGTCATGTACGCGGGCCGGATCGCCGAGATCGGCCCGGTGGCCGACGTGATCCACCGACCGAAGCATCCCTACACGGTGGGCCTGATGGGATCGATCCCGTCCATCGGCGAGGAAAAGGCGCGCCTGGCCCAGATCGACGGCGCGATGCCACGGCTCAACGCGATCCCCCTCGGCTGCGCGTTCAACCCGCGCTGCGAGAGCGCGATGCCGGTCTGCCGCGAGCGCCGGCCGGAGCTGATCGACACCGGCGCCTCCCGGGCGGCCTGCTGGCTGCACGATGCCGCCGTGCTGGCGGATGCACGATGAGGGCGGCGCGAGCGCAATGAACACGATCGAGAAACTGGTCGAGAAGGGCCCGACCGCGCCGGGGGCCGGGCCCTCGCCGTCCGAGCCCCCACTGGTCGAGGTCGACGGCATCGCCAAGGTCTTCGACGTTTCGGCGCCCTGGCTGAACCGGGTGCTCGAGCGCAAGCCGAAGCTGTTGCTGCACGCGGTCGACGGCGTGTCGTTCACGATCCGGCGCGGCGAAACGCTGGCGCTGGTCGGCGAGTCCGGCTGCGGCAAGTCGACCGTGGCGCGGATGCTGGTCGGGCTCTACCGGCCCACGCGCGGTTCGGTAAGGATCGACGGGCACGACCTCGCCGAGCTGTCGGGCCCCTCTGGCCAGGCGCTGCGCCGCCGGATCCAGATGATCTTCCAGGATCCGTACGCGAGCCTGAACCCGCGCTGGAAGGTCGCCGAGATCATCGCCGAGCCGATCCGGGTGCACCGGCTGCTCGACGACGAGTCCGCGATCGCGGCGCGGGTCGGCGAATTGCTGCGGCACGTCGGCCTGTCGCCGGCCGACGCGGCCCGCTTCCCCCACCAGTTCTCCGGTGGCCAGCGCCAGCGCATCTCGATCGCCCGCGCGCTGGCCTCGCAGCCCGAGTTCCTTGTCTGCGACGAGCCCACGTCGGCGCTGGACGTGTCGGTGCAGGCGCAGGTGCTGAACCTGATGCGCGAGCTACAGAAGCAGGACGGCCTGACCTACCTGTTCATCTCGCACAACCTGGCGGTGGTCCACCACGTGGCCGACCGGGTCGGCGTGATGTACCTGGGCCGCATCGTCGAACTCGCGCCCAAGCGCACGTTGTTCGAGACGCCGCGCCATCCGTACACCCGGATGCTGCTCGACGCGATTCCCGACATCGGCATGACCGGCCGGGCCCGGACGCCGGTAGCCGGCGAGGTGCCCAACCCGCTGAATCCGCCGTCGGGCTGCACCTTCCATCCGCGCTGCCCGCACGCGAACGATCGCTGCCGCCGCGAGGCGCCGCAGCTGCTCGCCACCGCCGAGGGCGGCCAGGTGGCCTGCCACGCGGTGGAGGAAGGACGGATCTGAGGAGCCGGAACCGGCCCGGGGCCAGCCGGAAGGCTGCGCGCCCCGCGCCGGCTCTCCCGCTCATGCTCCCGCTGCCGGTCCGCCCGCCCGTCCGCCCGGCGGCCCCTCGAGCGGAACCAGCCTGCAGCCGACTTCCGGCGCGGGCCAGCGATCGGTCGCGAGCCGCTCGAGCCGATAGCGCAGCCCCACGCCCAGCACCGCCCGTCGCGGCACGTGACCGAAGGGCAGGCCGCGCACCACCGGCACGCCGGCCCTTTCCTCGATCAGCCGGGCGACCTCGCCGAGCCCGTAGCCGTTGTCCTGCGGCGCCGGCTTCCAGCCGGTGAAGCGGCCGAACAGGATCGCCCGCTGCCGGGCCAGCACGCCAGCGTGCAGCAGTTGCAGCAGCATCCGCTCGACGCGGTAAGGGTGCTCGGCCACGTCCTCGACGAACAGCAGGCCTCCTTCCACGACGGGCATCCAGCGGGTACCGGCCAGGCTCGCGATCATCGCCAGGTTGCCGCCCCACAGCGTGCCTTCGAGCGCAGAGCGCCCTGCCGTCACGCCGCCGACCTTCGCCTGCCCAGACTCCGCCCCCTGCCCCTGCCCCTGCCCCTGCCCCTGCCCCTGCCCCTGCCCCTGCCCCTGCTGCTGCCCCTGCTGCTGCCCCTGCTGCTGCCCCGGCTCCGGCTCCGGCTCCGGCTCCGGCCCCGGCTCCGGCAGCCACTCGACCACCGGCGCCTCGCCCCCCAGCAATTGCTCGAACTGCCCGAGCATCCACGGATCGGGCTCGGCCGCGCCGAAGTCGCCGCACACCGACGGGCCCGCCCAGCTCGGCGCGCCGGTTTCCGCGAGCAGCGCCAGCTGGAACGCGGTGAAGTCGCTGAAGCCGACCCAGCGCGTGCCGCGACGAACCGACCCGGCCACCAGGTTCCAGTCGATCCGGTCGAGCAGTCGCGAGAGTCCGTAGCCGCCGCGCGCGATCATGACCAGGTCGACGTCCTCATCGCGAGCGGCATCGTGGATCTGTGCGAGCCGCGCCTCGTCGGTTCCGGCAAAGCGCAGCCAGGGCGCATCGGGCACACGGTTCCGAAGCTCGCAGCCCAGCCCGGCGAGCCGGGTAATCCCGACCTCGAAATCGGCGCGAGAAAGCAGCGCGCCCGACGGCGCGATCACGTCGATGCGGCGCCGCGCCGGGGCGGCGCGGGAGGGCTCGTGGTCGAGGCCAGGCACCGCCGCTCGCCCGGCCCCGCTCCCGGCTCGAGGCGCGCTCACGGATTCGCCCCCGGCTCCGGCAGGTGCAGCTCCAGGCTTTCCTTGATCTCTTCCATCACGATGTAGCTTCGGGATTCGCGGGCGCCGGGCAGCGCGAGCAGCATGTCGCCGAGCAGTTTACGGTAGGCGTCCATGCCGGGAATGCGCGCCTTGATCAGGTAGTCGAAATCGCCCGACACCAGATGGCACTCGAGCACCCAGGGCAGCTTGCGGACCTCGCGCCGGAACTCGTCGAAGATCGCGCCCGATTTGGCCGCCAGCCGGATCTCGACGAAGACCAGCAGCTGCTGGCCCAGCGAGTGCGGATTCAGCCGTGCGTGATAACCGGCGATGAAACCGTCGCGCTCGAGCCGGCGAACCCGCTCGCTGCACGGCGTGACCGACAAACCGACCTTGTCGGCCAGCTCGGTCATCGACATCCGGCCGTCGGCCTGCAGCAGGCGCAGGATCCGGCGATCGATCCTGTCCAGGTCCTTGACCAGCTGGGTTCTCGTTCGCAAGAAATTTTCCTGTCTTTCGAGCTTATTCCTGAAACATTCTAGTGCGATCCGGAAATACGTTAACTCTTTCTGCTGGCGATGCCGCAGAATTTCCAGCACTCGCGGCTTCCTTCGCCCCACGCGGGCAGCCCTCCCCAGGCGGCAGCCCTCTGTCCCTTGGAGGCGATCCCCTCTCCCGCCGGCCGCGCAACGTGCACTGATGGAGTCGACGATGCAGGTGATGATTCTCGGCAGCGGCGTGATCGGCGTGACCAGCGCCTGGTACCTGGCGAAGGCCGGCATGCAGGTGACGGTCGTCGACCGCCAGCCGGACGCCGCGCTCGAGACCAGCTTCGCCAACGCCGGCCAGATCTCGCCCGGCTACTCGACGCCCTGGGCGGCGCCAGGCATCCCGATGAAGGCGCTTCGCTGGCTCTTCGAGAAGCACGCGCCGCTGGCCGTTCGCCCCGACGGATCGCTGTTCCAGCTGCAGTGGCTCGCGCAGATGCTTGCCAACTGCAGCGCCGATCGCTACGCGGTCAACAAGGAGCGAATGCTGCGCGTGGCCGAGTACAGCCGCGACTGCCTGCGCGCACTGCGCTCCGAGACCGGCATCGCCTACGAAGGGCGGCAGCGCGGCACGCTGCAGGTGTTCCGCAAGCCCGCCCAGCTCGAGGCCGCCCAGCGCGACATCGAGGTGCTCAGGGAGGTTGGCGTGCCCTTCGAGCTGCTCGACGCCGAGGGCATCGCCGGCGCCGAACCGGCACTCGCGGCCGCTCGCGACAGGCTGGTCGGCGCGCTGCGGCTGCCCGGCGACGAGACCGGGGATTGCCAGCTGTTCACGTCCCGGCTGGCCGACATGTGCCGCGAGGCCGGCGTGCGCTTCGAGTACGGCCGCACGATCGAGTCGCTGGTCGGCGGCGGCGACCGCATCGAGGGCGTCGTGGTCGACGGCGCGCTGCGCAGGGCCGACCAGTACGTGCTGGCGCTGGGCAGCTGGTCGCGCCGGCTGGCGCTCGACGTCGGGCTGTCGCTCCCGGTCTACCCGCTGAAGGGCTACTCGCTGACCGTGCCGATCGTCGACGCCACACGCGCGCCGGTGTCCACCGTGATGGACGAGACCTACAAGATCGCGATCACCCGCTTCGAGGACCGGATCCGCGTCGGCGGCATGGCCGAGGTGGCCGGCTACGACCTGTCGCTGAACCCGAAGCGCCGCGCGACCCTCGAGATGGTCGTCGGCGACCTGTTCGCAGGTGCCGGCGACCTGCCGGCCGCCAGCTTCTGGACCGGCCTGCGGCCGATGACACCGGACGGCACCCCGATCGTCGGCCGGGCCCCGCAACGCAACCTGTGGCTGAACACCGGCCACGGCACGCTGGGCTGGACGATGGCCTGCGGCTCGGGCAGCCTGCTGGCCGACCAGATCGCCGGCAAGCGGCCGGAGATCAGCCCGGAAGGCCTGGGGCCGGAGCGCTATGCGCGTGGCGTGCGGCGCGCAGGCAGTCGCCCCGCGTGGCGCCCCCGTCCGGCACACTGAAGGGGCACCCGGGCTGGCTCGCTGAAAGCGTACCGAGGGCAGCCCGCCGACCGGCACACGCCGGGAAGGCCGCCGCGGCGGCGACCTCCGCGACGCAGTTCGGCCTCTGCGCCGCCGCAGTTCGGCCTCCGCGCCGCCGCCGTTCAGCCTCCGCGCGCCATCCCGAACGCCACGAACCAGTCGATCGACCCGGGATTCGCCATCGAGTCCTTGTTGACCGACTTCTCGACCGGGTGGCCGAGCAGGATCTTCTTGACCGGCACCTCGAGCTTCTTGCCGGACATCGTTCGCGGCACCTCGGGGATCGCGAAGACCTCGTTCGGGACATGGCGCGCCGACAGCTTGGTGCGGATCGCGTCGAGCAGGCGCTTGCGCAGATCGGGCGCCACGCCGGTGTCGCCCCTCGCCGCGGTCGCGCCGTCGGGCGCCGGCCCCTTCGAGCCCGGTCCGGCGATGCCGCTGCCCGGCTCGCGCAGCACCACGAACAGCGCCAGGAAGGACTCGCGACCGAGATACTCCAGGTCGATCACCAGCGAATCGGCGATCTCGCCGAACTCCTCGACCACCCGGTACAGCTCGCTGGTGCCCATCCGGATGCCGTAGCGGTTGATCGTCGAGTCCGAGCGGCCGTAGATCACGCCGGTGACCGACTCCGGGCGCTCGATCAGCTTCAGCCAGTCGCCGTGGCGCCACACGTTGGGCGGCCCCGGGTAGGTGTCGAAGTAGCTCTCGAAGTAGCGGGTGCCGTCGTCGTCGCCCCAGAAGTAGAGCGGCATCGACGGCATCGACTCGGTACACACCAGTTCGCCGACCTCGCCAATCAGCGGCTTGCCGTCGTCGCTCCAGGCGTAGACCGCCGAGCCCAGGCAGCGGCACTGCATTTCGCCCGGATAGATCGGCAGCGTCGGGCAGGCCGTCAGGAACGCGGTGCCCGGGTCGGTGCCGCCGGAGATCGAGGCGATCAGCAGGTCGTCGCCGACGTTCTCGTAGAGCCAGCGATAGGCGTCCTCGGTCAGCGGCGAACCGGTTGAGCCGATCGTGCGCAGCGCCGACAGGTCGAACTGCTCGCGCGGCTTCAGGCCGGCCTTCATGCACAGCCCGATGAAGGCCGGCGAGATGCCCATGAAGCTCAGCTTCTCGCGGGCCGCCAGCCGCCAGAGCGTGGTCGGGTCCGGGTAGCCGGGATTGCCGTCGAACTGCAGCATCGTCGCGCCGGTCATCAATGTGGACAGCCAGAAATTCCACATGATCCAGTTCGTCGACGAGAACCAGAAGAAGCGGTCGTCGGCGTCGATGTCGGTGTGCAGCGTCGCGCCCTTCAGCGACTCGATCACGGTGCCGCCGTGTCCGTGCACGATCGGCTTGGGCATGCCGGTGGTGCCCGACGAGTAGACGATCCACAGCGGGTGCGAGAACGGCACCGGCGTGAAGGCGGGCGGACGCAGCGTGGCCACGATTTCGTCGTAGCGGCGCTGCGCGACGGCGCGCGACGCGCCGCCCTGGTCTTCGATGCCGGTGAGGTCGAGCTCCGCTCCCGGATCGAGGTAGGGAACGAAGACGACCGCCTCGACCGACGGCAATTGCGCGACCAGCTGGCGGACGATTTCGCGCCGGTCGAAGTCCTTGCCCCCGTACCGGTAGCCGTCGACCGCGAACAGGACCTTCGGCGCGATCTGGCGGAAGCGGTCGAGCACGCTGACCGGCCCCATCTCCGGCGAGGTGCTGGACCAGATGCCGCCCAGGCTCATCGTTGCGAGCGCAGCCACCGCGGCCTGGGGAATGTTCGGCAGGTAGGCCACGCAGCGGTCGCCGGGCTGCACGCCGAGCTCGCGCAGCGCCTCGATCATCGCACCGACCTCGCCCGCGAGACGGCTCCAGGTGATCTCGGTGCGCGGCCGCAGCTCGGACTCGAACACGATCGCGACCCGCTCCCCGGCATCCGGCCGGGTCGCCGAGCGCAGCGCATGCTCCGCGTAGTTCAGCGTCGCCCCCGGGAACCACTCGGCGCCAGGCATCTTGCGCTCGACCAGCACCCTGCTGGCCGGCGTGTGCAGGATCATCCCAGTGAACTCGCGGATCGAGTCCCAGAACGCCTCGAGGTCCGTGACCGACCAGCGCCACAGGGACTCGTAGTCGGCGAACTCCAGGCCGCGCTCGGCCTCGAGCCACCTCAGATAGCGGGTGATCCCGGCGTTCTCGATCCGTTCGGCTGTCGGCCGCCAGAGCGGCTCGGGGGCGTTCATCGCGGAAGTCTCCTTCATTTTCGTCGATCCGACGCAAAACGAGACTATAGCGGAGCCGAGCCCTCCGCCACTGCCCCCGCTCCTGCCCCCGCTCCTGCCCCCGCTCCTGCCCCATTTGCTGCGCCGCCCGCGCGCCGATGCGGCCCCGGCGCCCGCAGGCCACCGCGCCGACGACGGGAGTGCATCGGAGCGCCGTCGGCACTTTCCGGCCGCACAAAAAGAAAGCCCGAACCGCTTTCGGGGTTCGGGCTTAATCCACCGAGGAGGTGGAGGAGGAGACACCGGGTGAACGTCGGCTCGGCCGCCGTTCGAATTCCTTCGCTGCGCTTCGATCTATCCGGGCTTTCCGCGCCGGAGACCGAAATGTTGCGCTGCGGTATGACGCTATTATCGGCATCCCCGGCCATATTTCCAATTGATGTTTGGCATATAATTCATTCCCTCGGTGAATGTTTTGGGGCCACCGATGAACTTCCGGACTCTCGACCTGAACCTGCTTCGGGTCTTCGACGAGATCATGGCCGAGCGGAACCTGACCCGGGCGGCCCACAATCTCGCCATGACCCAGCCTGCGGTCAGCAACGCGCTTCGCCGCCTGCGTGACGCGCTCGGCGACGAACTCGTCGTGCGTTCCGGCCATGGCGTAGAGCCGACTCCCGCGGCGCGCCAGTGGTGGCCGGCAGTGCGCGAGGCGCTCACGCAGTTGCGCAACACCTTCGCCCCGGGGGAGTTCGTCGCTGCGGAATCGCGCGCGAGCTTCACGATCGCGATGGCAGACGCGACCGCCGCGCTCCTCGTGCCGGCGATGGTCTCGATCATCGAGAGCGAGGCACCGGGCGTTTCGCTTCGGGTCCTGCCGCTCACCACTCGCGACCCGCGCAAGTTGCTGGAGACCCAGGACATCGACCTGGCGATCGGCTATTTCCCGGCGGCGATCGCCTCCATCGGCTCCGTGGAGTCGCAGGAAGAGGCGCTCGCCCAGTTCGGCACCGAGCAGCTCTACAGCAGCGACTACATCTGCGTGATGCGTCGCGACCATCCGCTCGCCTCGGTCGAGCTCACGCTCGACGCCTACTGCGACGCACACCACCTGCTGGTGAGCTTCTCGGGTCGCCCGGTCGGCTTCGTCGACGAAGCGCTCGCCGCGTTGAACCGGAGGCGCCGCGTCGTGCTCACCGTCAACCAGTTCTTCACCGCCGGCATGGTGGTCGCGAACTCGGACCTCCTGACGGTGCTTCCCGCCCACTTCCTGGCATCGACCGGCATGGGCTACGCGTTCGAGACCCGTCCGGTGCCCTTCCAGTTGCCCCGAGTGAACGTCGACATGCTCTGGCATCGCCGCAGGGCGACCCGCCCCGGGCACGACTGGCTCTGCGAGTCGGTCAGGCGCGCTGCGGCGCGAGGCACCACGCCCCCCTACGCGGCGGTGAAGCCCGGGGTGTCGGCCGCTACCTGACGACAGGGGCCAGGCCGAGGCCCTTCGGGGCCCAATCGGCCCGTTGCCCGCGCCGACGCCGCCTACGACGCCACGCCCTGCCGCGCCCGGAAAGCAAAAAAGCCACCCTGTGGGGTGGCTTTTTTGCGTCGGAGAGGAGTGCCTGACGATGTCCTACT